>DASWCG010000297.1:0-7865 GCA_036390175.1 Candidatus Acidiferrales bacterium | reverse complement strand
CGGTGCGGTGGTTTTGGCGCTGGCCACTCTGGCCGCAGTAATTTTCGCCATTCTGAACTTCGATCAGCGTAACCGCTACGAGACTCCGGACGATGGCGTCACCTGGTGGGACTCTGCACAGGGAGTTGAGGCGTGGCATGTTGCCCCGGACGCGCCGGCAGCACGCGCCGGAGTCAAGGCAGGAGATCACCTGGTCGCAGTCAACGGTGCCGAGGTGCATACCGCAACGCAAGTCACCCGGCGCCTGTGGCGTGCCGGGTTGTGGGCCCAGGTGCGCTACCGCCTGAACCGGCACGGACTCGAATTTGAAACCTCGTTGGTAACCGCCCCGGCGGCCAAGCCAACCTCCATCGAGAACCCCCTCCGTGTGGTCGGGTTACTCTATTTGTTCATCGGACTGTTTATTTTCATCCGGCGCTGGAACGCCCCGCGGGCGATCCACTTTTACGTCTTCTGTTTGGTGTCGTTCATCCTATATTCCTTCCACTACTCCGGAAAATTGGATGCCTTCGACTGGATAGTTTATTGGTCCAACATTGTTGCGACGTTGCTGGCTCCCGCATTGCTGCTGCACTTTGCCCTGGTCTTCCCCGAGCGTGCTGAATCGCGCCTGCATTCCACGGGGAAGGTCGCCGCGGTATATGCGGTTCCGGCGACGTTGCTGACGGTCCATTTGCTTGTGGCTACGAGCGCCCTCGGATTTTTGGCCTGGCCGGGGTCGCGCCTAGTTCTCGCCCAGCTTGAGCTGGGTTTTCTGGGCGCGTGTTTCCTGGCTGCCGGATTCATCTTTTATTTCAACTACCGCCGCGCGCCCTCCGGTGTCTTGCGACAGCAGTTGAAATGGCTTACGAGGGGAACGCTTGCAGGCACGGCGCCCTATCTCCTGTTCAACATCCTGCCCTTCCTGGCGGGCATCAACCTGCGCGCGTGGATGAACTATTCCGCTCTAACGTTGGTGCTCATTCCGCTGTGCTTCGGTTATGCCATCATTCGTTACCGCCTGATGGACGTGGACATTATCTTCAAGCGCGGCCTGGCGTACACAGCGGCCACCGCAGGCGTCGTCGGCGTGTACTTCGGATTCGTCGGCCTGATTGGCTGGGTGTTCCACGCGGCTGTGCCGAGCGGAGTTGCCGGCGAAATTGTCGCCATCATGGTTGCGGCTTTTTTGTTCCAGCCGTTCCGCGACTGGACGCAATCCCGCCTGGACCGCTTCTTCTACCGCGACCGCTTGAACTACCGGCGGACGCTGATCGAATTCGGCCGGACCTTGACGAACGAAGTGCGTCTCGACCCGATGCTTGGGTCGGTGATGGACCGTCTTTCGCAGACGCTTCTGGTGGACCGCGTCGCCGTGTTTATCGAGGAGGGCCAGACCGGCCGGCTTCGTCTGGTGCGCTCGATGGGCATCCGTTTTCATGACGCGCTCGATCTGAGTTTCCTGCGGCCGGATCGTCCGGAACTTGCCCGGGGCTACCTCTTTTACGAGTCGCCGCGCGCAGCGCGCGAAGAGTCAGAATCGGCCCGTCGAAGCCTGGAACAGCTTGACTTGAATTATTTCATCCCCTGCCGCATCCGCGAGCACACGGTTGCGGTGCTGGGCTTGGGCAAGACCGTGGACGGTGATTTTCTTTCGAGCGACGACGTCGAGCTGCTTTTCACGATCGCCGGTTACGTCGCCATCGCGCTTGACAACGCGCAGCTCTATAGCTCGCTCGAACAGAAGGCCGTCCAGATCGAGCGGTTGAAGGACTTCAGCGAAAACATCGTTGAATCGCTCAGTGTCGGCGTGCTGACGGTGGACCTCGAAGGCCGCGTCGAGTCCTGGAATACCCAGCTCGAAGACCTGATTGGCGTTTCCCGTCAGGACGCCGTGGGCCGTAAACTGGCGGAGGTGCTGCCGCAGGATCTGGTGGCCGAGATCGCCTCGCGCGAGTCACAGGAGCGGGTGACGGGAGTTTACAAACTCCGGCTGCAGCGCGCCGGAAAACCCCTGCTGGTCAACGTTTCCATCACGCCGCTGGTCAGCAAGACCGGTGAGCGCATCGGCCGGTTGATCCTGCTGGACGACGTGACGCAGCGCGAGCAGGTGCAGGAGCAAAAGATCCAGAATGAGAAGCTGACGTCGCTTGGGCTCCTGGCCGCAGGCGTGGCCCACGAGGTCAACACGCCGCTCGCCGTGATCTCCAATCACATTCAAATGCTGGCGCGCCAGCTTCCGGGAGATGACCCGCGCCATACCTTAATCGAGAAGATCGTCAAGCAGACGTTCCGGGCGAGTGAAATCGTCAACAATCTGCTGAATTTTTCGCGCACCGGCGCGGCGGAGTTCGCTCCGGTGAACCTCAATCAGGTGGTCGAGGAAACGCTGTCGCTCGCGGCGCATCCGTTCAAGACTTCGCGCGTCAACGTCATCAAGCATCTCCAGGACGACTTGCCGGCGGTGCTGGGCTCGGCCAACCGCCTGCAGCAGGTCTTCCTGAACCTGTTCCTGAACGCGCGCGATGCCATGCCCTCCGGCGGGATTCTGGAAGTGCGTACCGGCTCGCAGAACGGCAGCATCGAAGTCGAAATCACCGACACCGGGGCCGGAATCCCGCGCGAAAATGTTCACCGCATCTTCGACCCGTTTTTCACCACCAAGGGCAGCGGGCGCGGGACGGGGCTGGGCCTCTCGGTAAGCTACGGCATCATCAAAGAACATGCCGGGAGAATTGATGTGCGCTCGACCCCGGGGAAAGGCACGTCGTTCCACTTGGAGTTCCCTGTGGCGAGAAAGGCGGTCCATGCATAAAGGATCGATCCTGGTTGTAGACGACGAAGCGGAGATTCGCGAAGGCCTCGAGATGCTGCTGTCCTCGGAGGGTTACGGCGTCGCCAGCGCCGAAACCGGAGACGCCGGCCTCGCCAAGCTCGAAGAGCAGCCGTTCGATTTGCTGCTGCTGGACGTCAGCCTGCCCGACCGCAACGGGCTCGAACTGCTCCGTGAAATCCGCCGCCGCGACCCGTTTCTCTCGGTAGTGCTCATCACCGCCTACGGCTCGATTGACATGGCGCGAGCCGCGTTCAAGAGCGGCGCGCAGGACTACATCACCAAGCCGTGGTCGAACGACGAACTGCTGGTGCAGGTAGCGCAGGCAGTCGAGTCCCGCCGCCTGCGCGACGAGAATCTTCAACTGAAGCGCGCGCTCAAGCAGCGCTTCAATTTCCCGAACATCATCGGCAAAAGCGAAAAGATGCTGGCGGTGCTGGACCTGGTCAGCCAAGTGGCGCCTTCGCGCTCGACGGTGCTGATCAACGGCGAAAGCGGCACGGGCAAGGAGCTCATCGCCAAAGCGATTCACTCCACCTCGACGCGCGCCGACAAGGCGTTCGTGCCGGTGAACACCGGCTCGATTCCCGTGGACCTCCTCGAATCGCAGCTCTTCGGCCACGTGAAGGGCGCGTTCACCAGCGCCATCGCTTCCAAGAAAGGCCTTTTCGAAGTCGCCGACCAGGGCACCATCTTTTTCGACGAGATCTCCACCATCAGCCCGGAAACGCAGGCCAAGCTGCTGCGTGTCATTCAGGAGCGGGAATTCATGCGCCTCGGCGGCACCGAGCAGATCAAGGTGGATGTGCGCATTCTTGCGGCATCGAACTTGGATCTGTTGAGCCTGGTCCGGGAAGGGCGCTTCCGCGAGGACTTGTATCACCGTTTGAACGTCATCGCCATTCAGCTTCCGCCGTTGCGCGACCGCCGGGAAGACGTGCCGCTGCTGCTGGCCACCTTCCTCGGACGCTACGCTCAGGAAAACGGCAAGCCGCCGCGGCGCTTCACGTCTCCGGCGATGAAGCTCCTGGTGGATTACGATTGGCCGGGAAACGTGCGGGAACTCGAAAACGTTGTCGAGCGCGCTGTCGTGCTCTCGACTCAGGAAATGATGGACGTGGACTTGCTTCCGGAAAACGTTCGCAGCAAGGAAATTGTCCGGGGCGTGCGCTTGCAGCTCTCCGAATTCGTCCCTGCGCTTCCCGGCGAACCGGGCTCGCGAACCGGAGCCGATAATTCGCAGCCTTCGCTCTTTCAGATCATGGAAGAGGTCGAGCGGCGCATCATTGTGGACATGCTCGAGCGCACCGGCTGGAACCAGACCGAAGCCGCCGAAAAATTCCAGATCCCGCTTTCGACGCTCAATCAGAAAATCAAACGCCTGGGAATCGAAATCCGCCGCCGCACCGGTGCCCGCGGAAACGGCTTGGACGACGCCTACTCGTTCGCTGCCGGAAAGTAATCTGCCGTATCTTGCTCACGGCTTGCTTGGACCGCGAAACGCACGGCCTGATTTGAAGAGACGGACAGCCATGTAGAAGGCACTGGCTGAAAGCACTCCCGGGACGAGGACCCCCAGCACTTCCCCCAGCCAAGCTCCCTTGAAAAACCGCAAGCCCGCGATCCCGTTGAGCGCATACGCGAGGGCCACCACGCCTGCCAGTGCCGCCAGAACTCCGAGGAGGAAGGAAAATACTCGATTCACCACGGATACGCTCCCGGTGTCCGTTTCTCGTCGTGCCGCCGATCCGGCGCGACCTATTCTACGCGCTATTCGTATCGCAAGGCGACGATGGGATCCACGCACGTGGCGCGGCGCGCGGGGAAATAGCACGCGAGCGCTGCGACGCCCGAGAGAAGCAGCGCAACAGCGCCGAAGGTGAGCGGGTCTTTCCCGCTGACTCCGAACAACAGCCCGGAAACAAAGCTTCCCAGGGCCAGAGCGATGAGGACTCCTGCGACGGCGCCCATCAGCGCGAGTTGCATTCCTTGTGCCAGCACCTGGCGCAGCACCTGCTCAGGCCGCGCTCCGAGCGCCATGCGGATGCCGATTTCGTTGGTGCGCTGAGAGACCGAGTAGGCCATCACTCCATAGATCCCGATGCTGGCGAGCGCCAGAGCCAGGAGCCCGAATACGCCAAGGAGCACCGCGCCCATGCGTGGAGCCCACAGGCCCTGGTCGAGGACCTGCCCGACCGTGTTGGCGTTCGTGAAGGCAAGGTTGCGGTCGAGTTGCTGCACCTGCCTGCGCGCGGTTTCGAGAACGGCCTCGGGATTTCCCGTGGTGCGCACTATGAGCGCGCCAACCGCAGAATACTGCTGGCGCAGCGGTACGTAGGCGGTTGGCTGAGGGTCCTGACTGATCTGCAGAACGACAGTGTTCCCGACGACTCCTATGACCTCATAGGGCTGGGCATCGGCAAAAGTGTAGAACCGCTTGCCGAGGGCTTCCTGGCCGGGCCACATCATCCTGGCCATGACCTCATTTATAATGGCGACCTTGGTGGAGCCTTCGCGATCGAATTCAGTGAATCCCCTGCCGTGCAGGAGGGGAATGCGCATGGTATTGAAGTAGCCGGGGGTCACGTTGTCATAGTTAACCAAAGTGCCGCGGTCATTGGGGTTGGTCTGTTCACCTTCGCGGAAGGTGGTGCCAGCAATGGCGGCACCGAACAAGCCGCCCGAATTTACCGCAGCGTCGGCCACTCCCGGAACTGACTTAGCACCCTCGACGGCTTCATGGATAAATTGCTGGCCGTGGGCGGCATCGTAGCGGAGCGCGCCCAAGTCGAAAAAGAACTGGAACAGATTCTTGGTTTCGAAGCCGGGGTTGATCTGCTGCGCATTCTGCATGCTGCGCAGAAACAGCCCAGCACCCACCAGCGCCACAAGCGCAAGCGCCATCTCTGAAATCACCAGCAAACTGCGCAGGCGGTTGTGGGTCCACCCGAGCGTTCCGCCGCGGCCGCCGGTTTTCAGCATGGCGTTCAGGTCGGGGTCGGACGCCTTGAGCGCCGGGATGATTCCGAACAGAAGGCCGGTCAGGAGCGACGCTCCGGCGGTGAATCCGAGTACGCGCGCATCGAAGGAAAGGTCCACTGAACCCTCGGGGAGAAACGGCGGCCGGAAGGACCACAGCAGGCCGCGGCCCCAATAGGCCACCAGCAGGCCCGCGGCTCCGCCAACGAGCGAAAGCAGCGTGCTCTCGGTGAGAAGCTGGCGCACCAGGCGGAAGCGTCCCGCGCCGAGTGCCGCGCGGATGCTCATCTCTTTCTCGCGCTTGGCCGCCTGGGCTAGGAGCAGATTGGCCAGGTTGACGCAGGCAATCAGCAGGACGAGTCCGACCACGCTCATCAGAACCGCGCCGGCGAGCGTGAACTGCTGCCGGTTGTTGATCCCCAGGGCGGAGTCGGTCAAAAGCGCGAGTTCGACGGTGCGGCCCTGATTTTCGCGGGGATACTGCTTTTCCAGCGCGGCCGCGATGGTTTTCAAGGCTGCTTCGGCCTGCTTCAGAGTGGCGCCCGGTTTGAGCCGGCCAATCATGGAAAGCCAGCGGAAGCGCCGGTTGTTTTCGAAGTCTTTGGCCGGGCCGGAAAGGACGTAATCGCGCATGCTGATGGGAATCCACAGAACGTCAGGAGGAGCAATCGCGAGAGGTCCCTTGAAGTTAGGCGGCGCAACGCCAATCACCGTGTAGGGCGTGGCGTTCAACATGATGGTCTGGCCGATCAAACCTGGATCGGCGCCGAAGCGCCGTGCCCAAAGCCCGTAGCTCATGACCACGACCGTATTGGCGCCCACCTTCTTATCCTCGTCGGGAAAGAACGTGCGGCCCCGGAAAGCCTTCACGCTGAGCACATCAAAAAAGTTCGCGGAGACGAGGTAGCCGTTCAACTGCCGTGGCTCCGTCTGGCCGCCCCAATTCAGGGGCAGGGCAAAGTTCGTCGCGGCGGCGAAACCCGAGAAGACCGTGTTCTGGTCGCGGTAATCGTTGTAGTTGGGGAGGGAGGAGCCTGTAAGCTGAAAGGTCACGTTGGCGTTCACCGTCTTGGTATCGTGGGTGAAAACCTCCACCAGGCGCGAGGGTTCCTCGAGCGGCAGAGGATGGAGAAAGACGGCGTTGATAATCGTGAAAATTGCCGTGTTGGCGCCGATTCCCAGGGCGAGAGACAAAATCGCCACCACCGTGAAACCTGGGCTTTTGAGCAACACTCGCGCCCCGGTGCGCAGGTCTTGCCAGAACGTCTCGAACATGTTCACCCCCGGCGACACCCCTGACTATTATAGTCACGAACGCCTGATTGGTAGGACGCAGCAGGCCGGGATTTGTTACTCAAAACCAGCGGGGAGATTCACGGTGTCAAGGGGGAGGTCAGCCTTGTCCGAGGGGAAGAAAATATTGTGTCCCTTTGACGGGGTCCTGGAGGCGGCGAAGGAGTTGCTGGAGATCGGCGTTGCGATTGACGAAATCAATGTCCGAAGTATTGATGACCAGCAGATCGGAAGCGGAGTAGCGGAAGAAAAAGTGTTCGTAGGCGCGCACGACCGCTTCGAGGTATTCGGGTGAAATCTGGGTTTCTTCGCGAGCACCCTTCTTGGCGATGCGTTCCCGCAGAACTTCCGGCTTGGCCTGGAGATAGACAACCAAGTCGGGTGGCCGAAGCTCGGCAGCAAACCGTTCGAAGTAACGGTCGTAGAGCTTCAATTCTTCGTCGTCGAGATTCAGGTTGGCAAAGATCTTGTCCTTCTCGAACAGGAAGTCCGCCAGCACCGGCCCGGGAGCTTCCACGGCGAGCGCTTCGTGCAAGCGGCGGTGGCGTTCCATCAGAAAATACATCTGCGCGCGGAAGGCGGCGCCCGGCTTTTCATTGTAGAAATCGGAGAGGAATGGATTGTCCTCGCAATCGAAGACTCGGCGGGCGTGCAGGCGCTCGGCAAGAACCTTCGCGAGGGTGGATTTACCGACGCGGATTGGACCCTCCAGGGCGATGAACCGAGGGGGCCGGAAAGCCGGGCCGGGCGGCTCACCCGGCGAGTCTTTGGACTTCCTCTT
>DASWCG010000296.1:0-22503 GCA_036390175.1 Candidatus Acidiferrales bacterium | reverse complement strand
GCACATCCATCGGCGCGGAAATGTGAGAAGAAGCATCTTAAAACTCTTTATGGGCCCCTCCGAAGCCCGATTGCACTCCCAACACTTTCGATAGCGCCGCGCCTGGAAATGGCCCGGACAAACCGTCTGCGTCGGTTCGATGAGAAGCAAACCGTTGGGGCAGATAGCTTGATAGCCGTGGTGCTCGACGACCACCGGCCTTCGAAGAATCAGCGCAAGGAACAGGGGAAGCAGCGCGGGACCGGCCAGATGGATCAAGTCGGCGGAGCGCAATAGCCGCAGCAACCCCCAAAAGCCCGGCTGGCGAACCACCCGGAAAGGGAGCGCGGCGTCGTCAAAATCCCCCCGGGGCACCGGCGTAGCGACCGTGACTTCGATGGGTTCATGCAGCTGGCCCGCCGACGCTGCCGAAAGGCCGCGCGCCAAGGTCATTACAATGGTCTCCACGCCGCCGAGTCGCGGCGCAAAGGAGTGGGAATAGATCAGTAACTTCACAGCCCTCCCTTGCCCCGCCGCACAGCTTGTTCAATGGCCTTGACGGTTCCCTCCACGGTCTCTTTGGGGGACCAAGTTTTCATTCGCTCCCGCGCGGCCGCGCTGAGCCGGGAGATCTCTTCCGGGTTACTCACCAGGGTACGCAGAATCGCGGCCAAGGAATTGACGTCTCCGCAAGGATATATAAAACCTGTTTTCCCCGGCAGGACCAGGTCGAAGCGGCCTCGAATTTGATCGCTCAGGATTACCGGCAATCCGCAGAGCATCGCTTCGCACACCACAACCGGACATGGATCATACTCTGAAGGAAGGACGAAAACGTCCGCGCCGCGATACGTTGCCGGCAATTGGGACTGGTTGACGAAACCCAGCACTCGAACGCGGCTGGAGATGCCGCGCTCTCGCGCCTCGCCTTCCAGATCTGCGCGCAACGGCCCTTGGCCTGCGAAGACGACGTAGGTATCCGGGAGATTGGCCTGCACGAAAGCGCGTAAGACATCCTGGGGGCGCTTCCACGGCTGGAGCTTGGCGCAGAACAATATGACCTTTCCATTTTCCGGGATGTCCCAGGAGGCGCGCACGGCGGAACGATTGACAAGCGCTGCTTGCCGCGTCCACCAGTCGTTATCCACGGCGAACGGCGTCAGCGAAATCTTCTCCGCCGGAAAGCCCATTTCCCGGAACAACGCAACCGTCCCGGAGGACGGCGCCAGGAGTTGGTCGGCCAGACCGAACACCCGCCGCCAAACACGAGGCTTTACCCAGGTCTTCCAGCGCGCCGCGAGACGCGGACGCATCGTGGTCGCATCGGTGCCGAACAAGAATGGGGTTCCGCTCGATTTGGCCGCAGCCACGGCAATCCAAAAACTCGAAAACACGTAACCGACATGACAGACAATGGCATCGAAATGTTCCTCACGAATCAGTTTCCAGAGACCGGGATTGAAAAGACCCCAGAAGCGGCCGAGACCCGGGCGCAGCGAACGATTGGGAATTTGCACCCAGGGATAACCCTCCAGCAAGGGAACGTCCCACTGCACTTCAATGCCGAACTCAGGGTCAAGACCGCCCTGGGCGCCGAACAAGCTGCAATAGGCAACCTGAAGGTCCACAAGTGGATGCTGAGCCAGTTGGTGGAGAAATTGTGCGGCGTATTGGACCGGATGCGACCCCAGGATAAGAACGCGGTAGCGCCGGCCGTCAGGGAGCGACGTCACGGAATTTCTTTCCGCAGCACGCCGACGCCACGTAGGATCTGCGCATGCCTCGCGCCGACCGTGGCAGCAAATTCCGAGAAGGCAGAATTCCAAAGGGCGTCATCGGAAATCAGCAACCCGCCTGGCCGAATATGGTCATAGGCAGCGCGATATTCCCAAAGCATGTGATCGTAGGTATGCAGGCTGTCGTGGATGAAGACGTCAATCGTTCCCAATCCTCGCAGGACTTCAGGCAAAAGGGTCTTCGCGTCGCCAATCCGGAGCGTCCAACGATCCCGCAGCCATTCCGGCACGACCCAGCCGTTGGCGGAGCCCGGCGGGAGTAAGGACGCGTCGCCGATTTCAATGGAGTGGAGATGTCCCTTATTATTCCGCGCAAGAGCGAGAAGCAGATGCGCGCTCGAAACGCCATTGGCCACCCCAGTCTCTACCACGATTCCCGGAGCAACCGCGCGGATGGCGGCGTATTGGATCAAGACCTTTTTTGCATAGACCTCAGCGCTGGAAAGATGAAATCGCCGGAAGATTCCCTCGGCCTGCTTCAATTGGGCGGCGAATTTTTCATCCTGCCAAGGTTCCTCCACGAGGCGACGGATGGCTTGCGGTGTCGAGGCTGTGACGGCAGCGAGGAAACGCTCGTCCGCCAACGTCAAATCGCGCAGTACCGCGCGCACTGCATAACCTGGATTGCTCAGAGCAAAACGAAACCGGCGCCGGGCATCTTGAAAATATCTCATGCAGTGGCCTGGCCTTTTCGCAAAAATTCGTCGTCCGACTGCCGAATGGCTTCTGCGTAGCATTGGGCAATGACCGGCCAAGCGAAGTATTCGCGGTGTGCCCGGCGGCTGCGTTCTGCCAGGGAGGCGCGCAGCGAGGAGTCCATCAGGACTTGTTCCAGGGCCGCCGCGAGAGCTTCACGGTCACCGGCAGGCACAAGCGAGACCCCCGCCTCGGTGACCGGCCAGGACGTATCGGTCCCCGCGTACCCTACGACCGGGAGGCCGCAAGCGATCCCGGCTATGGCGCTGCCGCGGCGGCTGGAGATTGGCCCGCGGACAAACAACAGCAGGTTTGCACGCAAGAGCGAGGTGGCGACCTCCTCCGGAGGCAAGACACCACGCACCTCGAGCGCCACGCGCGTTCCGTTCAGCGACCGCAACAACGAATCTTTGGCCTCGATGGCGTTGCGCCCGAAGACGAGCAGGCGCAGGCCAGGGACACGCGTTGCCGCCCGGTTTACGACGAAAGCGATATCCTGTGTTTCCGTGGAAAGGTGTGATCCGCCCGTCACGCCGTATACGGCGACGGTGAGCGGCGCGGTATTTGCCGCATCGGTTTCGCAAGAGGCGCTCGCCAAAGGAAGGTTCGCGCCCACTGGAATAAAAACGGCTTTGGATCGCTGGGGAGGCAGCCAGAGATTCTTCTCGGCGGGAACCGTGAGGATGACGCGCTCTGCAGCGGCGTACGCGCGGCGCATGACGAGGACCTGGCAGCGGCGCCGCAGGCGGTCAACCGGGCGCAGCCCCGAATAGGGACCTGCATCGTGGAAGACGACGCCGATGCGCACGCCACTTTGCGCAAGGACGCGGAGGAGGCGCAGGATCTGCAAAGGGAATCCTCGGCGCGACCAACCGAGCGCCGTATATTGAACGAGAACCCAGCAGCCGCGCCAGCCGGAAGCGCTCTTGCGCAACTCGTCGAGGGCCGCAGGCCAGCCGCGCTTGGCCCACGGGACGCGGACTCTCTCAAGTTCATAACCGTGGGGCGCAAGAGCTTTGTCGAGCAAGAGGCAATACTCCTCGAGCGCATCCGTCGGTTCGTCGCGCCGGCCGAGAAGGGCGATGATCCTCTGGGCGCTCATGCGTTTTGCCGCGTGCTCTGCTTCGCCGCCTTCACTCCGCAGCACCATGCCATAGGCGTGTCTTTTCCGGTCAACTCACGCACTTCCCCTCCGGCGCTGCGCACGCACTCGCTAACCACCCCCGATTCAATGGCCACGCCGCGCCAACTCTTGCCGACCACCGCTGGATCCAGTCTCAGTAAGCGAGCTAAGCCACGGCTTGCGCCTGCAAGGTGCGTGGCCCAAAACGCATCGACAATTCCCCAGGCCAGACGACCGCGCCAATTCATCGTTGGCGCAAGCTCTCCGTTGAACTGAAACAGAAATGCGCCGCCCGGCTTGAGAATACGCAGCATCTCGCGCACATATTGAAACACGAGCGTCTTCGACGGAAGGTGCTGCAACACCAGGTAGCTGAAGATGAAATCCGCCGCACCTGCCTGGACACAAGACAAATCCGCGCCGTTGCCGAGGAGCCACAAGACGTTGCTCTGGCCGGGATGAATCTGCCGCGCCCGTTGAAGCATTTCCCGCGACACATCGAAAGCATAGACGCGCCCGAATCGCCGGGCAAAACTCCGCGTCATGCGTCCGGCGCCGCAACCTAGTTCGACCATCACCTTCCCGCTTGCGGGGATTTGTGAGCGTTCGAGTGCAGGTGCAACCAAGCGCGCGAAATCCTCTTCGCCCGACGTCAGGAACGAATCAACATCCCACTCGCGCCGCCACGAGGCGATGTAGTGAAAGGCATTCTTCCGGGCGCGTTCATCCCAGTCACGGCGCATAGCTTCGGTCAGCTTCACTTGCGAGTCTCCGTCACCAGCGTAAAGTCGTGAAAATCACGTCGCGCTCGACATGAGCTGGGCGCCTTCGGTCCGGTCTGAGGCATCTAGCAAACTGGTAAGTTCAAAGAAGCGGCTCCACCAGTTCTTTGGGGACATCCAGTGCTCGATCGTGGGCCTAGCGCGCTCCAGAACGAGCTGGCGGTAAAACGTGGGCCGCGCCAGCACGGGTCGCGGCAGCAAGTCGTCTGCAAAGACGCAATCCACGTGATGGCCCAGCGCGCGCAAGCCGTCAGCCACGTTGTAAACAGCACTTGCAGTTCCGGCTTCTCGGTTTGCGGTAACGCCTGCGGCGATCAGGATTCTCATGTTAGCGCCCAACCGCGCTGCGACCATGCTGTAAAAGCCCAACCCCCGCCGACGTCATAAAAAATCATACCCTCGCGCAAATGCCGCGCGAACAACTGCTGAGCGTTCGCTTCGTACGTGCCTTCCCACATCTCGGTTTCCCACCGGGGATTGATCTCCATGATTAAGCCTTTTCCAATCCCCGCCCGGATCTTCATTTCCTTTCGCTGAAGAGAGGGCGTGAGCAAGTTGCTCGCGGCCCTAATCGGCTTACCCAGAACGGAAGACGAAGAAAGCCTCCGCAGTAGTTTCGAGTTCCGAAAGCGCAGCCATAGCTTTTCTCTCATAGTTCGGTCACCCGCAGAACATTTACGAAAGCGCGCTGCGCGCGCGGTCGAGTTCTTGAGCCATCCAGCCGAAATTTCATGGGCCGTGCTTCCAGATGCGCGCGACGTGGCCGGGCTGAGGAATGCGGAAGATGCACTTGTCAATCAGTACGGTGACGTACGGTCGTGTCCTGTGCGTCGTCAATCAGGGATGGTTCTTGCTCCCAAAGAGATCCGATCTTCCGAATGAATAGCCGCGCCGTTTGATCATCGTGCCCACTCACTGACGCGAACGCTCACCACGCCACTTGCGCGTCTTCGCGGCCAGGTGGTTGCGCGCACGCTGCGCCCATGCACGGGCGACCAGGGCCGCCCCTGGCACAGCAGCGAAGGGACTACGACGCAGGATCTCGCGTAGATAGGCCGATGCGAGAGTCGTTTCTCTCTCGGTCGCAAAAAAGTCCAAGTACGCCAGGCGGACTCGGGCTCCCGGCCATCGCCGCGCGGGCGCATGGAGCCTCCCACCGTCGCGCTCGATATGGCGCAACAACGCATCCACCCTGCAGTCGTAAGTGTGTTCGCGCAGCACCTTCTCCTGCCCAGCCGCGGCAATCCGGCTCCGCGCCGGCTCGTCGGAGAGATAGCGGCGGACGATGGATGGTATCTCGGATGGGTCACGGTAGCCGATATAATGGGTGTTTTCCAAAAAGCCGAGAGCCGTCATCTCGCTGGGAACCCGGGTGATGAACAGGGCGCCCGCTGCCATTGCTTCTGCAAAGCGCATGGAGACATCCACGGGATAGTCGTCCCGGGGCACATTCACGACCATCTGGCTCGCGCCGTAAACCTCCGGGACCTCCTCTGCCTCATGGCGCCGATGCCATTCATTCATGCGGAACTCCGCGGAGAGCGAGGCCAGGGTTTCGCGGCGGGTTTTGTAGATGGGGGCATCGGTCCTGCCGACCGAGGAAAGCTGAAAATGGCGCTCTCGTCTGTGATCCTGGAAAAGGACGGGATCCACTGCAAGGGGCAACGTGCATGGGGCTGGATGGCCAGCGCTGCAAAACATCTCCTCGAATCCGGGGTGCAGAATGAGGACGTAATCGAAAAGCATGGAAACCCGGAGTTGCCGGTGTCCATTGAAGTAAACGTCAACCTGAAACATGGCTGTGGGAATGTCGACACTTGTGAGATTCCAAGGCAGGAACGGGACAACGGACCCCACGTGAAGAATAAGCGAGGGCTTTTCGCCGCAGGACTCAACAAGCCTACCCAGATCGCCATTTCGTGGATAGCCGCGCTCCACGCACACCACGCGGATACCGCGCCGGCGGAAAGCGCATGCATATCCCGCATTTTCTTTCAGCACAAGGTTGTCTTCGTCGCACAAAAACAGAACCGTCATTCGCCTTATCCCCGCCTCAGTAAACGCCTCATCCGATTGCGTCCTGCCTGCCAAGCGCTTCGCGGCAGATTTTTCACGAGGGGCCAAAGTCCATAGTGCGCTTCCAAAATGGCGGGATGAATCAGCCGGAGGTCGTCGGCAAGGTGAGCCGCTTCGGCAAATTTCGGCCGGGACACCATCAAGTCGTTGCGCACATATAGAAACAGATTTTGCCGATACCAATATTTGATTCGCGGGTCTTTCCAGATTTCCTTTCGAATCAAATCCAACATGCAGTAGCTCTCCCGCTCGAATAATTCTCGCCAGTATTCAGGCCACTGTTCGTTGACATGGTGAACGCCTCCCTGGAAGGGGACAGCGGCTGAGAAGAGAACAACCGGCGCCAGAGCCGTGAGCGACGAGATGAGACTCACGGCTGCGTGATCCGGCAGATGTTCCGCAACCTCGAGACAGACCGCTAAATCGAATTGTTCATCCAACTGGAAGGGCAGCGCAAGGTCCATGCTCCGGAAACACTCTTTCGGAATCAGCAACCAATCCGGATTGACACTCGCAGCATCTATGCCGAGGATTCTTTCCACTCCACATTCCTGAAAAACACACAGCCAGGAGCCTCTGCCGCACCCCACGTCCACCACGCTCTTCGGCTGAACCAGCGAAATGATCAGGGGCACAACAATCCGGGGCGAGTCGAGGATAGCGAGACCCTCCGCCGTGTAGAATGAACTGTCGTATATCTCCACGTTTCGCGTCTTCCCCAACTTCACCCCCGCGCCACACTCTATGCCCGCGTGAAGGAAAACAAACTACGGGAGAGGTCACGGGCACGGCTGATCTCGCTCCGCCTGACTGCACCCGTTAACCATGCACCGCCAGCGTACGCCAAGCATGCAATCACAAATTTCCACCAAAATGCCCACGACAGGAAACCCAGCACGATCGTAATTCCCAGGGCCAGGAGAAAAGGCGCAAGAGCAATGCGCAGGCCCTGCACGACGTACCTCCGTGTGGGGCGGAAACACAGGAACACAAATACCGCGGCGGCTGCCTCACTTATTAACGTAGCCCACGAAGCACCTAACGCGCCAGAGCGCGGGATCAGAACGAGATTCAACACAACGTTGAGGGCCGCGCCAACCATCGTGGAAACCGGGGAAAACCATTGCAGATTCTTGGCAATCAGCCCGTTGCACAGAGCAACGCCGAAAAACAGCGGAGCCTCCGACCAAATCAGGACAACCAGCAAGCCGGCCGAAGACTGGAATTCCTTGCCGTAAAACAGGTTGACGAGCGGGGCCGCAATGGGGATGAGGATCGCACACACAAAGAAAACTACCGCCATCAAGAAGCGGTAGCTGACCCCCAGATAGTGCCGGAATTGCTCTTCCTGATGCGCCGTCCGGGAGAGGATGGGAAACAACGAAGACATCAACGCCACCGGCAGTGCGCTGAAAAGCTCGGCCATCTGTACAGCCACAACGTAAGGACCCAGCGTGACGTCGCCGGTCATCTTGTGAAGCATCACCTGATCAATGCGGTGGTAGACGCCGACGGCCACCGCGCTCAGCGCCACGGGAAAGCCGTAGCGAAGAAGCTGGCGCGCTTCGCTCCACGAAAAACGCACCGGCCGGGGAAGAAACTTCTTCTGCCAGCAGAATGGCAAAGTCAGGAGGGCGGTCAGTACGGCGACCATCGTCCTCAAAACAATCACCCAGAAGAACCCGGCGCCGCCGCGCGCGAGCAGGATCACCGCGAGCAGCCAGAGCGCCTGGCGGAACAGGCCGAAACCCACCGGGTACCATTGACGCAGGTCCACCTGAAACACGATCGAGGCAAAACTCATCGAAGGCAGGAGCATGATGTCAACGGCGGCAAACAGAAGCAGGAGGCGCATGCCGTGCGAGAAGCCAAACCACGGGGCCAAGAGGAGCGCGAAACCCGTTCCTGCAAATGCCAGGCAGATTCCGACAACGCTGCCGGTGAAAAAAATGCTTCCCGCTTGCAAGCGGCGTTGCGATGCTTCGCGCGCCAGAATCTGCTCAAGGCCGAAAGAGGCCAGCCACGTGTAGAGACCCAGGTACGCGTAGAGGGCGCCGTATTCCCCGAGCCTACCGCGTCCCAGGTAACGCGCCAGGAGCACTGAAGTGACCACGGAGAGCAGCAAACTCACAACGCGGCCAAGGAGCTGCACGAATGTGTTTCGAAAGACGCGCGTGCCGGGGCTCGTCTGCGGCGCAGCGACCGCGGGCACGCCAGCAGGATCGCTTCCTGCCAGAACTTCCGAGCCTGCGATGGGCGCAGCAATAGATCTTAGGTTATGGATGGGGGACCCTCTCTGTTCCACGCGGGTACTAGAGTAACAGACCCAAGGGGGACGGGGAGATGCAGTTGTTCGCGAAGATTAACAGCGGCCACGACGATTTCCAGCGCTTACAAGCGGCCATTCAAGAATCCGGCGGCTTCTGTAATTTCTGTTGCTGAATGTCTTGCTCCTCGATGCGTTGCATCATGGCTTTGCGGCCAAAGAGATAATCGCGCACGGTTGCGCCAAAGCGTGAAGGAACCACCATCACCTGATTATGTGCCATCCGGCGCCAGGAGATGGGCCCGCGCGCCGGCACGAGATGCAAGCCCCATTGAAAAATGAAGCCGAGGTTCCAAACGACGAAAAGTGCAACGATCGAAGCGCCGCCGGCCAACGTCATTTTCTCCCGCACAAACCAGCCGCTGCATTCCCCGAGAAGCGCAGCCAGGCCCAGAACAAAAATCGGCGTCAATGAAATGAAGAAGCGGTTGCCGAACGACGAGAGGCCGTCCCAATCGGGATACGCGCTGATGAAGAGGTAGAACGCCACAGTGGCTCCGATCAGCGGCCCTCCGGTAGTTTTCTCACGCCGGCCAAACAGCACCAGACCAGCCAACGCCAGGCCCAGCAGCGGAGTCCAGCTCAGCATTCCATGATCGGCGGAGAACAACACGCGCAGAAACTCCGGAGAACCCCAGTGCCAGTCGCCCAGCGCGGCGTATCCGCTCTCGAACGGGCTCCCGTAGATGATTTGCCGCGTGAGCAGCGTTGGGAGCATCCCGGCCAGTACGGCCACCGCGAACACAGCGTGTTGTCCGAGCAACCGGCCTGCCGATGGCCCGCTGGAATCGGGCTCCCACAGCGCCTGACGATACCTGAAAAGCGCCTCGATGCCCGGAGCAGTCAGCAGGACGGCATTCAGGTAATAGACATTCGTCATGAGTGCTGCGAGCAAGCCGAGAACAATCCACTGCCGCGTGGTGCGGGCGTCCCGCGTCCGATGCCAATACCATAGAAACAGCGCCACGCTGAAGGCCGAGTGGGCGTGCGACCAGGACGGATTAAAATACATGTAGACGGGGAGCGAACTGCCCCACCAGATCCCCAGCGTCGCAAGAAATGCCCACCGTTCGGCGACGTACTTCCGCGCCAGATGAAACGAAATCCATAGCCCCAGGAATCCATACACCGCTGTTCCCAGCGCCATGGCCCAGCGATAGGGAAACGTGAAGCCGTCGGCGTTGACGGGGAAACCCGCCACGCGCAAAACCAGCGCGGCGACATGCGCGCTCACCAGGAACGGCGCCCAGAGAATCGCCGGCCCAACCGTGAAGTGATTTTCGAGGTATCCGGTTCTCGTGTAGAACTCTGGTTTGAACCGCCCTGTCTCGTCCACGCGCCTCTGGACGAAATCGGCATTCCCCGCGAAGTAGTCTTTCTCAAAACGGAGGTTGTGGTCAATCAACAGCGCGCGTGCGTAAGCATAGTAGCCGATCCCGTCGCCGCGCAGCCACGGATTGCAGAGCGGCAGGCTGAGAAGAAACACCACGAGCAGCGTCTTCTCGCAAACCGACCAACGACGCCAGCGCCCCGCAAGGATCATCCGAGTTTTCTTGCTGCGGAGAGGTATGGCCGGGTGCACCACATCCGCAGACGCGATATGCGCCAATGAGGACTGCATGTGACGCGGCTGACCCCCGGCCGGAATCGCGCAATCATACATGAGTTTGCGCGGCGGCGCACACCGGCGGATGGAAAGGCCCGGCCAAGAAGACTAGCTGGCGCTGGTAAGCGCTGTGCGCGGTGCGGGCGCGGCCGTTCGTTTTTGACGGAAGTAAACAACGACGCGGTCGATGATTTCCGTCAGAGGCGTCCTGGGGCGGAAACCAGTCAGCTGCACGAGTTTGTCGATCGAGGGCACCCGGCGGAGCATGTCTTCGAAACCCGGCTCGTAGGCCTGGTCATAGGGTACATGCGTGATGGGCGAAGAGCTTTGGGTGCGTTCCTTGACCAGATGCGCGAGTTTTTCGATGGTGACTTCTTCGGTGGTGCCGACGTTTATGACCTGGCCGACAGCGCGGTCGGTGGCGATCAGCCGCACGATGGCTTCGACCGAGTCTTGCACGTCGCAGAAACACCGCGACTGCTGACCCGTCCCGTACACGGTAAGGGGCGCGCCTTCCAATGCCTGGCCGACGAAGTTGGGCAAGACCATACCGTAACGCCCGGTCTGCCGCGGCCCGACGGTGTTAAAGAACCGGGCAACGATCACCGGCTGCCTTTTTTCTTTCCAATAGGAAAGCGCCAAAAACTCGTCCAGCGCCTTCGAGGCCGCGTAACTCCAGCGGCCTTTGGTTGTCGGGCCCAGCACGAGGTCGGCGTCTTCGTGGAAAGGCACATTCGTGTTCTTGCCGTACACCTCCGAAGTGGAGGCGGTGAAAACCAATTTGCGTTTTTTGCAGGCGGCATCGAGCACGAGCTGAGTGCCATTGACATTGGTTTCGATGGTGCGGACCGGGCTCTCCACAATCAGCCGCACGCCGACAGCCGCGGCCAGGTGCACGATGACGTCCGCTTCGTCCACCAACTCGGCAAGCAACTGGCGGTTCTCCAGCGAATCCAGAAAATACTGCATCCCGTCGTACTGCTTGAGATGGCGGATGTTTTCCATCCCGCCGGTGGAGAGATCGTCGAGCAGCAGCACTTCATGGCCGCGCGTCAGCAGTAATTCCGCAAGATGTGAGCCGATGAAGCCAGCACCGCCCGTGATCAGGAAGCGCACGGTTCCTCCTTACAGATTGTCTTCGTTCAATGATTCCCGTTCTTCGGGCCTGGCGGGTGACGGAGTGTCGTGTGGATGCTCCTGCTGCTTCTCCTGCCCATAGCCATACGAATACGGGTAATACCGGTAGGAATAATAATAGTCCGGCGCGCTAGAGTCCACAGCATTTAGCACCACACCAAGTAACCTGCATTTTACGCTGGCGAGCAGGTCGCGCGTGCGCGAAAAGGCTTCCTTGGGTGTCGCGCCGCTGCGCACCACCAGGAGCACGCCGTCAGCCTGAACGGAGAGGATGACCGCATCCGTGGCGGCCATGATCGGCGGAGAGTCTATCACAATGAATTTGTACTGCGAACGAAGTTCGCAGATGGCTGCGGCCAATCTGTGCGAAGCGAGCAAGTCGGCGGGATTGGGAGGAATGGGCCCAGTGGGAATGGCCGCGAGATTAGTGACTGCCGGGTGCGGTATAGTGATCAAGTCCAGGCTTGAGACCCCTGCCAGATACGAACTCAGCCCCGCATAATTGCCGTCCGCCAGGCTAAGGGCCCGGCTAACGCCAGGTTTGCGGAGGTCGGCATCGATCAACAGGGTGCGGTCGCCGAGTTGCGCCAGCGTGACCGCCAGATTTGTCGCCGCCGTAGTCTTCCCTTCGCGCGGCAGGGCGCTCGTGACAAGAATCACCTGCGGGGGCCGCTCGGCCTGCGAGAGCAACAAGGACGTGCGGAGCGCGCGGAAGGCCTCCGACATCTGCGACTTCGGAAGCGTGTGCGACACCAATTCCACGCGGCGGTTCTTGCCGTTTCCGACCGGCATTCCCAGCAGGTTGCGTTTCCTCGGGTGCCCGTTCAGGCTGGCGAATGCCGGCACAACCGCGAGCGAGGGCAGCCGCGACAACGCTTCAACGTCGTCCGGGGTCTTCACAGTGTTGTCCAGATACTCGCGCAATAATGCCAGCCCGATTCCTCCCACCAGGCCCAATAGGAATGCCAAGGCAATGTTCCGCGTCTTATTCGGCCGGGCCGGAGAGGGGGGAATCATCGCCGGGTCCACTACGCGAATATTCGACGAGCGCAAGCCGGCCGAGATGCCCGCTTCCTTCAGCTTAGTCAACAGGCCTTCGTACAACTGCTTATTCGCTTCCGCCTCTCGTTTCAGAATGTTGTACTGCACCAGGCGCTCGGCCATCGCGTTCGCTTCGGCTTTCTGTTGATCCAGGGCCCGGGTCAGCAGCAATTCCCGCTGACGCGCGGCGCGGTAATCGTTTTCCACGCGGTTGACGATGTTCTTTTTCTCGCCGTTCACCAGTTCTTCGAATTCCTTCACCTTTGCCTGGAGCCTTTGTACTTTGGGGAAATTCGGCCCGTACTGATTCAGGGCTTCCGTGTAGGCTTCCACGGCTTCGGCGCGCTTGACCTGCAAATCTTTCAGCATTTCGCTGTCATGCACCGCCGGCAGCGCATCCAGGCTGCCGGACTGCGCGAGCTGAAACGCAGCTTCCTTTTTCATCCGGTCGCTTTGCGCCTCGGTGAGCTCCTTGCTGATGTCTCCTAAGCGCTGCGTTGTGATGTTCTGTTTCTCGTCAATCGTCCAGATCTGGTTTTGCCGCTCGTAAGCGATGCGCGCGTCTTCGGACTTTTCGACTTTGATCTTCAGTTCGTTCAACTGGCCGGCCAGCCACGTGGAGGCCTGCGTGGTGGCTTCATAGCGGCTGCGGAAGTTTTCTGCGATGTAGCTTTCCACGTGGGCATTGACAACCCGCGCCGCCATTTCTGCGTCCGTGGATTCGAAACTAACGTCCAGCAACCGGCTGTTGGGCACGCGTTTTACGCTGAGCGCCCCCAGAAACGGGCCGAGCGCGGGCGGGCGCTTCTGGTTGGCGAGTGTCGTCGTGGTGACCGCATCGTCATCCGGCTTGGCCGCCGGCAGGCTGCTTCCCAAGGGGCCTTCAAGCCCCGCGGTCTTGATGGTGCGCAGGGCGAGCGTTTCACTCAGCAGGATCTTGGACTGTGTCTCAATGTAATTGTCCAGGTCGGCGTAAATATCGTAAGCATCGGTTCCCGGGAAAGGCAGGATGTTCGTGTTTTCGCGGTCGATTTCAAGGCGCGTCGTCGCCACGTACACCGGCTGCTGACGGAATGTGCCGATGGACACAATCGTCACAACCGCGAGGAGAAACGAAAGGATCAGCCACTGGTGCTTGCGAAGAATGATCACGTAGTCGAGTAGGTGGGGTTCCCGGGGCGCCATGTCCCACACGGGCATGTGCATGGGCACGGGCAGAGGCGCGGATTCCATCGCCCCTCCGTCCCCCTTGGGCACGAGTTTGTTCAGTTCATCCATGCGCCTCGATGGCTATCTGGCCAAACGGAAGAGCGCGACTCCGGACCCCACGGCCAACGCAATTTCTCCCATCTTGTAAGCCGCACGCTTTCCGCCGCTTTCGGGAATGAACAAAATGTCGCTGGGATAGAGCCGCACGTCTTCGGCCTTGTGGTCCAAGACTTTCTTCAAGTCCAGCGCGACTTCTTTCTGCTGGCCAGTGGCCGAATCTTTGCGCAAAATCACGGCCTGCTGAGGCTTCGCCGCGCGCCGGAATCCGCCCGCCAGCGCCAGGGCTTTCAAGGCGCTCATTTGCTCGCGGTCGTTCGCCAGAACGAAGCCTCCGGGATGGTCCACCGCGCCCATCACGTACACAATGCCCGCGCGCGGGACCGACACGACATCGCCGCCCTCGATCGGAATATTGAATTTCGGATCGCCCGTTTCCAGCAAGTCATTCAAGTTAATGACCAGCGTCAATGGAGGAAGCGGGGGCGGAGTGGCAGCCGAATCCCCAGGCCCGGAAGTTGTCGTTGGCGAAGGCGACAAGCCTTTTGGATCCGCGGATCCAGTTGGCGCAGGGGCTACCGGTCCGGCGGCGGGATTGTGTCCTGTTGTGGCGTCGCCGGCGGAGGCGGCCCGCTGACCGGGATCGGGCGCCGCCCTCGAGATGATCACCGTGCTCCCGGCATCATTGGCTATCCCGCCGGCTTCCGAAAGCACTTCCAGAAGCGTCACCGGGCGGACCGCCTGATAGACCATCGAATGGTTCACCGCTCCGATGACGGTAATAGGTTTGCTCTTGCGTTCCTTTACGGTGACTGTGACCTGAGGACGGGATACCAAGCCGCTCGTTTCCAGCAGTTCCGCAAGCTTCTCTTCGAGCTGAATCTCCGTCAGTCCAGCGGCATGAAGCCGCGCCGGAAGCAACGGAATGGCGATGGTACCCAATTCGCTGACGCGCACCTCACGACTCAGCTCGTCCACGTCGAACACTTCAATGGAGAGGAGATCGCCCGATCCGATGACGTATTCTCCTTGACGGACGTGGGCAGCCTCGGAGAGCTGCCGCAGGCGGCTGTTGGCTTCGTCGGGTGTCACCAGCTTTTCCTGCGCGCAGGCGAGAGAAGCACATGCGAGCACAAACAAAACCAACCCGGCACGTTGGCGGATAGGCTTCCGCCTTATAGGCAGGCTTGCAAGCCTCATGGAGAGAGAAGACCCCGGCGCCATTATACAGGTAGAAGAGAAATTTCAGGCGGCATGTTGCGGATTCGGCAATGGCTGCGGCTGATTCCGGGTTACCCTGCGGATTACGCGGATCTCGGCCGCCGCGAATCCAGCCAGCAGCAGGAACAGCAGAGCGTTCGAAGGAATGTGCAGGTTGAAGTCCACCATACTGTGCGCCAAGACTCCGCCGCAGGAGACCAGCGCGCCCATTTGCAGCGCCGACAGAAGCCCGCTCGCCCCGCTGCGAACCTGGCGGATCCCCCGAATCATCAGCACCGCGAGGAACCAGGCACAGCAGGCGCCGCCCGCCAGACCCGTTTCCGCCAGAGCTTCGAGATAATCATTGTGAGTGTGGTTCACCACTTTGCCGTCGTAGAGCGTCTCGTATTTTGGAAAAACATCCCGCAAGGTCCCGAGCCCTGTTCCCAGCAAAGGATGGTCCAGAAAGATCCGCCAGGTATCCCGCGCCATCGAGATGCGTTTATCCTCGCGTACCTCGAGCGTCCGGTAGGATGAAAACCGCTGGAGGGCGCGCTCCACTCCCAGCCAGGTGACCAGCGCCCCGGCCACCAACAGGACGGCGGCCACTGCGACGAGTTGCTTTCGTTCTCCCCGCCGCAGCCAAATCAGCAGGAGCAGCAGCCCCACCTGCACCAGAAAGCTGATGATTCCCCCGCGCGACGCCGACAAGAACAGTGCCGCAACCGGGAACAGGCTGAAAAGTCCCACGAGCGGCCACTGGTCCCTGCGCACTTTGCCCATCACCAGAGCCGCCAAACCGGGCGGCGCCAGCAACTCCGCCAACCCGGCAAAATGGTTGCGATTCACGTACGGCCCGAAGGGAATCCCGCCATAATGCATCTCGCGCACCCAATACAGCTTTCCATTGAAGGTCAGATGCTGGAGGATTCCGAAAACGGAAACAGCAAAACCCAAAACGAGCAAGAACCACACAAACCCTCGCAGGTCATCGAGCGTGCGGTAAGCCTGCGCGGCGAGGAAAACAAGAATCAGATAAGCCATGAGCCGGAGGAAATCCACTTTGCTTGCGTAGCGATACGCCGTGGCCCGGAATACAAACTGGACCAGGACCACCGCCGCAAACGCGGCCAGGGGGCCAAGAAGCGGATGGCCGTGAATTTCCTTTTCCCATCCCTGCGCTACGCGCAGTCCCCAGAACGCGATCAGTGCAGCGGCCCCTGCTTCCAATACTGCCGCCGCCCAGTCTTCGACTCCGCCGTGCGCCGCGACCGCGAACAGCACAAGCGCGCAGATGCCCGCCCGGATAAACTTCATGGAGCAGGCCTCTTCGGGCCGAGTTCAAGAGGCACAACCGCGACGTCGTCCACCCAGACCGTCCCCCGCAATTTATTGTCTAATTTTTCGCTGGGAATTCGCCGCAGGACAACCGTCTCCAGACGCGTGTCCGAGCCCGCCGTGAACGACAACTCGAGGCGCGTCCAGGGCTGCGTGCCGGTCAAATCGGGGGTGAGGCGGCCGGTCGCTCCGGGGTTGCGCGAATCGAAGACCGCGAAGCACAGACCCCGATTGGTGGTGATCTCTTCGGTCTTTACATACGCCGAAAACTGGTAGGTCTTCCCCGGCTGCACCGGGACGTATTGGAAGAGGTGCGTGAAATTGAGATTTTCCGTGCCGTCGAAGGTGATGCGAAGAGAACGCCCTCCGGAATGTTTCTTCTCGCGGTCGAACGTGAATTGCACGCCGGGATCGGGCCTCCACCGCCAGCCAAAGCCGCCCGGAATGAAGTCGCCTTCGAATCCGCCATCCCACACCAGCGAGCCGTCCGATGGAGCAGACGGAGTGATCCCGGCCATTTCCACCGCCTGCTCCCACACGCTGCGGGCCTCCGGGATGGAGTCTTCAACAAAAAGCTCATCCAGCAGGGGAAATACCGTCTTCAACTCGATCCTCGGGTGCAGCTCTGCCAGCCGCTTCCAGACTGCCAGTGCGGAGCTTCCTTCATGTTCGTTGGAAAGAAAGCGAATCGCTTCCAGATAGACCGCGGCGCTTCGAGGCAAGGCCTGGTCGAGGATCATTTCAATGTTGGGGTTGGCGCGCCAGCAAACCGAGACGGCGGCGGCAGCGCGATTCGGGTCCTCTGCCACCGCGCGGCGAACCTGCGAGTAGGCCTGGCGTATCTCTCCCTGTCGCAGAAGGAAGTTCGCGTAGCGCCACGCCACGTCGGCGGAAATGGGATGGGCCTTCTGCGCTTGTTCGAAAGCTTCGCGGGCTTGCGCGGTATCGCCCTGGGCTTCGCGGGCACCGGCAAGGTCCATCCAAGTATTGGCTGACCGGGGGTCGAGCGCCAATGCCCGCTGATAATACGAAATGGCCAGCGGCAGGTCCGGCTGATCGAAGTTATATTGCCAGTTGCGGCCTAAGAAATACCAGTGCTCGGCATTGCCGGGCTCCAGATGGGCCGCTCGCCCAAGCCCTTCCGAAGTTTCCCCGGCGGCGTAGTGATTGGCAAGGGCGATTCTCCCTCCGGAAAATGCCAGCGCGCCGGCAACGGCGAAGACCCCGGCGAGGAACACCCACCGCACGCCCGGCCTGGAAAAACGCGCCTCCATCGCGCGCTACTCTGACGCGACATCGCCCCGCGCGCAACAGAAAAGAAATTCGTCGTAGCAAGTGCAAAATGTCCTCTCGTCGCGTCTTCGAATTTCGGGCTTCGCGCCCAAGCGAGGGGCTTGCGCGGTTTGCTGTCCCGGATTATTCTCGGGCGGCTTCCAAAACGCAGTTCACTTCTTCCGAGGTGTACGCATGAATCATTGGACTCGACGAAAGTTTTTCCTCACCACCCTTTCCGCAAGCGTTGCCGCCGGCGCCCGCAATCTTTTCGGGCGGACCGCAACCGGAGGCAACACGCTGCTCGCGCTCCCCGGCGGCAAGAACATCATCATCTGCGCCCGCAACGGACTGAACTACATTGACGCCGGCTACGAGCGCCTGCGCGCGGGCGCGGACACGCTCGATGCCGCCATCACGGTTGTCTCCGGACCGGAGAACGATCCCAATGATGACAGCGTCGGCTTGGGCGGGCTGCCCAATGAAGAAGGCGTGGTCGAGCTCGACGCCTGTTGCATGCACGGCCCAACGCGGCGCGCGGGCGCGGTGGGCGCCGCCCATGACATCAAGAACGTAGCGTCGCTGGCCAAAACGGTGATGGAGCATACCGGCCACGTGATGCTGGCCGGCGAAGGCGCAACCCGCTTCGGCCTCAAGATGGGCTTCCCGAAAGAAAATCTGCTGACGGAACACTCGCGCAAGATATGGCAGTTGTGGAAGGAATCCAACTCGAATGAGGACTGGTGGGGGCCGGGAATGGCCGATCCTAACTGGAAACCTCCAGCGCCGTTGCAAATTTCGCCGATTGCGGGCCAGCCGGAACATGTTCGGAGGCTCTATGGCCTGGCGGCGGACATCGGCATTCCCCCCGAAGCCCGCGCGGATGCCATCCATAAGGTCCTGCATCCGCCAACCGGAACCATCAATTGCTCTGTGTTGAATGAAAAAGGCGAGATGTCCAGTGTGACCACCACCAGCGGCCTGGCATGGAAAATTCCCGGACGATTAGGCGACTCGCCCATCATCGGCGCAGGCTGTTATTGCGATCAGGATGTGGGCGCGGCGGGGGCCACCGGCAACGGCGAAGAAAACATCAAGGTCGCGGGCGCGCACACCATTGTGGAAAACATGCGCAAGGGAATGTCGCCGGAAGAAGCGGGAACGGACGCATTGAAGCGCATCGTGCGCAACTACAGCAGCGACATGACCAGGATCAAGTACGTCAGCATGGTGTATTACATTTTGCGCAAAGACGGCGCGTACGCCGGCGTCAGCATGTGGTCCGGCCCCGACGAAAGGCCGGCGAGCTTTGCCGTCCACGATGGAGCGAAACGCGAGGAAAAGTGCAAGGCCCTGTTCCAGGGCAGGGCCAGCAGTTGGCCGCCCATGCCGCGGCTGCCAAAGTAGGATTCCGCCGCTGATGAACGAGTGTCAGGGTGATGGCTTTCGAGGTTATGGACCGGGCGAACATTCTGATCATCGGCGGCGGCGTGGTGGGATGCGCGATTGCGCAAGCCGTGTCGCGCCGCTGGGATGACGTGTTTCTGGTGGAGCAGCTCCCGAGAGTCGGGATGGCCACCAGCACGCGCAACAGCGGCGTCATTCATTCCGGCTTCTACTACCCCAAAGATTCACTGAAGGCGCGGCATTGCGTCGCGGGGAACCGCCTCACCTATGAGTTTTGCGCGGCGCATAACGTCCCGCATCGGCGCACGGGAAAACTGATTGTGGCGACCTCGCCGGAAGAGGCCGGCGAACTGGAAGAGTTGGCCGCACACGGCCGGGCCAACGGCGTCGAGGGAATACGTCGGCTGGATGCCGCAGGAATTCGCGCGCGCGAGCCTCACATTCGCGGAGTGGCCGCGCTCGAGATTCGTTCGACGGGGATTGTCTCGAGCGAGGAGTTGGTGAAAGCGTACGCGCGAGTGGCCTCCGAGCAGGGCGCCCACATCGTGACCCGCGCGAAGGCCGAAGCGCTCGAAGCGCATGCCGATTTCATCCGCGTGACACTGCGTGTGGGCGGCGAGTCCGGCTCTTCGCAGGAAACCCCGCTGGAAACCATCGAAGCGCGCTGCGTAATCAATGCCGCCGGGCTTTTCTCCGATGAAGTGGCTGCGCTGCTGGGCAACACGCGCTACCGCATTTATCCGGTTCGCGGCGAGTATTGCGAGATTCGCGGCCCGCGAGCATCGCTCATCAACAGTCTGGTGTATCCGCTCCCGCACGCAAAGGGTCTGAGCCTGGGAATTCATTTCACCAAGACGCTTTGGGGAACGGTGCTGGTCGGCCCGACGGCGCGGTACGTCCAGGATAAAAACGATTACGAACAGGATCGCCTGTCGGTGGCCGACTTCGCGCGCAATGCGCAGAAGATGCTTCCCGAGGTGACCGAGAACGACCTGCACCTCGCTTACTCCGGCTTGCGGCCTAAGCTGGTTCCTCCGGACAGAAAAGGCTACGGCGATTTTGTCATCACGCGCGACCCGGCGGTGCCTCCCGCGATTCAACTCATCGGCATCGAATCGCCGGGGTTGACCGCCGCGCCCTCTATCGCAGAGCACGTATTCCAACTCTGCGCGGAGATCCTCGAGTAGCGAGGCCCATCGTCGCCGGCCGGACTCAAGAACCGCACGGATTCTTATTGCACAAGTTGCGAGACGAACACCAGAGTCACGCCTTGCGATCCAAGTTGGGGAAGGATTTCCTGAAGCACCTGGAGCGTTACAGGATGCGGATGACCAATGGCAATCGCGGCTCCTTGCTTGCGCGCATCGCGGATTGCCAGGGCCAGTTGCCGGCGAATCGAGCCTGCATCGGCCGCGTCGTCCAGAAACGGCACGTTGCGGTAAGCCGCGGGGACACCCATCCGCTGCGCGGTGTCGTACGCAACGGTTGCCGTGGTGGTCCGGCTATCCACAAAAAATAGTTTGTACTCGCGCAGCACCGGCATCAGCTCGGCCATCAGGTTCGGATCGGCGGTCGCCTCCGAGCCTTGGTGATTGTTCACGCCGATGGCGTCTGGAACTGTCGCGAGCATTTGCGCCACGGTCTGAGAGACCTCTTCGGCAGACATTCCCGGGTGGATCTCGATCGCTTCGGGCTTGCTGTTCCCGGTGGAGGCCATCGGCAAATGGAGCAGGACCTGGTAGCCGCGCCGCTTGGCCTCTTCATCCACGTCTGCGGAATGGGGCAGGCCCGGCAGCACAGAAAGCGTCAAAGGGTACTGCAGCGCGAAGACAGCATCGGCCGACGCTCGGTCGTAGCCCATATCGTCAATGATGATGGCCAGCCGCGCACCGGAAGCCGGAACCTCCGGACTTGTTCCCGTATGTTGCGTCACGATGTGAATCGTGTGGGTTGGCGCACCATCGTGGCGATAGAGGAACTGGACATTCCCCGCGGCGCTGCCGAGCGGATCGCGCGTCAGTTTGTACCGGGTCGCTACACGGTCGAGCGATTGCAAGAGGTCGGTCAGACTCCTGCTGTGCGCCTCGCTGGAGCCGCCGGGCAGCACCGTCACATAAAGGTGATCGGTCGCGCCGTCATTGGCCGCGGTCTTGCGCGTGGTCGCCCATACGCGGCCGTATTGCGAAGGGTCACGCGGCACTGCGGCTTGCAATTCACGCGTAATGGCGTGGATCTGCGCGGGGGTGAGCGGCTTCTCTTTTTTTCCGCAGCCGGTGAAGAAGAAAACAAGGGCGAGCGCACAAACTGCGGCCAGCCGAAGGCCGAGGGTCCGCTCAGACAATTTCGAAATTCGGGTTCGCGGGAGAAGGGTATCCGGCCAGGGCGTCAAACAGCTACGCTGCCTTGCGCCCCGGGCCCTTCAGAAGCTCGATGGCCTTGCGCAGGACGGGGTCTTCCGGCGAAAGCGGCCGGGGCTCAGCAGTTTCGGGAGGCGCTGCGGCAGCGCCGTTGTCATCCACGGAATCGGCTTGGTCGTCGCTGGCTGGACGCACTGCCACTGTGGGCGGCACGCCCTCTTCCAGGATGGACTTCCCCGCCGCCGTATAATAGTTCGCCACCGTCAGGATGAGCGCGGCGCCATCTTCAAGCGGGATCACCTTTTGCTCGGCAGCCAGGCCGTATGTCCGGTCGCCAACGACGTCGCCGCGATGATTGCCTCCGATGGCCGCGGCCAGAAGTTCCGCTGCGCCGGAAGTGGTCGACGAAATGAGCACGGAAACGGGGCCCTTCCAGACCACTTTGCCCGGGTCAGCCGCGAAAAGTTGCTGGGAGACGGTTTGTCCGCGAAGCGTGGCGATGTTCCCGGAGGTGACAAACAGCCGCGCCGCAGCGATGCCTTCGCCCATTTCGCCCTGCCCGCAATCGCGCACGTCAAGCACTACTTTGCGGATGCCCTGGCGGTCCAGTTCCTGGAGCTTGCTGCGAAGCTCATCGGCGCGCCCTGCTTCCAGGGTGGGCAGGCGCAGGACCATGATGTCCGGGTCAACCTTCTGGGTGAGAATTTTCTGAGGGCCAATTGGCGCGCGCACCAGGTCGGTATCGTGAGGTTCCACGCGACCCCGCGGCACGACAGCCACTTTGACCGTTGTGCCCGGGTCGCCTGCCAGAAGATTGAGCGCTTGCCCGACGGCCATATCCCACGTCGTGAAGCCCGCGATTGCTTCGAGGAGGTCGCCGCTGCGCACGCTCGCCTTTGCCGCCGGACTGTCCGGCAGCACAGAAACGACAACAATGAAGCCAGAACGCTTGCTCAGCGTGAGTCCCGTCTCGCCCTTTTTGGCGCTGGCCAGCTTCTGCTTGTACTCGGTGTATTCGCGCGGAGTGAGGTAGGCCGACGCCGGATCCAGCGCCTCGAGCAAGCCGTGCAGCGCTCCCGAGGTAACCAAGTGGAGGTCCGG
>DASWCG010000295.1:0-4086 GCA_036390175.1 Candidatus Acidiferrales bacterium | reverse complement strand
AGCGCCCGCGCCAGGTAATCGCTGTAACAGAACAGTTGCAGGTAAGCCAGGCGTCCCGCCGCCGCGACCATCCAGAGGGCCGCAAGGGAGGCCACAATCAGCAGGCGGAGGCGGGTGCGGCGGAGGTCCATAAGGTGCCGGTTTTTTCGTGAGGTCGTGCGGCCAGTGTGCTCCTGTCAGATCAATTCGACGCAGACATGCGTAGCTGTGCAGGACTCCGCTTATGGCCTGTTCGCCGCTTGCGCCAGGCGCACCTGCGCCAGTTCCGCGTCGCTCGGGCTGTTCAGGTTTTCCACTTGCCCGGGTACCGGCGCGGTCAAACCAAGTTGCCGCCGCGCAATCACGTCAATCCGCATGGGATCCCGCAAACCGGCCACTTCCAGGCGAAGCTGCTGGTTGAGTCCGCGCGCTTCGGCCTGTTGGGTTTTCAAGGCCTCGACCTGGTAGCTCAACTGAATGCACTGAAAATGTTGCCAGGTATAGAGCAGCGCGCCCGCCGTCACCAGTCCGCCGAGCGCCACCAACCGCAGGCATTCGCGCAGACGGCTTGGGGCCACCGTCCGCACCAGCCGCGAGTTATCAATCCGCTTGACGGTGTAAAACTCCGTCGTCTTGGACGCCCTTTCCCGCGTTCTGACCATGTCGTCAGCCCGCCTTCTCCGCCGCCCGCAGCTTCGCGCTGCGTGCCCGCGGATTTGCCTGGATTTCTTCTTCGCCGGGCTGCACAATTTTTTTCGTGAGAATCTTCATCTCCCCGGACTGCGCCAGCTGCTGAAAGGCCTGCTTGACCATGCGGTCTTCGCGCGAGTGGTAACTCAACACCACCCAGCGTCCTCCTGAAGAAAGCGTGGCAGGGGTCCGCAAAAGAAACTGCCCGAGTTCCTCCATCTCTCGATTCACCGCAATCCGCAGCGCCAGAAACGTTTTTGTCGCGGGATGCAGTTTCTGCCTTCCCCTTAGCCTGCGAGCCCCTGCCACAACCGTTGCCAGGTGCGCGGTATCGCGAATGGGCCGCGCCCGCACGATGCTCCTGGCGATTCTGCGTGAATCATGCTCTTCGCCTTCGCGATAGAGCAGGTTGGCCAACTCCTTCTCCGGCCAGCGATTCACAATCTCTTCCGCGGTTTCCGGCGCCTCCCGATTCATGCGCATGTCGAGCGGTCCTGCCTCGCGAAACGAAAATCCCCGCTCGGTCCGGTCGAGTTGCATGCTCGAGACGCCCAAATCTGCGAGCACGCCATCCAGCGGCGGAAGCCCCAGCTCCCGCGCCACGTCGCCGATCTTGGAAAACTCCGCGTGCACCAGCGTCACCCTTTCTCCAAAACCCTTCAGCCGCTCCCGCGCGATTTCCAGCGCCTGGGCGTCCCGGTCCAGCCCAATCAAACGCCCCGACGATAACCGCTGCGCAATCGCCGCCGCGTGCCCCCCGCCCCCAACCGTCGCATCGAGATAGGTCCCATCGCCTTTCACCTCCAGCCAGTGCAGAACTTCTTCCAGCAGCACCGGCGTATGCGGAGCAATCAATTCCCCGCCGCCCTAAATCCCCAGGTCTTCCAGACTCTTCGCGTCGTCGTCGGTGAAAGGATTCTTCTTCATGTCTTCCACGACGCGCGCATGATTCCAGACTTCCAGATAATTCAGGTTCCCGAACACGTCCACTTCGCCTTTCATTTCCGCTGTTTCACGCAGCGCTGTCGGCAACAGGACTCTCCCCTGCCCATCCAATTCCACCACTTGGCCGAAGTAATTCGCGCGGGTGAGAAACTTCCGTTTCGCGCGGTTATGTGAACTCACCCTGGCAAGCTTCTCTTCGATCTCCGCCCACGCGCGCATGGGATAAATGCGCGCGGATTCCCCCGTCCAGCTCGTGATGTAAAACTGCGTTCCGTACTGCTTCAATGCTTCCAGAAAGTCGGCAGGGATCTTCAACCGTCCCTTTTCGTCCACCCTCGCCGAGAATCTTCCACGCAGCATTTAGAAGTCTGTTCAATCGGAGCTTAGGAGCGCCCAAATTCACCACAGCCCTACACTCCCTGCCACTATCTCCCACTTCGCGCCACGATAGTAACCGTACTTCTCGCCTTGTCAAGAAGAAAATGCATGGCTTCAAGAGATTCTTGTGGAAAAATAAGCCGCCTCAGAGGACAACTGGTGGGGACCACAACCGGTGGTGTGTCTTGGGAGGGTACCGTCGAGGGTTTGATGAGTGATTCCCGGTCGCAGCTTTACAGGATGCCTCTAATCAGTTAACCCCGGTGCACTCACGTTCGTGCAGAGGGGCATCCGTCCTAGCTGGGTCTATCGCCCCAGCCCTACCTGGGCCGCTGCTTCTTTTTTCCGCCGCTCGACCGGCAGCCACACGAGAATCGCAAACATCACCGCCCCGAGCAGGCAAAGCAAACCCCCGGCACCGACGGTGAGCGGCACACCGATTCGGCGCGCTATTCCACCCGCCAGCAGCGCGCCGACCGGTTGAATTCCCATAAACATGGAAGCGTACACGGCCATCACGCGGCCGCGCAGAGCGTCCGGAACGCGCCGCTGAATCAGCGTATTGGTCGCTGCCATTTGCACGGTTGCCGTAAACCCCACCACGAAGATGAACGCCAGGGAAACCCCGAACGCGCGGGATTGGGAAAAGATTGCCAGCGAAGCCCCGCACCCCGCCGACGTCGCCGCAATCCATCCCGCCAGCCCCGAGTAATCGGTGCGTGCGGCAAAATGCAGCGCCCCAAGCACCGCGCCCACCCCCGCGGCGCTCATCAGGAGTCCCAGTCCTCGAACCCCGCCGTGCAAAATATTATTAGCGAAGATCGGCAGCAGGACCGAATACGGCAGCACTACCAGACTCAACAACGACAGCAACAGCAGCGCCGAACGAATAGGCTGATCCTGCATGGCAAAGCGAAATCCTTCGAGGAAATTCCGCAGCGCCGAGCCTTCCTGCTTGTGGGGCTCTGCCGCGGGAATTCGCATGGCCAGCAACGCCCCGATGACTGCCAGAAAACTCACACCGTTGAGCAAGAAGCACCAGCCTTCGCCCACGGCGGCGATGGCAAACCCCGCAACCGCGGGACCCACGACGCGCGCGGCATTGAAAATCGAGGAATTCAATGCGATGGCGTTCATCAGGTCCTCTTTCCCCACCATGTCGTTGAGGAACGCCTGCCGGATGGGAACGTCGAAGGCATTGACGATCCCCGCCAGAAACGCGATGGCGATGATTTCCCAGACCTGGACCACTCCGGTCAATGTCAGCGCTGCCAGCAGGAATGCCAGGACCATCGCGGAGGTTTGTGTCCAGATCACGCCCTTGTGCTTGCTGTAAGAGTCCGCCACGATGCCGCCCACCGGCGCCAAGAGAAAGATGGGGATTTGATTCGCGAATCCGAACACGCCGAGCAGCGCCGCCGAACCGGTCAGCCGGTAGACCAGCCACAATTGCGCTGCCGACTGCATCCACGTCCCGATGAGCGAGGCGAGTTGCCCGGCGAAAAAGAGCCGGAAGTTGCGGTGTTGAAGTGCGCGCCAGCGTGTGGTCAAACGGAACTCCGCTTTGCGAGTGATCGCGCTCTGCGCGCCCTCCGAAGGAGCGCCCCATAGTATCGCCGAAGTGCCGCCAATTCACACACACGGAAGCGCGGGCCAGGAGCATCAAGTTGGCCCCCATTGACAGGCTTCACTGCAAAGAAGGGTCTACTCCTGCGGATTTTCCTGAGGAGGGTCGGGGGCGCCGCCAACGTGGAGATGGCTCAAATCCTTGAGCGTAGATTTGTCTTCTTCGCTCATGCCTCGTGTGAAGTTGGGATCGTTCAGCCGCGCGTTGCGCGCCGATTCCGGCATATTTTGCAGCACGCGCAGTTTCTGCTGGATCACTTGCTTTCGCTCCGGCGGCATCTGTTGCCATTTGGGCATCACTTCGTTGCGGATATGGGCACGCTGCTCGGGAGTCATTCTCGCCCACACTTGTTCGCGGTCGCGCATGTCCATGCGCTGCTGCGGCGTCAGACTGTTCCAGTGTTGCAGGTTCCCCCGCACGCGCTCTTGCTGCTGCGGAGGCAGGCTGTTGAATCTCTGATTGTTCTG
>DASWCG010000294.1:0-38471 GCA_036390175.1 Candidatus Acidiferrales bacterium | reverse complement strand
CGGCGTCTTGGCCTGCATCTGCTTCACCCAGTAGAAATTCTCCGCATGGGTTTGTTCGGGAGGAGCGGGCTTCTTGTGGGGTTGGGGGCCGCCAAGATGCGTACGCCCGGGAACCTGCTCCTTGATTTCCGTCAGGCTCGGACGAAACAACCTCCTGTTCACCATGATTTCTCCTTGCATAGGTGTTAGGAATCTTTGGGGAAGCTCATCGATTGGACGCTTTGGGCCTCCCGAAAGTTTCACCATTTTTTATGGGCCTGCCGAACAGAGCTTCCCGATTTAAAGCGACGCCTCGCCGGCGCTCAGCGAGACAGCGATTGCGTCCAGACCCAACTGGCGGTTTACATTTCGCCTGGCACGGCCGTACAGGGTGTCAAATTCCCCGACGGCGCGCACCACCCAGTCCAGGTCCACTTTCTTGGTCAGGGCTTCGAGGTCAGTCCGCAAGGCAGGATTCCGAAGCAGGGACGACCCCGTGCCGCTGGACAATTCAAGAACGTCCGTGAGGAGACTATAAAACACTTCGAGCTGGACTTCAAACGTTTCTTCGCGATTTTTTAGCAGGGAAGAGGTTTCGCGGAAGAGCCCGGCGTAGGAGCGGGCCTCGACGGCCTGCGTGAGTACCCGCAGGGCATCGCGGCGCAACTGCGCGGCGGCCTCAAGATCCATGCCCATAGCCACGCCCGGACAGCCTTCGGCCAACTGTGCGGCGAGACGCCGGTCGGCGGGCTTGAGGTCGGCGCGCCCCTTGAGCAGGGTTTCCAGGTGCTCGACCGCCAGAGGGGCAAAGAAGAACGGCAGGCAGCGCGAGACGATGGTGGGGAGCAGATTGTAAGGGCTCGGCGCCAGCAGGATGAGCGAGGCGGATTCGGGCGGCTCCTCGAGGACTTTCAAGAAAACGTTGGAGAAGTCCTGTCGCATGGTTTCGGCGCCGTCAATGATGAAGACGCGCCTGCGTCCGACGGGCTTGAAATAGGCGGCCCGCTGGACGGCGCGCAACTGCCCCATGCGAATCATCGGGCGCGCCACGGGATTACGCAGGCGCACCGGGTCGGGGACGATGGCCCAGACATCGGGATGCGTCTGGAGGAGCAGCGGCATGCGCTCGACGGCAGCGACGTCGGGATTCTCACCGCGCTGGGCGAGTCCCTGTTCGATGAGCGGCGCGGGGTCGGCGAGCCGGCCGATCTTCCGGCAGGTGTCGCATTCGCCGCAGAAGTCGTCCTTCAGACGCTCGCAATTGGCGGCCTGGGCGAACATTAGCGCGAGGGTGTATTTGCCGACGCCGCGCGGTCCGCAAAACAGCATGGCGTGCGGAACACGCTCGGTGCGAAGCGCGCCGCGCAGCGCGGTGACCACGCGTTCGTTGCCGAGATATTCGGAAAAGGGCATAGACGTTTATTTCCTCGCGGCTGCGCCCAAAACAAGGAGCGGCTCGGCGGCGGCCCAGACTTCCCGGGCGATGGCGTCGGGCGTGCGGATCGCGCCATCGGCGCCGAGACATTCTATGGTGCGCCAGTTAGGCTGCTTGGCCAATTCGTCGTAGACCGCGGCAGCGGCTTCGAGATGGCGGACGTCGGCTTCCTGCAAGTCGCGGCGCTTCGCGGTGTAGTTGCGCGCAGCCTTGCGCGCGACCAACTCCTGGGCCTGCGACGCGGGAAGACGGAGATAAATCACCAAGCCCTCGGCGGGCAGGGCGTAAATGCCGTATTCGAGATGCCTGAGCCAGGCCAGGAATTCGGCGCGCTTATCGGGAGCGACGCGGGCGGTCTGATGCGCCAGGTTCGAAGCGATGTAGCGGTCGGACAAGAGCGTCTTGCCAGCGGCGAGCGCGGCCTCGAGCTCGGGTTTGGCTTCGAAGCGATCTCCGGCGTAAAGCAGGGCAGAGAGGCGCGGGTCCACAGCTTCGAGCGGGCCGAAGTCGCCATTGAGATAGCCGGCGACGAGGCGTCCGAAAGAGGATTCGTAGCGCGGGAAGCTGACGCGCAGGTGCGCGAGGCCATGAGCGTCGAGGGCTTTGCCGAGCAGCTCAAGCTGCGTGGCTTTGCCGCTGCCATCAATGCCTTCGATGGCGATGAATTTTCCGCGTTTGTCAGCTACTGGCATGTCTCGAACCATATTACTTGCTGAAGAAAATCCAGCACACGCTGAGAATAAGGGCCACAGCAACGACAATCTGCTCAATCAGGAAACCCCACGCGAGAGTTTCCCCTGTAACCGGGTTTGACCGTTTCATACGAGCAAAGTCTAACATGACCTTTCGCCGCGCAATGCAGGGCTCATGGTAAACGGTGAGTGGTGAATTCGCGACCGGAGGAGGTAAAGGACGTACAGGAGGTTGATGAGGCAGAGGACCCCCTCCCCCTCCCCCTGTTTTTTGTAAGTGTTGATTCTAGAGGATTTAAGGTGCAGTTTTCTTGTAAGTGTTGATGCTACAGGACTTACGAGAAATGGCTGGTGACTCGTGACTGGCGACTCGTAAAACCGAAGTAACTCGGGCGCGGCACACAGTTGACACTCGACAGTTGAGGGTCGAAAGCCTACCCCCTCCCCCCGTATGTTTTTTATAAGAGTGTGAAAACAGGGGACTTTAAGTCCTGTGTTTTTGCAAGAGTGTGAAACTAAATGGTTTGCAGGCACGTTTTTTGATAAGAGTGTGATTTCAAAGAGCTTACAGGACGTGACTGGTGATTCGTGACCCTTCAGCCCGTGCAACGGGCCTCTGGGTAAACTGTTGACCCTTCGTCCCTCAGGGTAAACTGGTGGTCTGTGGCCCTGGGCCTCAGAGGAAGGAAGAATCTGAGTGTCCATCTGTTCCTTTTCGACCCCTTGCAAGAAACCTTCGGGGAAGCCCTCGCGGCGTTCTCTAGCGGCTCTCTTGCGGCTACCCTTCACCCGCCGCTGGCGGGTTCTGGGCAAGGCGGCGTCTGGCGATTACGACAGAAGTACGTATAGCACAAATGACTAGGGATTGTCAAGGGCGAATTTTGAGCCGATTTGTGTCAAAGAGCGAAAAAGGCTGAGGACAGACTAGCCCTGAGGCAAGATGAAGCATGAAACCCGGACCCTTGAAAACCTAAGAGTGTGGCACCCGGCGTGCCGAAAAGCCGCGGACGGATGGTCCTGTAAGTCGCGGGGTTTGTGCTCTTTATAACTCGATTTTAAAGCGCGGCCAAATCCACACCCTTTCGGCGCAGCCCCCACAACCGCATTTTCTGAAAACACTGGTGAGGGGCGCGCCAAAGCTCCCCGAGAGAAGGTCTCGTCATATCCAAGAATTCAAGTACAACTATATATGTTTGGCTCAATTTGAGTCTGGTCAAAATTGCTCAGCCGGGACAGAATGATCTCAGACGGAGTGTACTCTGCAGGTCTCCTATTTCGCCGGGACACCGAAATGAGAACGCTAATCGCGTTCGTGTAGAACCATATTTAGAAGGGAACTGCGCACTTGCAACCCGCCGTTGTACTTGATAAACCCCAACTTTCTGAACCGATTCATAAAAAAGCTGACGCGTGACCGGGTTGTGCCAATCATTTCTGCCAAAACTTGCTGACTGACCTCGGGAACTACACGGTCGGGTTTGCCCTCGTTGCCATAGTGGGCGAGCAGCAAAAGAGCCCGGGCCAATCGTTTCTCGCTGGAGTTAAAAAGTTGATCCACCAAATCCTCTTCGACGCGCATGTTGCGTGAGAGCAGATGCGATATGAAGAGGCCGGAAAGCGCGTGTTCCTCTTGGAGCACGCGCAGCATCTCGGCCTTCTCAATTCTAAGTATGGAGCACGGCGCCATCGAAGTAGCTGTCGCCATGCGGACAGTCTGACCCGTAAGGCATGCCTCACCAAAGAAGTTGCCCGGCGCCAGAATTGCGAGGACCGCTTCTTTGCCCTGTTCGGAGGTGACCGTGAGCTTTACTCTGCCCTTCTGAAGGTAGAAGATAGCGTCGGAGGGTTCGCCTGCCGAGAAGATTGTGTGATCCTTTAGGCACTGCGTAATCGTTCTTGCCGTGCCCACCGTTGCAAGGAACGCTAGGGGATCGAACGAATCCACTACTTCTTTTTTGTGCTTCATAGTCGCCTTCTGTAGCGAGCCCATGGATGGCCTCGCGAAGCTACCGCTGTGATAGCGCAAAATCCAGCTACTGTCAAGCCAGCTCCGATGCGGTGGTCAAAAGTGACCACCGTCTTCCAAGTTCTCGTGTTGCAGTTTTGGACACCATCCCCGAATGAGTCCTTGCCAACACGGTGAGTTAAGCGCATCTGTTAATTGTAGATGTCAGGCCATCTGAATGCAAGGGGGGTTACCAGAGGTTACCAGGAGTCACCATCTTGAACAACGGCAGCGGATAGTGACGGGTATTGGTAATGCGTACGAAAATCACAGAACGTGGGCAGCAGACGCCGGCACGCGAGGCGATACGATGGGAGAGTGCGGCAACATTCAACAAATTAGCGGAAGCGATGGGGTCTGGCATATTCCTCTGCGAGGGGGAGCAACTACGCTATGTAAATCATGTTGCCGAGACAATCACGGGGTACACGCGAGAAGAGCTTCTAACCATGAATTTTGAGGATCTTGTCTGTCCTGGTTCTCGAGAACTGGTAGTAAGCCGAGGGCCCCTGCACCAGGAGGACGCCGAATTCGCCCCGAGAGCAGAGCTCAAGATTCTTACTAAAAACGGTGAGGAGCGTTGCCTTGATGTCAGGGCGGGGACGATGGAATTTGATGGCGTGCCGACCACGCTGATTTCAGCCTTCGACATCACGGAACGCAAGCGGGCGGAAGAGCAGGCGCAACTCTTGGCGATGACCGACCCGCTTACCGGCTTGGGCAATTACCGCCGGATCCTTGACGTTCTCAACGCGGAGATCGAACGATCCGGGCGCACCGGACGGTCGTTTGCCTTGCTGCTGCTCGACCTGGATGGATTGAAGGAGATCAACGACCGCTACGGCCACCTGGTCGGTAACCGGGCACTTTGCCGGCTCGGCGATGCGCTCCGCGCCTGTTGCCGGGCGATCGATACCGTCGCCCGATATGGCGGCGACGAGTTTAGCGTCATCCTGCCCGAGACAACTGTGGAAGCTGCGAGGGTTGTCGCGTCTCGCATTCGCAAGGAGCTAGCAACGGATGGTCAGCCGCCGCCGCTTTCCGTGAGCATAGGTGTGGTCGCCTACCCGCAGGACGGCGAAACCATCGAAACCCTCCTGCAAACAGCAGACCACGAGTTGTACGGTATGAAGTCGTCTGTCCACAGCCAGATGATTTCAGCAGCCGGGCCAGCTCACCGACAGGGCTTCTCCCGATAAACTGAGTTCAAAGCAACTTCCTAGAGACAGTGCATCAAGCTCGACTGGCCGCCTAAGCCGAAGCAGAGGACTTGCTCGATTTGGCGGAGAAAGAGGATAGATTAAGGAGGTACGATAATGAGTCTAAAGACGCGACCATTGAGACCGAACCTTCTGCTGGAAATGCCAGACGAAGAGTGGATTAAAACACTTGAAGGAGGAAGAAGAGTGAAGTTCACCAATCAAGAACTGCCTGAAGACGTGGTGTTTATCACCGCGCAGCTTGAAGGCAATAAGGTCGTCCATTCGATCATATTGACCGAAGCAAAAAAACCGCTTAGTCGTGTAGAAGTTGAAAGTCATTTTCAGGCTGAGTTTTCGAAGAAGTAGTAAGAGACCACTGTAGCTGCTAATAGGTGTTTTATCTTGTCTTGCTGAGAAGCGCGACGCTGTATAGACCCCGTCCTTCGTGCGGGTCGAACTCGCACACGCATAGGGTTGGTTGTTTTTGCCATGGCGTGCTGGCGTCGCTAGGACGGGCCAAAAGGATTAGTTTTTCAACAAGCCGTCAGTAGGCCAAGCCGGTGGCGGAGAAGAGCGGGCCGGGGGACTTGCCTTCGGCGAGCCAGAAGTCCAATCGGAAAACCCGGAAATTGGCGGAGCTTCCATGGCACTCCAATCCCACGCGGCGCTTGCGGAGATTCGCGACACCCTGCTGGAAACCTACGCGAGCAACGACGCAATGAACCAGTTCATCCTCTCCCATCTCGACCGTCGCGCGTGGCGCGGCCAGCCGCCGGGTGAAAAAGGCAATGGCCGGACAATCGCGGCCATCTTCGCGCATCTGCACAACAACCGTCTTGTGTGGCTGAAGAATTCCGCGCCGCATCTGAAGCGTCCGGCGGCACTCGATCCCGACCGCTGCACCATGAAGCAGGCTGCCGCCGCTCACAGGAGAAGCGCGGCGCAGTGCCTGCGCATGTTGACGGATGCTCTCTCGGCCGCTGCGAATCGCCGCGTTGCAAAGTTCTCTCGCGGCAGTTGGACGCAAACGTGGCCCGCCGGAGGGACCATGTTCGCCTACATGTTCTCGCACGAGGCGCATCATCGCGGTCAGATCCTGATGCTGGCCCACCAACTCGGCTACCGCGTCCTGCACAAGACTCCCGGCGTCTGGCACTGGGAGAAGCTCTGGAAACAAGCCGGCCTTACCACGCGCCCGCGCTGAGAGGAACCCGCCCTCCCGGTTTTTCGTAGCACCGGCATCTTGCCGGCGTTGTTTCTTCCTGGGTCAGCCGCGCACACGGGTGCTGCGCTTCTCGAGGAACAAAATCCAAGTTAATACTTTAATGACCAAAGAGAAGGCAGGGTGATCTGACTGGTTGAGGAATCTGTTTTCGGTACGGTATGATGCGCGGTTCGAAGAAGTCCGACAGGGGGGAACATGCGACGACGATTCGGCACTTTCTTTGCACTACTGGGCGCGCTCGTAATTACAGATCTAGTTTGCGCGCGTGCGGCTGCGGTTCAAGCGCAGGACAAACCTAACCCTGCCACAGCGCCGGCAGCGGTTCAAGCGCAGGAGCAAGCCAAGCCCGCGGCACCACCGGCTCCGGCGAGGAACGATTACAGCAACGGCGACAACTGGCTCTGCCGGCCCGGGAGGCAAGATGCCTGCGCAGTTGACCTGACGACAACGGTCGTCGCGGCAGAAGGCAAGATGACGCGCGAGGCGTGGGCCGCGAATCCGAAGGCGCCGATTGACTGCTTCTACGTGTACCCGACGGTCTCGAACGACCCGGCGGGGAACAGCGACATGATTCCGGGGCCTGAAGAAAAGGGCGTAATCCGCGCGCAGTTTGCGCGGTTCGCATCGCAGTGCCGTCCGTTTGCGCCGCTTTACCGGCAAATCACGCTGACGGCGCTGCGAGCTTTGCTGGCAGGCAATCCCATTCCTGCCGATCGAGTCCTCGCCTACAACGACGTGCTCGATGCGTGGAACTATTACCTCGAACACGACAACAACGGACGGGGCGTGGTGCTGATCGGGCATTCGCAAGGTTCCGGGGTGCTGACGCAACTAATTAAGAACGAGATTGACGGCAAACCCGTGCAGGCGCGGATTATTTCCGCATTGCTGCTGGGGACAAATCTTCCCGTGCCGCAGGGCAAAGACGTCGGCGGAGCGTTCCAGCACGTGCCGCTGTGTCATTCGGCGACACAGACGGGGTGCGTGATCACCTACGCGTCGTTCCGAGCGAATGTGCCGCCGCCGGCGAACAGCCGCTTTGGCAAAGTGTTTGGCCCGGGCGAGGCGACGGTCTGCGGCTGCACGAATCCTGCGGCGCTGGGCGGCGGGAGCGGCGAGCTGCACTCGTATCTGTCGGCGAAGGGCAGCATCGTCAGCACAGCGTCGAAGGAGCCGGGGCCGTGGGTGACTCCCGCGAAGGAGGTTGAGACGCCGTTTGTGAGCGTGCCCGGGCTGCTCACGGCGGAGTGCGTCTCGAACCCGGGCGGATCGTATCTTGCGGTGACGGTGCACGGCGATCCTGCCGGGCCGCGCACCAGCGACATCGTGGGAGACGTGGTGGTCAACGGACAAGTGCTGCCCGAATGGGGACTGCACCTGATTGACGTGCACCTGGCGATGGGGAATCTGGTGGACATCGTCCGGCAGGAGTCCACGGCGTATCTCGCGGGGAAGAAGAAATAGGGCTGGACATCGGCCTCACGGGGGCTTCGGAATCAGATCATTTTGGCGATGAGGTCGGCGGCGCGCTCGACGGCGCCGGGAGGGCCGAGGTGTTCGCGGACTTCGGCGAAGCCGTGGCGCATTTCGTCGCGGGCGGCGGCGGAATCGAGCAGGCGCGAAACCTCGGCGGCGACGCGCTCGGCGGTGAAATCGTGCTGGACGAGCTCCGGAACGATGCGGCGGCCGGCCATCAGGTTGACCATGCTGTAGAACGGCGTGCGCACAAGAGGTCCGGCGAGAAGCGCGGTGAGGAGCGAAAGGCGGTAGACGACGACCATCGGCGTATCGAGGAGCGCGGTTTCGATGGTCGCGGTGCCGCTGGAGACGACGGCGACGCCGGCGGCGGCGAGGGCGTCGTAGGTTTCGCCGTGGAGTACGCGAACCTGCAGATCGGCGGGGAGCGCGGCACGCAAAGACTTCCCATCAAGGCCTGGGGCAGCGGCTAGGACAAATTGCGCATTGCGTTGCTTGTGCAGCAAGCGGCAAGCGTCGAGGAGAACGGGCAGGTGATGGCCGAGCTCGCTCGAGCGGCTCCCGGGAAGGAGGGCGACAAGCGGGCGGGCGGGATCGAGGCCGTGCGCGCGAAAGAATTCCGCGCGCGGAGTTTGCGCGCAAACCTCGCCCACCAAAGGATGACCCACGAACTTTGCCGGCATGGCGCGCTGGCGGAAGAACTCTTCTTCGAACGGGAAGATGCACAAGGCCTGCTCGAAGCGCCGGCGCATCGGACGGACCCGCCAGGGCCGCCAGGCCCAGAACTGCGGGGCCACAAAATAAATGTTGCGGACGCCGACGCGGCGAAGTTTGCGCGCCAGGCGCAAGTGGAAGCTGGGAAAATCCACAAAGATGGCGAGGGGAGGCCGGCGGCGCCGGGCTTCCGACACGAGGCGGCGCATCGCGCGGAGCAAGCTCGGGAGATGCCGCAGGATTTCGGTGAAGCCGACGACAGCGACGTCGGAAGAGTTCACGACGAGGTGGACGCCCGCGGCGGACATTTTCGGGCCGCCCATTCCAAAGAGGCTGACGGAGGCGCGCTGCTGCAGCGCCGCGGCGAGCCTCGCGGCGTACATGTCGCCGGAGGCTTCTCCGGCGGAAATCAGAATGGGAGTGGGAGTCATAAAAAGTGTGAGCGCGTAAACGGTCTGGAAAGAGAGCTAAACACAAAGATCACAGAGAGCGCAAAGAACACCGGGAGCCCAGCGCCAGGATGCGTGCCGCAACTTCAGAAACGAATCCTCCTGGCAAAACTTTAGTCATCCGCGGGAAGAGTCGCGCCGGAAGCGAGACCGGAAGCGGGCACGGGCATGCGCAGCTCCTGATCTTTGTACTGGAGTTGATACAGGCGATAGTAAATGCCGCGCTGCGCCAGCAATTCCTGGTGAGAGCCCTGTTCGCGGAGGCGTCCCTTGTGGAACACCAGGATGCGGTCGGCGTGCTGAATGGTGCTCAAGCGATGGGCGATGACCAGCGCGGTGCGTCCCAGGAGCAGGCGGTCGAGCGCGTCGCGGATGAGCATTTCGGTCTTGGTGTCCACGCTCGAAGTGGCTTCGTCGAGAATGAGGAAGCGCGGATTGTGCGCCAGGGCGCGCGCGAAGCTGACGAGCTGTCGCTGGCCGACGGAAAAGGTGGCGCCGCGCTCGGTGACGGAGGTCTCGACGCCGGCGGAAAGCGAGCGGACGAAGGGGCCCAGGCCAACTTCCTGGAGAGCGCGCTCGACGTTGGCGCGGTCAATCCCTTTCGTGCCGAGACGCACGTTCGATTCCAGCGAGCCGGTGAAGAGAAAGGGGTCCTGCAGAACGATGCCGAAATGGCGGCGGAGATCCTGGAGGTTGAGGCGGCGAATGTCCACACCGTCGAGAAGGATTTCGCCGCGCTGAATATCGTAGAAACGCAGAAGAAGCTGGATGACGGTGGTCTTGCCGGCGCCGGTGTGGCCGACGATGGCGAGGGTTTGCCCGGGAGCAACGCGGAAGGAAACGTCGCGGAGCACCCAGTCTTCATCGGAAGGGTTCTGCCCGCCGCGATAGGCGAACCAGACATTGCGGAATTCGATTTCGCCGCGGGGCTTCTCGAGCTGCGGCGCCTCCTGTGGCGAAGTAATCGTCACGGGCTCATCGAGCAGCTTGAAGATGCGCTCGGAGGCCGCCATAGCCGACTGCAAGATATTGAATTTTTCGCTGAGGTCCTGAATGGGACGGAAGAAACGCTGCGCGTACATCATGAAGGCAAAGAGAATGCCAAGATCGAACCCGGGGGTACGGGCGAGCACGTGCAGCCCGCCATACCAATACAGCAGCGCGACGGCCGCAAACCCCAGCCACTCCACCACCGGATAAAACAGGGCGAAAGCGAGGATGGCGGACTTGTAGGCATCCATGTGGGCGCGGTTCAGGACGGCGAACTGCTCGGAGGACCTGGGCTCGCGATTGAACAGTTGCACGATGGCCATGCCGCTGATGTGTTCCTGAAGGAAAGCGTTGATGCGGGCAATGGCCGTGCGGATGCGGCGATTGGCATCGCGCACTTTGTCGCGGAAGACCCAGGTGGCGCCCACAATCAGCGGGAGGACGGAAAGAGCCACCAGAGCGAGACGCCAATTGATTTTCAGCATGATTCCGGCGAAGAGGACCAGGAGAACCGCGTCGTTGAGCATGGCGGTCACGCCGGCAGCAAACAAATCGTTGAGCGCGTCCACATCGGTGGTCACGCGCGTGACCAAACGCCCGATGGGGGAACGGTCGTAAAAACTCATCGGCACGCGCTGGAGATGCTCGAAGATTTCCTTGCGCAGGTCATACATGGTCTGCTGGCCCACGCGCTGCATCACGCGCACCTGGAAATACTGGAAAAGAAATCCCGCAACCAAGGCGCCCAGGAAGACCAGGACAATCACCAGAATTCCATGGAGGGCGGAATCCCTGGGGATCCGCTGATTCAGACCGGGGAGAAGGTAAGAATCAATGGCGACGTGGTAGAGGTAGGGAGGAACGGCCTCCAGCGGCGAAATAGCGAGGGTCATGAGCAGCGCGAAAACCACGCTCCATTTGTAGGGCCACATGTAGCGGAGCAAGCGGCGCGTGAGTTTCGCGTCGTAAGCCTTACCGAGGGCCTCTTCTTCGTGCGGGTTGCTCATGCGCGTTCCAGTTCTTCCTCGAGCAATTGCTTGTGGTAGAGATCGGCGTAGTAGCCGCCTTGCCCCACCAGCTGGTCGTGCGTGCCGCGTTCCACGATGCAGCCATCGCGGAGGACGACAATCTGGTTGGAATTCCGGACGGTCGAGCAGCGATGGGAAATCAGGATGGTGGTGCGGCCCCGCATCACCTCTTCCAACCGATTCAGGATCTTTTCTTCGGTGTCGGTATCCACGCTGGAGAGCGCATCGTCGAGAACCAGAATTTTTGGCTCGCGAACGACGGCACGCGCCAGCGCGGTGCGCTGTTTCTGTCCGCCGGAAAGCGTGATGCCGCGCTCTCCGACCAGGGTCTCGAACTTTTTGGGGAAATCTTCGATTTCGCCACGGATGCCGGCAATCTGGGCGGCTTCGGCGATTTGCTCCCGGTCAGCCTTGCCGATGCCGAAGGCGATGTTTTCACTGACCGTCTCGCTGAACAGGAAGGTGTCCTGCGGCACGAGGCCGATGGCCCGGCGGAGTTTCTCGAGAGGCCATTCGCGGACGGAACGGCCGTCAAGCAGCACGGTTCCTCGAGGCGCCTCCCAGAGGCGCGCCACAAGCGCCGCAAGAGTAGACTTGCCACTGCCGGTCGGCCCGACAATCGCCAGCGATGAGCCGGCGGGAATGCGCAGATTGATGTCCTTGAGCACCGGGCCCTCTTGGTGTCCGTTGGAGCCGTTTGTGCCGATGCTCCGCGGTGTGGGATAGGTGAAGGTGAGATTGCGGAATTCGATCTCGCCGCGAATCTCCCTGTGGTCGAGCGGTTGCGCCTCGGCGTCGTTGATGGAAGCCTCGGCATGGAGGACATAGTTCAGCCGGCCCATGGACGCGGCGCCGCGTTCGAAAATATTGGTCACCCAACCCAGGGCGATCATCGGGAAAGTCAACAATCCAAGAAACTGCTGAAAAGCAACGAAATCGCCGAGCGTAATCCGGCGGTCGAGGACCAGGGCGCTTCCTTTCCAAAGGACGATGAGGAACGTGGTGCCAAGCAAGGCCGTGAGCGCCGGGAAGAACATGCTCCAGGTAGAAATCATGCGCATGTTGCGCGCCACGTATTCACGATTCGGTCCGTCAAACGCCTTGATTTCGGCTTCCTCCTGACCGTACGCGCGGATCACGCGCACGCCGGTCAAGTTCTCCTGGGCCCGGGCGGAAAGGGTTGCGAGCATGGCCTGAATCTTTTCGTAGAGTTCGTGGATGACCTTTCCGAAATAGCGCACGATCACGGCGAGGATGGGGATGGGCAAAAGCACCCAGAGCGTCAGCATCGGGGAAATCTTCACCATGATCACGATGCCCAGGATCAGGGTCACCAGCGTTTGCCCGCTGTACATGATTCCCGGGCCCAGGACCATGCGCACGGAGTTCAGATCGTTGGTGGCGCGCGACATCAACTCGCCTGTGCGGTTTCGGACAAAAAACTCCGGCTCCATCTTCAAGAGCCGCGCCAGCAAGTCGTTGCGCAGGTCGTACTCGATATCGCGGGAGACGCCGATGAGGACCCAGCGCGTCCAGTAGGAAAAGACGCCCTTCACAGCGACGATAGCAACCACGGCGAGCGAAAACGCCAGAAGCGTGTGTTTGTCGGAGGGATGATACGCGGGCAAGACGGCCTGAATGATCCGGCGCGCCGCAGGCAAGTTCGCGAGCGGCTGGGGCGTTCCGGCCAGACAATCCGTGATGACTCCAATCACCAGCGGAATGAAGTTCCCCACGAGCGCTCCAATGGCCAGCGTGAGCGAGCCAACCGTCAGGCCACGCTTGTACTTCGCAAGATAGGGCAGAAGGCCGAGGAGGTCCTTCGGCGTAGGTTTGCCGGGGGGCGGATTTTTTTGCGGCGCGCTCATTTCAGGTGAACTGGAATTTTCTCCAGAGCCGGAACTTCGAACACGAAATCCTGGAAAGTCCGGTCGAGCGACTGGTAACGCTTCGTGGCCGGGTTCCAGCGCACCCCAATGGGAGAAACGTGCGAACCGCGGGTGGGCTGCAGAGGGGTGAAATAAAGCTGCAACCCCTTCTGGGCGTCCTCTTCATACTGGAGCCGCCAAGCCGACACGGGATCGAGCGGCGTCATTCCGAGAAAGCCCTTGGGATTTTTCAAGTACTCGTCGCAACGGAAGAGCTCCTTCCACTTTCCGCCGTCCTCTTCGGCAATGACGGCGCGGGTGAAGAGGATCCCCGGGGCCACGCCCGGCGGGGTTTTTGACAGGCGGTTGATGGCCAGCACTTGCTCCTTGCCGGTCTTAGCCAGATCGCCGTGGACGAGCACTTCGGCGTCGGAGCCGAGCAAAGTTTCCGCTGCCGCGGCAACCCCCGGCGGGATAGCAGGCGCCGCCGGAGCAGCCGGCGCCTCCGCCGGCTTGGAAGGAGCGGGCTGGCTGCACGCGCTTGGCAACACGGCACAACACAGCAGCGGCATTATCAGAAAAAGGCGCATCGTCTCTCCGTTTGGACCCTCTGCCGCGAAAACGCAAACATAATTCCCGCGATTCGTCCGAGAACTCTTTTTGCGATGGGGGCAAGCCACAGTTTCATGATTTGGGGAGCGCCCCACCGGCTTCCGCCGATTCTGCCAAGACCGTAATTCTATCGCCCAGTTCTGTTCGGCGGAAGTGCATCAGAAATTTCGTGCGCCACAATGCTCAACAGCCGGGTCGGGCCGGAACCTTCATTTCAGCGATATCTTTCTGCGGCCAGCGCCAAGGATGCTAGCGCACGGACAAAATCTCATCGAGCCGCGCTTCAAGATTCTCTTCACCCTCCGACCACAAGAGCGTCCGCTCGACAGGCAGAGCCGCTTCCATCGCGCTCACCCAGTTCATCAGTTGTTGGATGTTCTCGCGCGTTTTTTCGTGATACTGGCGAAGGTTTTCCGGGCGCCTCATGGTTTCGAGAAAGACGGCTTCGACGGGGTGCCGCGGGCCGGTCTTTAGGGCCCCATTCGAGCCGAGCAGTCCGGCATGGCCTGTGAAATAGTGCTCGAAGCCGAAATCCGCCTGAAAGTGCCCGGTCTCTGCGTTCGCTCCGCCGTCATACTCCGGACCGAAGCAGATCAGCGTGACGTCCACAGGCTTCTTTTGCCAGCTCCCAGTTCCGGCGTCATACACCCAAACATCCCATTGCGCGCCGGCTTCGTAGGCGCAGTCCGCGTTCCGATGCTCGCGCATCAATTCGACCAGCGCCGCGGCGTTCAGCGGCTGGCCGCTATAATCCCACTCGACCAGCGGGGTTTCGGACGGATCTACGGCCTGAATCATGACGCTGGAGAAGCCTGTCCGCTTGGCGGAAAAGGGAACTGTGCCGAGCAGCTTCTCAAATTGCTCAAGCATGGACGCTTCGCTGAATTCGCGGGTCCAAATCCGGAGATAGGCGCGATTGGCCATCCAGCGATTATACAGGTTTGGGCCGCCTGGCGCGGCGGGCGGGAGGAGGAACTACTTGTCTTGGGGCGCCGCCAGCCTAGCGGAGAGGCTGGATGCCATTTCCATCAGGCGCGCCCGAAGGGATTCACCGATCCCCTCGAAAGCCCTGGAGCAGGCCTCGCGCAGGCGGGTTTCGGCGGTTTGGGCCACGCCGGCGACAAGGGTTTGGGAATGCTGATCGAGCGAAGTCACTGTCGCCAGCATCCAGGCATTGGAGACGTTATCGAGACGATTCTTGAAGCCCTCGACGGAGTCATCGCTGACCCGCGCATAACTTTCCCGGAGTTGCTTCTGATGGGCCTCGGCTGCGGCGCGCCAGGAGTCCATTACCGGCGCCAATTGTGATTCGAGCTGCTGCCCCACGCCCACGACACCCTGTTCCACAGCCGTAACCATGCGTGTTTGAAAAGCGCTGAGACAGGAATCGGCTTCCCTCCGGGCCGCCGCGCTAACCTCCTCTGCGCGCGCTTCCATCACCACCCGCGCATCCTCGCGGGTCTTTTCGAGGGACTGCTGAAAACCTTCGAGCTCACCCTGCGCGGATTTTTGAATTTCATCGCTGAACGCCGCGGCAGTTGTATCGGCCGCTTCGGCAAAGAGGTTGCGCGCATTTTCAAAGGCCGCTTTTACGGCCTCGTCCATCTGGTTCTGCGCGTGATTTACGTAGTTCCTGCTGTAATGGTCCAGCTCTGCGGCAAAAATACCGGACATTTCCCCCGCCTTTTCGCGCAAGCCGACTTGAGCCTGCTCGATGCCTTTCTCGAACGCGGTTTGCATTTGCACCTGCGTCTTCTTCTCGTACCATTCGGCGGTCTTGTCGAGCGAATCCGCGGCCGAATTGCGGATTTCGTCGGCACGCTGCTCGAATTCCGCGAGCCACGCGTTCCTGGTGGACGCCGCCGATTCGTGGAACTCGTTTTCGATTCCACTCAGGGTTGCCCGGAGCCGCCCGGCGGCTTCCTGCATTTCCAACTCGGCCGATTGCTGCACGCGGCTCTGAACTGCCCGCAGCGTCTCCTCGGGAATCTCCTGAGCCGCGGACAGCCTCTCAATCAAGCCTTCCGCGCGCTTGCGGTGTGGGTCCAGGCGCTCTTCGAGCTGCAGAGCGAGCCGCACGACCGATTCCTGCCCGGCGGCGTCCAAAATCGGTTCGATGCGCTTGCCGAGGTCCGCGAGCGCCGCTTCGGTATGCCGGTCGACCTTCTCCTTTTCAACGCTGAGCATGGCATCCAGGCGGGCCTGCGTCATTTCGACCGCTTCACGGCTCAAACTGTCCACGCGCGCGGTGAACTCTTGCGCGCGAACGTCAAGCCCCTCGTTGAGTTGCGCCAAGCGCGTCTGCAATTGTTCCACGTTCGCTTCGGCGTCCTTGCTCAATTGCAGGGCCGTTTCCTGCGACGCGCGCAGCGACGTCTGAAGCCCCCCTTCGAACATTGCCAGATGGGCCTCACGAGACTGGAAGATTTCCTGGAAAACCTGCTGGATGACTTTTTCGACTTGAGGGGCAATGATTCGCGGAAAATCCTCCTGGAGCGCGCGAGTCAGCGCCTCCTGGTGTTCTTGCAGGTTTGTTGCGGCTTGCCCGGCGGCGCGCTCGATGGCCTGGGTGGCCGCGGATTGCACAGCGTTTCCCGCTTCATCGGCTTTCGCTTGCAGAGTATCGAGCACTTGCTTCGTTTCGGAGGCCAGGGCCTCCGCAACGGCTTCGCGCGCGGCAGACTGAATCTGCTGGTGAGTATCGGAGACCAGGCGATTCACCTGCAGCCTCAGGGCTTGCAAAGCGTCGGCCGCTTCCGACACGGGCATGAAGTGCACATTGTCAACGACAAATCCTTCTTCATGTTGTTGCGCGGTTTGCATCGGCATGTCTGCAGCGGGCTCGGCGACCGTCTGCGGTGGCTGGTTCTCCCCAAAAGGGAACCAATCCTCCGGGGGAAACGCGATTCCCCACACGTTCCCGGGATTTTCGAGCTCGAGCGCGATCTGAAAAAGCTGGTGGACCGACCGAGGCCTTTGAATCCAGGCGACCTTGCCGCGAACCGAGCGCGGCTCGTGGTCCGGCTCGGGGTGAGGGACTTCGAGCGTCACCCACATGTTTTTCAAGACGTAGTGCTTGGATTGGTAGCGCGCGCCGTGGCAATTGATGATCAGCGTTGAGGTGTGTTCCTGAAAAGGCCGTCCCAGAGCGTCTATGCCGGCCACCACCAGAGGCACGGCCTGCACGATGCGCGTGCTGCGCCGCTTCCGGACATCCGGTTCCCTCGTGGCTGCAGACTCAGGCACGTTTGCACCTCGCAGGTCCCGCCGATTCTCCGCGGGATCTGAGCCCTGGCCTTCGAAAATAATTTCCTCCCCTCAGATTCGAAAATCGAAACTTTGACCGGGCGCCCTTGCTACTCTAGTGCAGCGCCGTTACGCCCCGGCTTCGCCCGCTGGCCCAATCCCATAATTCCTTCGCGACCCAGAGGGGGCCTACCAGAAAATACACCGGTCCTTGAAAAAAGGCCGGCTTGTTGCCTTCAATGCGATGACCCAGGAACAGCATCAGCCAGCCCGCAACAAACAATACCGCACCCAGCCGCCACATCGTCAACACGGCCAGGATGATTCCCGCGAAGATAACGGGAATTCCGATTCCGTGAAGGAGTTTGTTCCAGGGGCTGCTGTGCTCGTGGTCGTACAGAGCCATGTACTGTGCGAGGCCGGGCAAAGCGCACCTCCAGCCTGCGGAACGCAAATGCTCACAAGCCAATGTACACCGATTGGCAGGCCGTTGGCTAGAGGTCGCGGCGGCCTTCCATAGCTTTCATCATGGTGACCTCGTCGGCGTACTCGAGATCGCTGCCCACGGGAATTCCCACACCGATTCGCGTGACGCGCACGCCGAGGGGCTTGAGCAGCTTCGAGAGGTACACGGCGGTGGCCTCCCCCTCGGCGTTGGGATTGGTGGCGAGGATGATTTCTTCCACGCCGGAGTTCTTCATCCGGTCGATGAGGCTTTTAATCTTCAGTTGGTCCGGCCCGACGCCCTGCAGTGGCGAAAGCGCCCCGCCGAGGACGTGATAGAGGCCGCTGTATTGTCGCGTTTTCTCGATGGCCAGGATGTTGTGGGGTTCCTCGACCACGCAAATTGTTTTGCGGGTCCGCGACGCGCTGGTGCAGTAGAAACACGGGTCGGTGTCGGTGATGTTGTTGCACACGGAACATTCGCGGATGTTCTGCTTGGCGTCGCGAATCGAGTCGGCCAGCGCCAGGGCCTCTTCCGGTGTGGCGCGAAGCAGATGAAACGCCAGCCGCTGAGCCGTTTTCTGCCCGATGCCGGGCAAGTGCTTCAGCTCATCAATCAACCGGGCAATGGGTTCCGCGAAATCGGGCATGGAAGCAGAGTAGCACAGGCTTCCGCTTGTGCGCTTTTCGTGTTTTGAGGGGGCAATCCGCAGGGCCTGACGGCCGTGCCACTCAGAATAGTCCGGGGATTTTCAAACCGGCCAATCCCGGCAAGCCGCCGGCAACATTTTTCATCTGGCTGGTCAGCTCTTCATCCACGCGGCGCGACGCTTCGTTCACCGCGGCGCGCACCAGGTCCTGCAGCATCTCCTGATCTTTGCCGGCAAACACTTCGGGGTCAATGCGCACCTCGGTCAGCTGTTTCTGGCCGTTCATCTTGACCGTGACCATGCCGCCGCCGGCCGAGGCTTCCACGTGCACGGCCTCCACTTGCTGCTGCAGGTTTTCCTGCAGTTGCCGGAACCGCGTGAGCATTTGCTGGAGAGCATTGACTTCCATATCTATTCCTCTGGCCGCCGCTTAACTTCCGAAATCCGGCCCCCGAATCGCTGGAGCATCGCCCGGACGATGGGGTCCTGCTCAAACCTGGCGCGCAATTCCGGAGCGCCGGCGTCGGCGCCCGGCGCTGCGCGCATCCCCTGAGACGACTCCAGTCTAACACAGACACGCAGGGGCTGGCCTACCACTTTGCTGGAGATGGTGCGCAATTTCTCCATAGGGTCACGCGCCTGCAACAAATCGGCGAGCGCGCGGCGGTCGGTTGGAAAATATAAACGCATTTCGGCGCCTTCGAGTTCCCAGCGGCAGACGTGCTCCACCAATTCGCCGAGAAATTTCTGCTGGCCGAGAATGGCGGACTTGATGGCGTCCACCTTCGCGGCGTCAATCCCGTCGAACTGGCCCGCCGCTCGCGCCACGACGCTCGGCAGAGACGCCGCGACGGGTCCTTGCGCGCGCGACATCGCGGGTGCGGCGGAAAACGATGACGCAATGGGCGGACCCGCAGACGCTGTTGCGGCCGAAGCGCGCAAGGGGACCGCCTGTTGCGGCGCGATGGCGCTGCCCGGTTTCGGCGCCGATGTTCTCGCCGGCGCAGCAGCGGCGCTCCCGCCGCCTCGAAGCTCCGCGAGAACTTCCTCAAGAGGGGCCAGCCGCGCCGCATTCACCAGCCGCAGCAATCCCATCTCGAGATGCAGGCGCGGATCGGGCTTGCGGCGCAGATCCTCATCGGTGGACAGCAGGATCTGGAAGAACCGCGTCAAGTCTTCTTCCGAAAACTTTGCGGCGGCGCTCTCGAGCCTGGGCCTCTGCTCAGGGAGCGCGGCGATCAAATCCGAATCCGCGCCGCTCACGCGGGCCACCAGCAAGTCGCGAAAGTGGCGGATGGCTTCGCGGCAAAAGTGCTGGAGATTGCGGCCCTCCGCCAGGAGCGTGTGCACCAGGTTCAGAACGCCTTCGGCCGAGCGCGCTTCAATCGCGTCCACCAATTTCTCAAGCATTTCCTCAGGAACGACGCCGAGCAACTCGCGCACTTGCGCGTCGGTAATGCTATCTCCACAATACGAACGCGCCTGCTCGAGCAGCGACAGCGCGTCGCGCAAACTGCCTTCCGCGGCGCGAGCCATCACGGCCAGCGCGCCCGGCTCCGCCCGCAGTCCTTCTTTCCCGGCAACTTCGCGCAGGCGTTCGGTGATTTCGCCGAAGGAGAGCGCGCGAAAATGGAAATGCTGCGAGCGTGAACGAATCGTGTCCACGAGGTTTTCCGGCTCGGTCGTGGCCATCACGAAGATCACGCTGTCGGGAGGCTCTTCGAGCGTTTTCAGAAGGGCGTTGGAGGCTTCCTCGGTGAGCATGTGCGCTTCGTCGAGGATCACCACCTTCGAGCGCGCCGCCGCCGGCGCATACCGGACCATTTCGCGCAGCTCGCGAATCTGGTCGATGCCGCGATTCGATGCCGCGTCAATTTCGATGACGTCGAGCGAAGTGCCCGCGGTGATCTCCCGGCAGGAATCGCATTCGTTGCACGGATCGGGCGTGGGGCCTTTGGCGCAATTCAGCGCCTTGGCCAGGATGCGCGCCGCCGTGGTCTTGCCAACGCCGCGCGCTCCGGAAAAAATGTAGGCATGAGCGACGCGGTTCTGCCGGATAGCGTTGGCCAGGGTTTCGGTGACGTGTTGCTGGCCGACAATTTCGCGAAACGTTTGCGGGCGATATTTGCGGGCAATGACCTGATAGCTCATGAAGGGTTCTTGCTATGCTCCTCGAACCGCTTCCGACAAAGACCTTCGGCTATTTGAAAACGATGAGAGGAACTTCGGGATCTCCGCGGCACACGAGGCGATCCCGCTACCGTTGCTCCCTTCCGGGCCTGGCGGGGTTCGCAGGACCTCGTCGCACAGAGCCCGAAGTTCCACGCATCTGCAGCCGTCCCATCCTGAGGGACGACTGCAAAGGTGAGTCTAGCATAGCTGCGTGGCCCCGGCACTGCGAGCCGTCTGAACGTCGAACTCCTATTCCTTTGCGTCGGGAGGAATTACTTCAGCAGGCTCGCGGGTTCGGCTGACTTGAGCGACGTGTTTCTGACGAGCTACGCAGACGTGGCGCCGGTCTTGGGGCGCGGGCTGCGTTTCAGATAGCGGTACAAACTGGTGCGTCCTATCCCGAGGATTTGTGCCGCGCGGACGCGGTTGCCCTGGCACATTTCCAGAACACGCCGGATGTGGACCTGGCGCACTTCGTCGAGCGAAAGCGGGAGCCAGGTTTCGACTCCCTTGCCCCCGTGGCCGCCGGGTTTCTGCAGGTGCTCGGGCAGGTCGGCGATATCAACAAAGTCCGTCGTAGCATTGATGCAGGCGCTGGAAATCACATTCTCCAACTCGCGCACGTTGCCGGGCCAGGAGTGCTGCAGCAAGAGGGTTTGCGCGCGGCGCGTGAGGCCGGAAATTTTCTTTCCATAGGCCTCGTTGTATTTCTTGAGGAAGAAATGAAGCAGAAGAGGGATGTCTTCGAGACGTTCCGCGAGAGACGGCACGCGAATCTGAATCGTGCTCAGGCGGTAGAAAAGGTCTTCGCGAAACCGCCCGGCCAGAACTTCCGCCCGGATGTCGCGATTGGTTGCGGCGATCAGCCGGACCTCGACGTGGCGAACCTCCGGCGAGCCCACGCGCTGAATCTCCCGGTTCTGAATAACGCGCAGCAGCTTGACCTGCATGGGCAGGGACATTTCGCCGACTTCGTCCAGGAACACCGTTCCCCCGTCGGCATATTCAAACAGCCCCGGGCGGGTATCGGTCGCTCCGGTAAAGGCGCCGCGCACGTGGCCGAAAAGCTGGCTCTCCAGCAACGTATCTACGAGCGCCGAACAATTGCAGACCGCCAGACGATGATTGCTCACCGGGCTTAGCTGGTGGATGGCGAGTGCCACAAGCTCTTTTCCGACCCCGGTTTGGCCGCTCAGCAGGACGTTGGTGTAATGCCGCGCGACCTTTCGCGCCTGGTCAAAGACCTCCAGCATCGCCGGACTCTTCCCGACGATGCCGTGAAATTCGAGGTCCTTCAAGAGCTGCTCTTCCAATTGGCGAACGCGTTTTCGCTGGGTGAAAACCTCCGCCAGTTCGTCCAGGGTACGCTTCAGCCGGACCCTCTCGATCGGTTTGGGAAGGTAATCGTAGGCGCCGTGTTTGACGGCTTCAATGGCCGAATCCAGGGAGTTGTGGCCGGTCACCAATATAACCTGCACGCCCGGGTCTATCTTGAGAGCCTGGTCGAGGAAGGCCATGCCATCCATGCCGGGCATCCTCAAGTCGCAGATGGCCACGCGACAATCGCCCAGACGCACATGCTCCAGCACCTCTTCCGCATGGGTGGTACCGAACACCGCATAGCCCATGCTCTCGACCATCTTCTGCAATATCTCCACCATCTCCTGGTCATCGTCCAAAATGAAGGGGGTGAAGCAGTCCCGGCCGGTGCGCGTCTCCTGGGGCCGGGTTGTGGCGGCGTTCATGCTGAGTTCTCCGGCAAGGCCCATGCCACTTGACGTTACAACGCTGCCTTCGGTGCATCATTTCGAGCTCCCCTCCCGACTTCTGTTGCGGAGGATCTCCCTAATTGTCGCTGTTTGAATGAATTAGCGTTACTTTTGGGGTTGTCTGCGCGGGTTGTTTGGAAATCTCGCCGGTCTTAAGAATGAAGATTTCACTGAGGAACATCCCTGGACAGTTCCGAATTAGGACGGAGATCTGATCGCTCTGTGCCAAACTCGAACGCCTACGTCTTGGCGGCAAACTCCAGCTAACTCGCCGCGTGCTCGAACCACTTATCGACGCGGGCGGAGCTGAATCAGCCGAAATTCGTGCGTTCCGCGATTGTTCTTTGATTCCAGGGTCTCAACCTGGTAAGCGACGGGGTAACTATTCCCAGGAACTGGACCTTGCTGGAGCCGGACAAATAGGACCGCGCCGTTGCGCATATCGTGAGACATCCGCACCCGTTTGCCTGTATCCTCACGCCATTCCAACTCGGTGCTCTCCACAAAGAAGCTGTCGTTCTTATCCCATCCGGATACCTCAATCCGGTAATTCGTCGCTATAGGATATTGCGCCTTGATCGGCACGCTTTTCCCTCTCGCTGTCTTAGTGCAGTCGTAGGGCCAAGAGGTAAAGGTGCCTTGATGCGTCAAAGCAAAAGACTTACGGCTCGCCTGTCGAATCTCGAAGAAGATTTGCTGGCGCAAAATTAAACAGTTGTTCCGTCCTGAAACATCGGGAAATGCGCGCCGCGCGGGACCATTACAGGGTAATTGCCTCAATGCCCGTAATGCACTCCAGGGTAAAGGAGGTTGAGAGCAAGCCTGAAAACAACGTCGAAGATCTTGTCGAAGGCCACCCACGCAATGGCCAGGCCCAGGAAACCAAAATTGAATTCACGGAGCCAGTCGAGATAGCGCAGTGCGCGGCCTTCCGACATGAAGACGGTAATCCCTGTGCTGCCGTCGAGCGGCGGGACGGGGATCAGGTTGAAGGTCCCCAGAAGCAGGTTCAGCACGAACAGGATACTCAGAAACGTGGCCGCAAAACTCGAGCCGCCGGCCAATACGGGCTCGGTAATGTTCGTAAACGAGACAGCAGCGGGCGCACGGAACAGGCCCGCGGCAATGCCGATGCGGATCGCCGCTCCCGCAAGCAGCATCAGCGTGAAATTCGCTGCGGGCCCCGCAAGAGACATCCATGCGGCGCGCCGCGGGTGCTGGCGCTGCCAGGAGGGATCATACGGCGCGCTGGCCCAGCCCATCATCCATCCGCCTCGCGTCAGCAGAAACGAAAGGACCGGCACGAGGATCATTCCAAACGGCTCGCGCTGCATGTGAGGAATGGGATTGAGGGTAACTTGTCCGCCATGAAACGCCGTGGGATCTCCGCCCAGCTTCGCCGCCAGCGCGTGCGCGGCTTCATGGCACGTGGTGGAAAACAGGAACACGATGAACCAGATGAATCCGAGGGCGATTAATTCGGGATGAAGGTTGGGCATGCCAGCAGACAATCTATTGCTTCAACGGTATGGTTGCAAGTGCCCAGGGGCATGCTAATTCGGTAATCGCAAAGCGCGCAGCGACGGACTATAATCGCGCGGAAGCGCAGGGCTCTCCAGGAAAAGAGAATGATGGGCGACGGCCGTTCCAGATTAATCGTCGGAATCAGTGGCGCTACCGGAGCCATTCTCGGAGTGCGTCTGCTGCAAGTCTTGCAGAGTTCCGAGGTGGAGACGCATCTGGTGTTGAGCAAGTGGGGTGTTCGCACTCTCGCTCATGAGACGCCTTATAGCCTGGAACAGGTCCAGCAAATGGCCACGCACCATTATCCGCCACAGGACGAAGGGGCGGCGATCTCCAGCGGATCGTTCCTCACCCGGGGGATGGTGGTGTGCCCGTGCAGCGTGAGATCGGTGGCCGCCATTGCCAACGGCCACGGGGACAACCTGATTCACCGCGCCGCCGACGTGGTCCTCAAAGAGCGCCGGAAATTAGTGCTGGTCGTGCGCGAGGCCCCCTTGAACGACGTTCACCTCGAGAACATGCTGAAGCTCTCGCGCATGGGCGTGGTGATCTTCCCGCCGGTCCCGGCCTTCTATACTCACCCGAAGACGGCGGAGGATATTGTGGACCAAATTGTGATGCGGGTTCTGGACCAGTTCGATATTCATCTGCCCTCGCCCAATCGCTGGGATGGCACGATGTCAATGACGGGAAGCCCATTCGCTGAGACGATGCACCCGCGAGTGCGAAAGCGCCAAACAGGCAGGCGAAAAGCTGCCCAGGGTTAAGGCGGCCTGAGGGTTGCGGATTATGGAGCGCCGAGCTTGGCGGCGGTTCAGTGGAAAGATTGGCTCCGGGGCCTGGACTCGAACCAGGATAGCCAGATCCAAAGTCTGGAGTGCTACCAATTGCACTACCCCGGAGCGGCAGACTCCAGTCTAGCAGAGAGTTTTCCCGCCGCACAGCCACCCAGTATGCAGCCCGAAGCCGCGTGTAATGCTCTGCCTCTTCTACCGCGTGAAACAGCTTTCTGCTACTCTGGACGGGCTCCGGACCACGGCTGAACGGCGAAAAAAGTTCCGCGCAAATCGGAGAGGTGTCCGAGCGGTTTAAGGAGCACGCTTGGAAAGCGTGTGTAGGGGAAACTCTACCGTGGGTTCGAATCCCACCCTCTCCGCCACTTCGAAATGGGTACTCTCTCCCCGATTTCGAGAGACGGAGCGAACTTCTCAGAAATGGCAGGAAGCCGCACCGCGCTTCTCGAGATACCTCTGGTGATATTCCTCGGCGCGATAGAACGCGGACGCAGCGGTGATCTCGGTGACGATGGGTCGGCGAAAGCGTCCGGAGGCTTGCGCCTGTTCTTTGGACTTGCGCGCGACGGCTTCCTGTTCGGGCGAATGGAAGAAAATCGCCGAGCGGTATTGCGTGCCGAAATCGGGCCCCTGGCGGTTGAGCTGCGTCGGGTCGTGGATCTTCCAGAAAACTTCCAGAAGCTTTTCGTAATTTAGCTGTTCCGGGTCAAACGTCACTTGCACGACTTCGGCGTGACCGGTCCCGTCGGTGCACACGTCCTTGTACGTGGGGTTGGCGGTGTGCCCACCCGCGTAGCCCACAACAGCGTCCGTGACGCCGGGCACTTGCCGAAACGCCGCCTCAATTCCCCAAAAACATCCCGCGCCAAATGTAGCGATTTCCATTCCTAGATTCTCCTGGAAATAATTGGAGAACTTGCAGTTGCGTTCCTCCATCCATATTTCATCAGATGCAGCCCCAGCCGTCAACGATTCTGCGGAACTGCTACGATTTCCTGCGGCCCGTTTTCGCTGCCGCGGGAAGCTCCTTCAGTTTCTCCTGCGCCAGGGCTTTATAAGGACTATTGATCGAAGCGGCTTCGGTGAGCGCCGCGCGGGCCTCCGCCGTGCGCTTTAGATTCAGCAAGGCGAAGCCCATGCGGTACTGGTTCCGCGCGTACGTGAATGGGTCGGGCTTGAGCAGCGGCGTGGCGGCCTTGAAATTCTCGAGCGCCAGCGCGTCGCGCTTCCGGTTGATGTAAATCTCCCCCAACGAAGACAGCGCCAGCCCCTTTTGTAGAGCCAACTGTTGCTGGAACTGCTCGTCGGTCACGCCTTCGGGTTTTTTCGCAGAGCCTACGAGCTCCACCGCTTTCTTTGCGTAGCCTTCGGCTTTGTCAAGCTGTTCCCCTTTTTCGCTGAAGTAGTCCGATAGAAGAATCAGCATGGCCAGATTATTCATGTCCCGCGCGAGGATCTTGTTGGCGACCTCCAGCATCTTCGGATAATTCTGTGCTAGCTGGTAAGAAGTTGCTGCAACCTCCATTGCCGGCAGCGCGTAATTCGATTCCGGGAACGCCGTTGCAAAGCGAGTGAGCAATACCGGGCGTGCCTGCGGATCGGCCGTCTTGTAGGCCGCCGAAAACAGCGACTGCTCGACGTAAGTCAGGTTATCTTTGATATCGCTCAGCGTGCGCGCCTTCTGCTGGGCCCAATCCTCGGCGCTGGTTCCTTCCGGCGGACCTTGCGCGCGATAACGCGCGACAACGTTCCCGGTTTTTTCGCCGTAATCGAAGAGCTTGCCAAGATCGCCCTTCTCTTGGGCCGCGCGCACCATATTTACGCCATTGGCGAAATTATCCGGGTCCGCGGCAAAAAGTTTGTCGCCGTATTCAAAGGCCTTGTCGTAGTTCTTCGCGTTCAGGTAGTAGTTCACCAGCAGGTCATAGCCGACGATGACCATGTCGCTGTTCCCGAAATCGGCGACAAACTGTTCCATCAGCGCCACTTTCTGCGCCGCATCCGACGTCGCATTGATTTCCGCCAGCGCCTTGTCTTCCGGCGTGCCTGCCTTGATCGGGACGTTTTTTCCGATTTGCGCCTGAGCGGGATGCGCGAGGAACGCGCACAGAACCAAAGTGGAAAGACACATGCGCCGCATGACCGCCTCCGAAGCCAGAAAGATTGGCTGCATCTTAGTCCCGGGACAGGCGTCGAGGCAATCGAAACGATTGACGATTGCCGAGTTTCGATGGACGATGCAAGGCCGCGGAAAATAGCTGCCGAGGAAATACTGGCATGGATCTGGGATTGCACGGGAGAGTCGCCATTGTTGCCGCTGCCAGCAAAGGTTTGGGCCGCGCGGTGGCTGAGGAACTCGCGCGCGAAGGCGCAGAGGTGGCCATTTGCGCGCGCAGCGCCGAAAACTTGGCAAGCGCCGCAAGCCAGATTCGCGCGGCAACGGGCCGGGAAGTTTTCTCGGAGCCGCTCGACGTCACCAACGCGGCGCGCGTGGCGGAGTTCGTCGCGGCGGTCGAGAAGCGCTTTGGCCGCGTGGATATTTGCGTCACCAACGCCGGCGGGCCGCCCTCAAAAACCTTTCTCGACATCTCGCCCGACGAATGGCGGACCGCGGTGGAGTTGACGCTGATGAGCGCGGTCTGGTTTGCCCGCGAAGTCCTGCCGCGCATGCGCAAGAACAAGTGGGGCCGGCTCATCACCATCACTTCGGTTTCGGTCAAGCAGCCGATTGACGGCCTGCTCCTCTCGAACTCCATTCGCGCTGCGGTGACGGGCCTGGCGCGCACGCTCGCCAATGAATTCGGCGCCGATGGAATCACCGTGAACAACGTCCTGCCGGGTTACACGCTCACCGAGCGCCTCGACGAGCTGGCCGGATCCATTGCGGCGCGCTCCGGTGCGGGGCGCGAAAAGATTTTCGCCGAGTGGAGCCGTCAGACTCCCCTCGGCCGCGTCGGACGCCCCGAGGAGTTCGCCGCGCTAGTCGCATTTCTTGCTTCGGAACGCGCCAGCTACATCACCGGGACTTCGATTGCCGTGGATGGGGGGCTGGTGAAAGGCCTTTTCTGAAGGAGTACATTCTCGATGCCGCCTCGCCGATTGGAGCTTTCCGTTTTGCCCGAACGCTTCGCCGTGTGCCGGCTGGGGCTCTCCTCGCCGCTTCCTGCTTGGCTCCCCAACAAAGGCCTCGTCTGCGTTACGCGCACGGCCGATGACCTTTCCATAGTTTGTGACGAGGCGTGCGTCCCAAGCAGTGTCAAGAGCCAGCGGGGCAGGGCAGTCTTGAGCGTACATGGCCCCGTTGAATTTTCCGAAATTGGCGTGTTGGCTGCGCTCGCGGTGCCGCTCGCGGACGCGGGCATCTCCATCTTCGTGGTTTCGACCTATAACACCGACCACTTGATCGTCGCAGAAGAGGATCTCGGTCGAACGATCGCGGCTCTCACTGCAGCGGGACATAAAATCCATCGAACTTCTCGAAGATAGAAGGGCACCTCGCCGGGAGGTTCCTCTTCAAGTTACTCCGCGAGCAGGATCCGGAGATCGCGGAGATTGTTGCCCGTCGGTCCCGTGACGACGGCGTCCTCAAGCCGCGCAAAAAAACTAAAGGAATCGCTGCGGCGGAAATAGTCCTCAGGAGCAAGCCCGGCGGCGCGCCCCCGCTCCAGCGTCTGGCCGTCGGCCACCGCGCCGGCGGCAGGGCTCGATCCGTCAATGCCGTCGGTTCCCGCGCTCAGCACCGCGATCTTCCTCCCCGCGATTTTTTCGACGCAGTCCAGCACAAACGCCGCGTTGCGCCCGCCCACTCCATCACCAGTCACCGGCGAGCTGACCTCTCCGTCAGCGATGACGGCGACGCATCGCCCCGGATTCGCGTCGCGGAGCAAATCCAGCCGCTCCAGCAGAAAGCTCGCCGCGCGCTGCAGCGGCCAATCGTCCGTCGCGTTATCGCACAGGGTGACAAACCCGGCGGCTTCGGCGGCGCGGTGGGCGGGGTGAAACAGGTCGTGCCTGCCCAGAAGAATTTGAAAGTGGGCGCGCGCGAAGGCGGGGTCGTTTTTCTTGGGCGTCTCGCGCAGCCGGCCCTGCGCGAAAATTGCGTGGACGGACGGAGGGAATTTACCGAGCAAGCCAAAATCCCGGACAACGCGTTCGGCGTCGGCAATCGTCGTCGGATCGGGGATGGTCGGACCCGACGCCAGCGCGGATTCTTTTCCCTCTGGAACGTCCGTCACACCGTAAGTAAGCTTCATCGCGAGAGGCGCGGCTTCGGCAAGACGTCCGCCTTTCACCGCCGAAAGATGCTTGCGGACAGCGTTGATGGAGTCAATCGGCGCGCCGCAGGTGACCAGCAGCCGATGCAGAGCTTGCACATCCGCCAGTGTCATCGCCGGATCGAGCGGCAATTCGACGAGCGCGGAACCTCCGCCGGACAGCAGGAAGAAGACCAGCGCCCGCTCGCCGCAGTCCTGCAGCAGATCGAGGATGGCGCGGCCTGCGCGCAGGCTTTGGACCGTCGGGACCGGATGACCGGCGGCGAAATACCGGAATCCTTCCAGGGTTCGCTGCGGCTCTGTCGGGGCCGACACAACGCCGCTCACGCCAAATTCCGGCCCGAGCACACCGATCAGACCTTCGGCCATCGCATGCGCTGCTTTTCCAAACGCCACAACACGCAACTGGTCGTAATCGCGCAGGTCAACCGGGGTCTCTCCGCAAGGAATAACGGTTCCCGCGCGCGCGAGTTTTCGCTGCATCGTTCGCGGAATATCAATGGCGGCGAGCGTCTCCCGGAAAATTTGCCGGGCGATTTTCTTCAGGTCGGACATGCCAGAATGGGGTCAGGCGATTTCACAAGTGACGTGGCCACGGCGCTTGCCAGAGAAGGCCCGTCCTTCAGGCGCCGGCCTGCTTCTTCTGCAAGACTTCCGGGTTCAGCGTGTTCGGCGGAGTGCGTCCCTGGAACACGGCGATTACGTTTTCAGCGGCCATGCACGCCATCTTCGTGCGCGTTTCCAAGGAAGCCGAAGCAATATGCGGCGTGAGAATCACGTTGGACCGGCGCAGCCCGGGATGGATGAACGGCTCGTTCTCATGCACGTCGAGCGCGGCGCCGGCAATCTTCGCGCGTTCCAGCGCCGCCACCAGCGCGGCCTCGTCCACCACCGGCCCGCGCGAGGTGTTGATCAGGAAGGCCGTAGGTTTCATCCGGGCGAGTTGCGGCGCGGAGATCAATTGCCGCGTCTCCGGAAGCAGCGGGACATGCACCGTTACGAAATCGGATTCGGCGAGGACATTGTTGAACTCAGCGAATTCCGCGCCGAGCTCCGCTTCGACTTCAGCCGGCGCGCGCACCGCATCGTGGTAAAGGATGCGCATCTTGAATCCTTTGGAACGCCGCGCCACCGCCCGGCCGATTCGCCCGAAGCCAAGGATGCCGAGAGTCTTGCCCCAAACGTCGGCGCCGCACAACTGGTCGAGGTCCCAGCCTTTCCACGCCCCGGAGCGAGCGAGTTGGTCTCCCTCCACCAGGCGCCGCGCCACGGCCATCAGAAGCGTCCAGGCAAAGTCGGCGGTCGTTTCGTCGAGAACCCCCGGCGTGTTCGTGGCCACGACGCCGCGGCGCGTACACGCCGCGAGGTCCATGTTGTCGACGCCGACGGCCACGTTGGCGACGATCCGGAGTTTCGGCCCGGCTGCCAGCAGCTCCTCATTGACTTTTTCGGTCAGCAGACAGACCAGCGCTTCTTTTTCCCGGACGGCGCTCAAGAGCTCGACGCGCGAGATTCGCTCCGGGCTGGTCCAGTATTCGACTTCGAAATGTTCGCTCAGCAGCTGCCGCGCGGCATCGAATAGCGGGCGCGTGAGATAAATCTTTGGTTTGCCCATGAGCTTGCCTCGGGAAAATCCTGACGCCGGGAGAGTAACATAGATGGGGCAACTCTGGGATAATCCACCCGGCCGGAAGGAGTCATCGCTGGCTTGCAAAGGGTAGGCAAATGGATTTGGAAGAGGCATTGATTTCCGTTTGGCGGCAGTCCTTGGTTGAGGGCCGCCAGGAAGTGAGCCTCAACGGCGGGAACTTTCCGGTCCGCCGCACCGCCAAGAACCGGTTGCGCCAGGTGGACTTCTCCTTTGACGGGAAGGAAATACGTGGCCTCGAACAGAACCCTCGAACCAATTCTCGCTGGGCGGAATTGGCCCGCACAGGTCATAAAGTCATGCAGTTTCTTTCCGAAGGCCGGTATATCGCCAACGTGGTGGATGACAAGATTACGCTGTATGGGCGCCGATAGCGCCGGTCGCCACCGTTGTTTGACTTGGGTTCTCCGCTGTTTCTGGAAGGGCGCCGCTGCGCTGAACTCTGCTTGCACGATGTCCCTCCGTTGAAACCTCTCTGCGAACCTCCACGTCTGGAGTATCATCGGTGCCCGCGCGAATCACTGGGCAAAAGAAAACATTTGGGAGGGGGGGGCCGCTGTGAAACTTTCCCGCGCCTTTTTGGTTGTTTCGTTTCTGCTGACCTCCATCGCAGAAGGCAGCGCGGCGCACGCGCAGAAACGCGGGCCGGCCGCTAAGGGCAAGCCCGCGCAGACTCCGGCGACCGAAGCTGCTAAGCAGGCCGGCGCTGCAAAGTCCTCGGAAGAAAAGTCCCCGGAGGAGAAGTTCAGCGAGAAGTTCTCCGGATTAGAGCTGCGCTCCATCGGCCCCGCCCTAGTTTCCGGACGCATCGTCTCGATCGCCGTGGATCCCGCAAATCGCGCGCACTACTACGTTGCCGCGGCTTCCGGCGGCGTGTGGAAGACGGTGAACGACGGCGCGACGTGGACTCCCGTCTTCGAACGTGAGGGCTCGTATTCGATTGGCACGGTGGTCCTCGATCCCAGGAACCCTTCGGTTGTCTGGGTCGGAACCGGAGAGAACAACAGCCAGCGAAGCGTCGGCTACGGCGACGGCGTGTACCGCTCGGACGATGCCGGCAAGTCGTGGAAGAATCTCGGGCTGAAAAACTCCGAGCACATCGCGCGCATCTTGATTGATCCGCGCGACTCCAGCACGGTCTATATCGCCGCGCAAGGTCCGCTGTGGGGGCCGGGTGGCGACCGCGGACTGTTCAAGACCACCGATGGCGGGAAAACCTGGAAAGCCGTTCTCTCCATCAGTGAGAACACCGGCGTGACCGACGTGGTGATGGCGCCTGATAACCCTGACGTGCTCTACGCCGCAGCGTATCAGCGGCGGCGGCACGTCTGGACATTGATTGATGGCGGCCCGGAATCCGCTCTGTACAAATCCAGCGACGCCGGTGGCACCTGGACCAAGCTCACTTCCGGACTGCCCACGGTCGACCTGGGCCGCATTGGCCTGGCCGTGGCCCCCACGAATCCGAACATCGTTTACGCCACAGTCGAGGCCGCCGAACACAAGGGCGGCATCTTCCGGTCTTTGGACCGCGGCGCCACCTGGGAGCGTCGCAACGAATACGATTCCGGCGCCATGTATTACGGAACTCTCTTCGTGGATCCCAAGAACGAGGACCGCATTTACGTGATGGGGGTGAACATCCAGGTGTCCGACGATGGCGGCCACACGCTCCATCTGCTTGGCACGAAATCGAAACACGTGGACAACCACGTCATCTGGATCGATCCCCGCGACACAAATTATTACCTGGTGGGCTGCGACGGCGGCGTCTATGAAAGCTTCGACCGCGGCGAAAACTGGACCTTCAAGGCCAATCTGCCGCTGGGGCAATTCTATGATGTCGCCGTAGACCGCGCCGCGCCGTTCTATTACGTGTACGGCGGCACTCAGGACAATTCCAGCGTCGGCGGGCCCTCGCGCACGCGCAGTGCGGCGGGCATCGTGAACGCGGACTGGTTTTTCACGCATGGCGGCGACGGCTTCCGTTCGCAAATTGATCCCGAAGACCCGAACACGATTTACGTCGAGTTACAGAACGGAAACCTGGTTCGGCACGACCGCAAGACCGGCGAGCGGATGGGAATCGTGCCGGAAGCGCCCCCCGGGGAGCCGCCGTTGCGGTGGAATTGGGACTCGCCATTCCTCATCAGCCCGCATTCCCACACGCGGCTTTATTTCGGCGCTCAGATGTTGTTCCGCAGCGACGACCGCGGCGATTCGTGGCGCGCGATCAGCGGCGACTTGACGCGCCAGATGGACCGCAATTCGCTGCCCGTGATGGGCCGCGTCTGGGGGCCGGAAGCAGTGGCGAAGAGCCAATCAACGGCGTTTTACGGCAATGCTTCGGCGCTGGCCGAATCGCCCAAGAAGGAGGGGCTGATTTACGTAGGCACCGACGACGGCTTGATTGACGTCACCGAAGACGGCGGCGCGCATTGGCGCAAAATGGAATCGTTCCCCGGCGTGCCCGACCGGACCTACGTGAGCCGTATCGTCGCTTCTCAGCACGACGCGAATACCGTCTATGCCGCATTCAACAATCACAAAATGGCGGACTTCAAGCCGTATCTGTCCAAGAGCACGGATGCGGGGCACACTTGGACGCCAATCCAAAACAATCTCCCCGCGAATGGCCCCGTCATCGCCATCGCCGAGGACCCGGTGAATCCCCGCCTGCTCTTTGTGGGGACGGAATTCGCTCTCTACTTCAGCAACGATGGCGGAGAGAAATGGACGCGCCTGCGCGGCGGCTTGCCCACCATACCCGTCAGCGACCTGGCCATCCAATCGCAAATGAACGATCTGGTTCTGGCCACATTTGGCCGCGGCTTCTACATCCTCGACGACTACAGCCCTCTGCGCGAACTTTCTACGGAAATGCTCGACAAGCAAGCGGTCCTTTTTGCCGTTCCGGATGCTTTGCTGTTTTTGCCTTCGCTCAACCTGGGCGGGACGGGCAAGGGCTGGCAGGGAGAACCATTTTTCACGGCGCCGAATCCGCCGTTCGGCGCGCGGTTCACCTACTACCTGAAAGACGGTCTGAAAACAAGAAAAGAGTGGCGAATCGAAGCCGAGCACGAGGCCGGGAAGTCGGGGAAGACTCTGGCGTATCCCGCTCCTGACGAACTGCGCGCCGAAGCCGATGAGCCTGCGCCCACGATTGTCTTGACCGTGACCGACGCGGACGGAAATGTTGTGCGCTACGTCGAGGGCCCGGTCACCGGCGGGTTTCACCGTGCCAGTTGGGATCTGCGTTACCCGCCGTCTTCGTTGCCCCCGGCGCGCCCGCAGGAGCCTGACGACGATGACCGGCGGGGCCCCCAAGGGCCCCTGGTAATGCCGGGAACCTATCGAGCGACGCTCGGGCAACGCGTCGGCGGCGTGTGGACCGATCTAGCCGGGCCGCAAACTTTCAACGTCGTCGCGGAAGGTATTCAGCAAATGTCTCCCGGCGACCGCGCCGCCCTTGTTGTGTTTCAGCGAAAGGTCGCGCGGCTGCAGGGCGCCGTGATTGGCGCGCTGGAGTCCGCCAACAGCATCAAAGAGCGGCTTGCACAAATTGACCGCGCGCTCGAAGCGACTCCCGCGGCCGATCGTAAGCTTGGGGACGACGCCCTGGCGATTCGCCATCAGTTCGAACAATTGTTGCGCGCGCTGCGCGGCGACGATGTGCTGCGCTCGTATCAGGAGAATACGGCCCGCTCGATCGCCGAACGCGTCAATGGAATCGTTTCGGCCGAGCGGCTCTCGACCGCGCGCCCCACCAAGACGCAGCTCGGCGAATATGAGGTCGCCGGCAAGGAATTTGCCCCTGTGCTGGCGAAGCTGCACGAACTGGTCGAAGTGGATTTGGCCAAGCTGGAAAAGGCCATGGACTTGGCCGGAGCGCCCCACACCCCGGGCCGCTTGCCCGATTGGAAACCCTGACTATTTTTTCGATGCCGGATTGCGGGTCACGAGGCGGCCTCGCTGTGCCTAGAGGTCGGGCCCGTTCTTGCCAAGCATCTTAGGCGGCTGGAACTTGGCTTTTAGATTGAATTTTCCCGCCTGGGAAATAAACTCAATTTCTTTTTCGTCCGGCGAGAGAAGCGGTTCGCCCGCATCAGTTTTCCTGGGAAACTTGAAGGCCAGGCTGTACACCGTCTTGCTGCTGCCGTAGCGCCCGATGAGCACCGTTTCCGGGCCGACTTTCTTCTGTGCCTTCTTGAACAAAAGAGAGGTGCTCTTCATCAGCGCATCTTCATCCATGCCGTCAAACGGGGCCATATCCGGGGAATTGACGATGATGATGTATTGCTCCGGTTGTTCCTCGAGCACCTCGTCACCCCGGTCCAGATCCACTCGGCCGCACAGGCTGGCCATCCGGAATTTGGCCGCGCGGATGGTGCGGGCTGACTGCCAGGTGACTTGGAAAATCACGATGGACTCCGTGCTCCCTGTGGCCCACGACGAAGGGGTCCTGTTGCCCTTGGTCATGTCGGGCCTTCCATTGCAGTCTGTCGGCAATGGCGTCAGATAATGCACCGGACCTTTCAGCCACGGCGCGCTCATTTCCACCATCTTCACCCAGGGCGAATCGTACAAGATCTTTTCCACGTCCTCCGATGTCCAGGTCTTGTAGTCTTTGGCCTTCCACGGATCATCATTCCAGTGAGCTTTGGACCACGCTGTCACAATCAGCAGCGTCACAGTTAAAAAGAGGGCGACGCTAAATCGTAGACGACAACGCTTCGGTTTTCTTCTGTCCGTTGAGTACTCTGTACCAGAGAGGATTTCCATAGGAGCCTCCGGACCTTCTCAAGAACTATGTGCAGCCCCTGACCGGCGATTTTAGATATGTAGTTCGAACGCAGTCAACGGATAATTATTCTTTTCCACGGAAATCCCTGGCTTCGCCGATTGCCTATCAAAACGAAGCCAAGCCGTTTTGGATGGAGCTAGGTCTAATCGATTACGAATGTCTGAGCAGGTACGCCATGACCTATTTAGATGTTTCTCTTCAGGCAACTCCGTCGTTTGTTGGGGACGAGCAGGTTAGAGGACCGGCATTAGTGGGTCTAGTTGGGGTGAGCGATGGGATTTGAACCCACGACCCTCGGAGCCACAGTCCGATGCTCTACCAGCTGAGCTACGCTCACCACCCTGCGGAATCATAACACGGCCGTGCAGGGAGGGAGAAGCAGCGCCGCAAACGGGCGCGTTGTCAAGCAGGAACTCTGCGGTTTGCGCGATGAGCCGGCCTTGCTAGACTGTAGGTCAGCCCCGGTTCTCCAAACGCATGCAGCCGAATGCCGCAGAAAGCCGTTACCTCCAGAGGCAGATTGCCTATGCCAGGCCCATTTTTCTGATCCTGGCGGTTGTGGATCTGCTCGAGCTCAAGCATGTCGGCGGAGACGACCTGCCGTTCGTCTTCCTGCTCGGGTATCTCATCTTTGCTCTGGTGGTCATTTCCGCCGAGCAGCTTTTCCATAAGGGCGGTTGGCATTTGCCTCTTGTTGTGGATCTCGCAGCTCTCATCGTTTTCCTGTTCATCAGTCCCTCCGAGGTGGCCATCTGGTTCCCCTATCTTTTCGTCGCCTTCGCCGCGGGAATTCGCTGGGGCCTTCACCGCGCCATCGTTCTCGCGGGAGCCGTTTCGCTCGCGCTGGTCGTTCGTGTTGCCGTTCATGGAGTCGTGCATTGGCCCGCAGTGATTTCCTGGACTGCCCTTGCCGTGGGAACCTTCGCCGGAGGCGTCGGCCTGGCTTTCCTGGGCGAGCGCAGCCGGCGCCATTCGTCCGAGAACGACTTTCTCGCGCGCATCAGCTCACTCTTGCAAGTGGATCAAGGCATGGCCGAATCGCTCCGGCTCATGCTCGACGAGCTCGCCCGGCACTTTAACTGCCAGGAAGCTTGTCTGGCTTTCCGTGACTCCGATCTGGAGCGCATCTTTGTCTGGAAAGTGAAGCCCGGGGAGAGTGAGCGAATCAGCCCGGAAAGCATCACGTTGGCGCGCGCCGACGCTTACCTGCTCGATGACCTTGACGCCACTCTCTGCTGGAACAGCCTGGAAGGCCCCGGGGAAGGTTTTGGGTGGGACCGGCGCGACGCCCGCAAACTCACCACGCTGCCGCGCCTTCCCCATACTTCGCAGGAAGACTTGCACGTCCTCTCTCTTGCGACGGCGACGTTCGACCATAGTGGACAGCCTGCCGGCCGGATTGTGCTCATAAATTTCACCCATAAGGTCACCCAGCAGGAGCTGCGTTGGTTCGAGACCGTTGTCCGCCACCTCGGGTCGCCCCTCGAGAATCTGTTCTTGCTGCGCCACATGCGCGCCCGCGCCATCGAAGCCGAACGCAGCCGCATCTCCCGCGACCTCCACGACGGCATTCTGCAGACGCTTCTCAGTGTCGAGATTCAGCTCGACGTCCTGCGCCGCCAGGCGGCCACCACGCCGGAACACGCCGCGGCCGGCATCGCCGGCCTCCAGCAGACCGTCCGTAACGAGTCTGCGGAGCTTCGCCATCTCGTGACGGATCTTCGCCCTGTGCGGGTCCAGAGCGCCGACCTGGTTGACCTCATGCATGGTTTTGCCGAGCGTTATCGCAATGATGCCGGCATCGCGCTGGACCTGCTCATCACCTCCGACGGCCTGCTGGCCCCGGACCGGGTTTGCCGCGAACTCTTCCAGATTTACCGGGAAGCACTCAACAACATAAAAAAACATGCGCGCGCTTCCCATGTCGTGGTAAAACTCTGGCAAGATGATAGCCGTGTCATTCTGGTGGTAGACGATAACGGTGAAGGCTTCAGTTTTGCCGGGCGCTTTACGGGGGACGAACTGGATCGCTTGCGCTTGGGGCCTATCTCGATTAAGGAGCATGCTCGCACGGTGGGGGGAGTGCTGACGGTGGAGTCGAGTCCCGGCCACGGGGCGCGGCTGACCATCGAGGTCCCTCTGGGCTAGACGGTATCCATGGCTAAACCGAAACAACAGATTCGCATCCTGCTCGCCGACGACCACGCCATTTTCCGGGATGGTCTGCGCAAGCTTTTGGACGCGGACGACGAAGTGACCATTATCGGCGAAGCCTCCAACGGCAGCGAATGCATCAAAATGCTTGCGAAGCTCAAACCGGACATCCTCCTGCTCGACCTGCGCATGCCCGATAAAGATGGTCTGGCCGTTCTGGAGGAAGTGAACTTCGACGCGCTGCCCACTCGCGTCATCGTTCTTACCGCCGCCGAAGACGATCGCGACGTCATTCGCGCCATGCGCCTGGGTGCCCGCGGGATCGTCTTGAAACAGTCCGCCACCGACCTGCTTCTCAAGAGCATCCATCACGTTCACGCCGGCGAGATCTGGCTCGACAACCGCATGACCGCTGAGGTCATGAAGGCTTTTGCGAAGTCCGCCGAAGCCGGCTCGCGCCGTGAGAAGCCTCTTCTGAGCGACCGCGAAAAGGAAATTGTCCAGCTCGTGGCGCAGGGTTTTCGCAACAAGGAAATCGGCGAAAAACTGTTCATCAGCGAGCAGACCGTCAAAAATCACTTGCACAATATTTTCGACAAGCTCGGTGTGTCTGACCGGCTGGAGCTGGCTCTCTACGCCATCCATCACCGCTTGATTGACCAGGCTTGACCGACGATCCTTCTTCGCAGGCCGATAGTCTAAAAGTCCCAGGAAATTGGCTGGGTACTAGTACATTCGTACAGGTCGGGGGCCAATCATATTTGTGACTTCCGTTCTATTGAGGATTCCGGGTCGGCGCGCTAGAATTTGCCCATAAAGTAGTAGGAGGTCATCCTTGTCAGCTGCTGAGGAACGCCGGACGAATCAGCGTTTTAATATCAAGTTGCCTCTGACCGTTCGCTGGACTGCCGGTTCTGCGGTTGGCGAAGCTTCCACCGAGTCCCATGACGTCAGCTCGCGCGGCGTCTATTTCTTCCTTCCCAAAGAAGTGAAGGAAGGCTCTCCGGTGGAAATCCTTCTGACGCTGCCCAACGAAATCACTCTGGCCGGCCCCGTTCGTGTCCGTTGCTTGGGACGCATCCAGCGCACCGAGAGCAAGGCCGACGGCGCCATTGGTGTGGTGGCAGCCATCGAACGGTACGAATTTCTGCGTGGCGACGAAAACGCCGCGTAGATCGCTTCTTGCTCACGCCCTGCGGAAGTGGGCAGGATAAGCCGGGGTGCCTCGGCCCCTCAGCGGAGCGCCCCGGTTGTTTTTTCTCTCCTCGTCGCGCGGTCACGCTTTTCTGCGTGGTCTTTGATTCTCCCCGACTAAAA
>DASWCG010000293.1:0-4111 GCA_036390175.1 Candidatus Acidiferrales bacterium | reverse complement strand
GATTTCCGGCGCCGCATCCGCTCGGTGAAAAATACCCAGCAGATCACGCGTGCGATGAAGTTTGTCGCGGCGGCGCGGCTCCGGCGGGCGCAGGACCGCGCTATTTCCGCGCGGCCTTATGCCGCGCAGATTGCCAGGGTGCTGCGCTCCACCATGGCGCGGATCGAAAATCCCGTGCATCCTCTGATGGCTCGCCGCGATGAGGCGAAGATTCTGACCCTGGTCCTGACCGGCGAGCGCGGCCTCTGCGGCGCGTTCAACGCCAACATCCTCCGCAAGGCCCTGGAGTTCCTGCGCGCGCATCGCGAGCGCAAACTGTTCGTCATCCCCGTCGGCAGAAAGGGGCGCGACGCCTTGCGCAAACAGAACTTCCCGTTTCTCGGCGAGTACGTCAACGTGCTCGCGAAAGTGGAGTTTTCCACGGCTCGCGAAATCGCGGCTCTCATCAATGAGCTCTATTCCTCGGCGCAGGTGGACGCCGTTTACATGGTGTACAGCGAATTCAAGAATGTCATCGCTCCGAAGCTCATGCTCGAAAAGCTCCTGCCGGTGGAAACCCTGCGGGAAGAAGATCCCTCCGGCGGAGGGGCGGGCGCGGCGCAGGTGGATTACATTTACGAACAGCCCGCCGCGGATTTGCTGGGCCGTTTGCTTCCGCGCTATGTCGAGACGCAGGTGTTCCACGCGATGCTGGAATCCTCGGCGGCAGAGCACGCCGCGCGCATGACCGCCATGGATTCGGCCACCAATAATGCGGGCGAGGTCATTGACGCGCTCACGCTGCACATGAACAAGGTTCGCCAGGCCGCCATCACCAAGGAAATCATAGAGATTATCGGCGGCGCGGCGTCCACAGCTTGAAGGGACGCATCATAAGGAGAGGGAGATGGCGGAGAAAACCGCACAGGTCGGACATGTCGTTCAGGTAATCGGTCCGGTCCTGGACGTGCAATTCGAAGAAGGGCATCTTCCGGCGATTTATAACGCCGTGCGCATCACCAGCGAAGGCTACAACGTCGCCGAACCGCTCGACATCGTCGCCGAGGTCCAGCAGCATCTCGGCGAAGGCCGCGTGCGCACCGTGGCGATGAAGCCCACGGAGGGCGTGGTGCGCGGCATGAAAGCCGCCGACCTGGGCGAAGGGATTTCCGTGCCGGTGGGCCGCGGCACCCTCGGCCGCGTTTTGAATGTCCTGGGCGAGCCCGTTGACGGCTTAGGGCCCGTAAAGCACACCACGCGCTTTCCGATTCACCGCCCCGCGCCGTCTCTCGAAGACCAATCCACACAGCTCGAAATGTTCGAGACGGGCATCAAGGTTGTGGATCTGATCGAGCCGTACTTGAAAGGCGGCAAAATCGGGTTGTTCGGCGGCGCGGGCGTGGGCAAAACCGTCATAATTCAAGAGCTGATTCACAACGTGGCCATGAAACACGGCGGCGTCTCGGTATTCTCGGGCGTCGGCGAGCGCACCCGGGAAGGCAACGACCTGCTGCTGGAAATGGCGGAATCCGGTGTCATTGTGCCGGGCGACTCCGAGAAATCCCGCGCCGCGCTGATTTACGGCCAGATGACCGAGCCGCCCGGAGCGCGCCTGCGCGTCGGCCTCACCGGCTTGACCGTCGCCGAGTATTTCCGCGACGAGGAGCATCTCGACGTCCTCCTCTTCATCGACAATATTTTCCGTTTCGTCCAGGCCGGCTCGGAAGTTTCCGCGCTCCTTGGACGGATGCCTTCCGCCGTCGGCTACCAGCCAAACCTCAACACCGAAATCGGCGAGTTGCAGGAGCGCATCACTTCGACCAAGCACGGCTCCATCACATCCGTACAGGCGATTTTCGTGCCCGCCGACGACTATACCGACCCCGCTCCCGCGGCCACGTTTGCGCACCTCGACGCCACCACGAACCTCAGCCGGCAGATCGTCGAGCGCGGCATTTATCCGGCGGTGGATCCGCTGGCCAGCTACTCGCGCATCCTTGACCCGCGCATCGTCGGTCAGGAGCACTACACGGTGGCCCGCGCCGTCAAATCCGTCTTGCAGCGCTATAAAGAGCTTCAGGACATCATCGCCATTCTCGGCATCGAAGAGCTCTCCGATGAAGACAAGCTCACGGTGTCGCGCGCGCGCAAGATCGAGCGATTCCTCTCGCAGCCCATGTTCGTCGCCGCGCAGTTCACAGGCAAGGAAGGCAAATACGTCAAGATTGCCGATTCGGTCCGCGGATTCAAGGAAATCGTCGAAGGCAAACACGACGATGTTCCCGAGCAGGCGTTCTACATGGTCGGCACCATCGAAGAAGCCCTCGAGCAAGGGAAGCAGATGGCCGCCGCAGCGGCATAGGCGCGATGATTCCGGACTCCATCCAACTCGAGGTCGTCACCCCGGAGCGCCAGCTCCTGAGCCAGAGTGTGCACGCCGTGCAGCTTCCCGGTGCCGATGGAGAGCTGGGCATTCTGCCGGGGCACGCGCCGCTGATCACCGAATTAGGAATCGGCGTGCTCACCTATCGCGGCGGGCAGGAGACCGGGCATCTGGCCATCATTCGCGGGTTCGCCGAAGTGCTGCCGGACCGCGTCTCCGTTCTTGCCGAAATCGCCGAGCATGCCGGGCAGATTGACGTCCAGCGCGCCAAGGCAGCGCGGGAGCGCGCCGAGAAGCGCCTCGCGTCCGGCACCAGCGCCAGCATAGATTGGGCCCGCGCAGCCGCCGCCTTGCAGCGCTCGCTGATTCGCCTGCATGTGGCGACCCGGGGAGTCGCTGCCCCCAGCGTCCCCCATGAAGGCAGGCGCCTGCATCCGCCCGATTGAGTCCTGTCAGTATTCGTCGGCATCGGACACCACAAAACAACAGGCCGGACACAATGGTCCGGCCCGCTGCGTTCCATAGATTCTTAAGATCGCTCCCTTACTTGTCTTTCTCCGGGACCATGCTGATATCCGTCACCTTGATCGTGTCGCCGTCCGCCGTGCCCTTCACGGTGACATGATGCCCGGCGTGAGCCGCCACCTTGTCCTGTGGGTCCAGGTTAAAGACCTTATTGTCGCCGTCATTCACGAACACGTACTTGGCCCCATGCTCCTCGACACACTTCTTCGCGCATGCGGCGTCAATTTTCTTCGCTGCACACATGGAATCGCTGATGTGACCGGTCCACGAGCCTTCGGACGCAGCCATCGCCGCCAGGCCGAGGCCTCCAACAAATGCAAGTACCGCCACAAACACCATCCGCTTCTTCATCACTTTTCCTCCTGTTGATCTTGTTCGGTGATCGGGCCCAGGCTGGGTCAGGTGGTTACGGTTTCAGGGTCAAGATAGCGATTTCCGGAAGCCCAATCCCTAGCTTCTGTTACGAAAATACAGCGCTTCCGGATGAGTTGCAATGCAAAAGCGAGAAGGGAGGACTCCTCGCGGGAAATCCTCCCTTTTATTTCACCGCACCCAACTGCTCTGGCAGGGGGCGATGTCTCTGGAAGTTACGGTTTATTGCCCGGACGAGCCTCCCGACACGGAAGCTGCCGGCGCTTGCGCCTTCGGAACGCTCAAGTACCCGGTGGCGCGGTCCTTGGTTACCTTGTTGACGACCAACTCCAGCGCCGAGCGGCTGCCGTTCGTATAGAAGTAAATCGGCTCGTTCACGGCGCGATTCTTCTTCTCGAACCGGTTGTCGTCGGCGTGAACCACGATTGTGAACTGGTTCCTCTTGGGGTTGGTGCTGCGCAGCTCCATTTGGACGTCGCCGATCTTCTGCACGCCGCTCTTGCGATTCAGCGTGAATTCGAGGTAGTCGCGCTGGCCCATCCGGCGGAGGACGTCAATTTCCTCGTGGTCCCGGGCAATCAACGTACCCAGCTCCCCACGCGCCATCTGCACGCTGTTTTTTGTCGCGTCCAGATCGCTTCTCACTCCCGTGACGTCGCTGTTCAGCTTGTTCAAATCCTCGGCGCTGGCTTTGGTCGCCAGTTGCGACTTCACCGACGACTCCAGGTCGCCGAGTTTCTTCACGTACTCAGGATTGACCTGTTTGCCCTGCTTGCGCGCGGCGGCCAAGTGATCCTCGTTGATGTTCAGTTGCTTGGTGACCGCGTTCAGTTGGCTCTGGATCTGGGCGTT
>DASWCG010000292.1:0-10400 GCA_036390175.1 Candidatus Acidiferrales bacterium | reverse complement strand
GAAAAATGCGATCTGCTGAAAGCTCGGGTGATAATCCACGCCTATAATGAACATGTTCGGCTCCTTCCTCCCGAGCCTTGGTCGTTGAACAACCACAGTCTACTCGGGTCGAGGGAGCCGACATTGTTATGCAATCAAGTGAGCCGAAAGGTTCCTATCTCTGCGTTACGGAACTGCGCTCGATCTGCCCGGAGCGGAGCAAGCCTCGCGAGCCGATCGAAGATCCCGACCCCGGCTTGCGCTGAACCGTTCTTGAGAAGGGTCGGAAAGAGTCCCCCTGCCAACTTCATCATTCCATGGGACTTAACCGAATATCCGACCAGCATATTCGTCCTGCTTGCCCTGAGGCACGAAGGGAGCGAGCATCGCGAGTCGAGGGATCACTCGCCTAACCTTATCATTTTATGGAACTTAACTTTCTATTGACTTATCCCATGAATTATGGTAGAATTCGGGTGGAAAAATGGATGAAGCATACTGAGAGCCGACCCACCAACACCTGATAAGCCCGCCTCCCATGCCCTCCCCGAACGCCATCGCCTCTCCTCCTTCAACCGCTGGCTCTCAACTTTCAGCTGTGAACTCTCGACTTTTCTGCTCTAATCCCTTTCGAATCACATATATCTGCAAAAACGCGTCTGCAAACCCTTATGGCTCACATACTTCCAAAACAAAGGACTTAAAACCCTTTAGAATCACATATTTCCAAAAAAAGGGTACAAGGGAGGGGGGACATCAGAGATCGGCTGTCATCCCGACCGAGCGCTTGCCACGAGCAGGTGAGGGGCAGCGAGCGGAGGGATCCCTCCGTCATGCTAACCGTGCGCACCAGATCAAAGACCACGGACGACTGGTCACGAGCGCCCTTCGCGAGTCCCGACTCCTGTCGGGACCGGGGATTCTGGGTACTTTCGACTGTCAACTGTGGACTACCAACTTCCGGTCACGAGTCACCTATCACTGGTCACCCGTCACAAATCACCAGTGCCTTTTTCTGATAGAATTCGCGGGAACCAGGGAGGAAACCCGATGAAGATCAGCGCGGGGAAGCAGAAAGGCTTGCAAGCCGTTTCGGACAAGCGCGGCGTCATCGGCGCCGCGGCCATGGACCAGCGCGGCTCGCTGCAAAGCGCCATTGCCAAAGAGAAGGGCATCGACAAGAAAGCGGTCGCACGAGAAATGATGTCGGAGTTCAAGGAAGCGGTTGTGCGCGTCCTCACGCCGCACGCCAGCGCCATTCTGCTCGACCCGGAGTTTGGCCTGAATGCCGCGAAGCAGCGCGCGAAAAACGCCGGCCTCCTGCTCGCCTATGAGAAGAGCGGCTACGACAATACCCAGCCCGGACGTTTGCCCGACCTGCTGGACAATTATTCCGTGCGCCGCCTGGTGGCCGCCGGCGCCGACTGCGTCAAGATTCTGCTTTACTACACGCCCTTCGATCCCGCGCCCGTCAACGACATCAAACATGCCTGGGTCGAGCGCATCGGCGCGGAATGTGTCGCCGCCGACGTGCCGTTCTTTCTGGAATTCGTCACCTACGAAGAAGGCCTCGACGAGAAGGGCATCGAGTTCGCGCGCAAGAAACCCGAGTGCGTCAGCAAGAGCATGGAGGAATTTTCCAAGCCGCAGTACGCCGTGGACATCATGAAAGTGGAGGTGCCGGTGACCCTGGCGTTCGTGAAGGGCGCGCGGTCCTGCAAAGGCGAATCGGCTTATTCGCGCGAAGAAGCCAAAGACCATTTCCGCCGCGCCGCGTCTGTCGCGAAGAAGCCCTTCATTTATCTTTCCGCCGGCGTCAGCAACGACACCTTCAACGAATCGCTCGAGCTGGCCGCCGAAGCCGGAACGAATTTCTCCGGAGTGCTCTGCGGACGCGCCACCTGGAAAGAAGGCATTCCGGTTTACGCCAAGCAGGGCGTCAAGGCGCTCGAAGACTGGCTCGGCAATCAGGGCGTGAAAAACATCGGCAACGTCAACGAGCGCCTCAAAGCCGCCAAGCCCTGGTTCGCGTTTTACGGAGCGGCGTCCGCGTCCGCGCTGAGCTGATTTTTTTGAGCTGGATTCACGTCCTCTCGCGCCAACCGAAGAGATTTCGCCAGAAAACATCCGGCCACCTTTTTTCTCGCCGCAAAGAATTTTTTCGTCGCCCCGCTTTGTGCTACATTTCTTCTGGACGCATCGTGAACCTCGGCATCTACGTTCAAGTTCCGTTCTGCCAGACGAAATGCACCTACTGCAATTTCCACACCGGCGCATTTTCCGCCTCGTTGTACTCGCCTTACGCCGAAGCGGTTTGCCGCGAGATTCGCGGCTACGAATCGCTGCTTCGCGCGGCGCGCGTCGAGCTTCCTGACGGATTCGATTCGCTGGTTGTTGACACCATTTATCTCGGCGGCGGAACTCCGAGCTTGCTCGATCCTTCTGCGCTCGCGCGCGTCCTCGACGCGATCCGCGAACGCTTTCGCGCCGACCTCGCAGAAGTCACGCTCGAAGCCGATCCCGAAACCATCACTCCGGAAAAGGCCGCTGCATGGAAAGCCGCAGGATTCACGCGCGTCAGTTTGGGAGTTCAGTCGTTCGACGACAAGGAACTTGTTGCCGCCGGAAGAATGCATCGCCGCGCAGACGTCTTCCGCGCGGCCGAGATCCTGCGCCGCACTGGCTTCGACAACCTGAGCTTCGACCTGATCGCAGGACTGCCTCACCAAACCCGGGCGAGCTGGGAAGACTCGCTCGGCCAATTGCTGCGGTTGCAGCCCGAACACGTTTCGGTTTATCTGATGGAGATTGACGAAGGCAGCCGCCTCGGCAGGGAAGTGCTCGCCGGGGGAAAGCGTTACAGCGCCGAGGCTCTGCCGGGCGACGATGCGATGGCGGAATTCTACGAGAGCGCTTGCGAAAGGTTGTCGCGCGCTGGATTCGAGCACTACGAAATCTCCAACTGGGCGATTCCGGGCCGCGAATCGCGGCACAACCTGAAATACTGGCGCCGCGAGCCTTACCTCGGCTTCGGCGCGGGAGCGCACTCGTTCAACGGAACCGCGCGCTGGGCCAACGCGCACGAGCCCGCCGCGTACGTTGCGTCGCTCGCGCGCGGCGAAATTCCCGTCGAGCAACTGGAACGGTTGACTCCGCAGCAGGCGCTCGAAGAAGAGATATTCCTGGGATTGCGGCAATTGAAGGGCATTGACCTGGATCACCTGGAACGGCAATACAATCCATGGTTTCGCGGCGACCTGCGCCGCAGGATCGCCGAACTGGAATCGCAGGGCCTTGTGCAGAGCGACGGCGGACGAATCCGGCTTGCGCCGGAGCGGCTGGCGGTGTCCAACGAAGTCTTCGTCGCGCTCCTGGATTGATTCGGAGTGAAGAAGGAGGATGTCACGCCACCGGATGCGACGCGCGCGAGCGCTGCGGGGAGCGAGCGCAGGATTATTCCCTTCGAACTGATCGAAGACGCGCGAAAGCACGTCTACGAAGCCGCGGTCCGCACGCCGCTCGTGCGCCTGAACTATTCCGAGGCGCCGTGCGAAATCTACCTGAAGCTGGAAAACCTGCAGCCGATCGGCTCGTTCAAGATCCGCGGCGCGTACAACGCCGTGCGCCTGCTGCCTGCGAGCAAGCGCAGCCGCGGCGTGTGGACCGTCAGCGCCGGTAACGCGGCGCAAGGCGTGGCGCTTGCGGCAAAGAAGGCGCGCGTTCCCTGCAAAGTTCTGGTCATGGACACTGCGCCAGCCACGAAACTCGATGCCATTCGTCGGCTCGGCGCGGACATTATGAAGGCGCCTTTTGATCAGTGCTGGAAGGCGCTCGGCGACCGCCGGCATCCGGCGATGTCGGGCACATTTGTTCATCCCTTCGAAGACGACGAATTCATCGCGGGGAATGCTTCGGCGGGCCTGGAAATCCTGGAAGATTTGCCGGATGTAGACGCCGTCGTTGCCGCGTTTGGCGGCGGAGGACTTTCCTGCGGAATCGCGTGCGCGATGCAGGCGCGGAAACCCGGCGTGAAAGTCTTTGCGGCCGAGCCGGAAACAGCGTCGCCGCTGGCGCGGTCGTTGGCGATGGGCTCGGCGCAGGATTTCCCCGGCTGGAAAGCCAGTTGGGTGGACGGGTGTGGCGGGAAAAGCGTTTTCCCCCGGATGTGGGCGCTGGCGCGTTACGCCCTCGCCGGTTCGGTGGTGGTCACGCTCGAGGAAATTCGCCGCGCGATGAAACTCGTCGCCGAGCGCAATCACGTGATTGCCGAGGGTGCGGGAGCGTGCGCCGTGGCGGCGGCGCTGAGCGGCAAGTGCGGGGGAGGCAAGGTGGTCGCCGTGGTCAGCGGCGGAAATATTGACCTGAGCAAGTTCCTCGAACTTGTTTCCGCTTAGATGCCAGCCGCGAAGAATGCCTGAAGGCCACGTCCGTCTGATACACTTCCAACTTTCATCGGTCTTCGGGGACGCCGCAAGACGAGGAAGGGAATCCTATGAGCAGTCAAGTTTCCGTGGCTCCAGAAGTCAAGTTGAGCGATTTTCAAGAGGCGGCCAAGGTCGTTTCGGGCTTTGCCTATCACACGCCGTTGCTGACCTCGAGGTTGTTGAGCGAGCGCACTGGTTTCGACATACGGCTGAAAGCGGAAATGTTCCAGAAGGGCGGCTCGTACAAAGTGCGGGGCCCGATGAACAAGTTTCGCCACTTGAACGACGAGCAGCGGCAAAGAGGGGTGATTTGCTCGTCGGCGGGGAACCATGCGCAAGGCGTGGCGCTGGCGGCGGGGCGTTACAAAATGCAGGCGGTCGTGGTTATGGCGAAAAATGCGACGCAATCGAAAGTAGACGCCACGCGCGCGTACGGCGCGGAAGTCGTGCAGCACGGAATGATCTGGGACGAGGCCAATGAGAAGGCCAAGCAACTTACGGTAGAACGCGGGTTGACGTACATTCATCCCTTCGACGACATCCAGCTCATCACCGGGCAGGGGACGCTTGGTCTGGAGATTTATGAAGACTTTCCTCAGGTGGAGGTCGCCATCGTTCCCATCGGCGGGGGAGGGCTGATCTCCGGTGTTTCCATGGCGCTCAAAGCCTGCAATCCGAGGATCAAGATCATCGGCGTGGAGTCGTCCGATGGGCCCGCGATGAAAAAGAGCGTTGAGGCCGGGCGCGTGGTAACGCTAGACAAGATTGATTGCGTTATCGACGGCTTGCGAGTGAAACGCGTCGGGGAGACTACATTCTCGGTCGTGCAGCGCTTCGTGGACGACATCGTGACCCTGCCGGACAAAGACATTTTCGATGCCATGATCTGGATCATGTCGCACTGCAAACTGGTGGTTGAAGGGGCCGCTGCTGCACCCGTCGCCGCGCTCCTCCACGGTTTCGTGAAAGCGCCTTCCGGGTCAAAGGTGGTTTGCGTGCTCAGCGGAGGCAACGTGAATCTTGAGCAGATCAAGAACCTGAAATGGAACTGAGCAACGCACTTTGCCTGCCAAGGAGGGAGAATGAGACGCTCTAGACGCGCAGAGTTGCGATGGATTGCCTTGGCGTTAGGCAGCCTGTTCCTCTTTCCATTTCCAAGCCGCGGGCAAACTGCATTTCATTCCCCCCAGCAAAGTAAAGGAGCTGCGCCGACAGTTGCGGAAGCCAGCAAATTTGCGGACGAGGCGGAGAAGCGCCTGTTCGATCTGCAAGTGAAAGCCAGCCGGGCATCCTGGGTCCAGGAAAACTTCATCACCGACGATACCGAACAGGTGGCCGCCGATGCCAATGAAGCGCTCGATGCGGCCACCACCGAATTGGCGGCGAAGGCCCGGCGATTCGATGGGCTGAAGCTGCCGGAAGGTGTCGCGCGCAAGCTGAAATTGCTGAAGCTTTCGTCCACATTTCCGGCGCCGCGCAATCCTGCGGACCAGAAGGAACTGGCAAGACTGGCGGCGTCGCTCGATGGGGACTACGGAAAGGGGGTGTGGTGCCCGGAGGGCGAGAAGGGGAAATGTCTTGACGTCACCGCGATTGAGCGGCTGATGGCTACCAACCGCGACCCGGAGGAACTCAAGCGGGCATGGCTTGGCTGGCATGCCATCGGTGCGCCGATGCGCAAGCGGTTCGAGCGGTTTGTCGAGCTGGGAAACAAAGGCTCGCGCGAGATGGGCTTCCAGGATGCTGGAGCGCTGTGGCGCTCGAAATATGACATGCCCCCGGATGCCTTTGCCAAGGAAGTGGACCGGCTGTGGGAGCAGGTCCGGCCGCTGTATCTTTCTTTGCACGCGTACGTGCGGGCGCAGCTCGCGAAGAAATACGGCAAGGACCTGGTCCCGGAGAGCGGGCCGATTCCCGCGCATTTGCTGGGAAATATCTGGAGCCAGGAATGGACCAACGTTTATCCGCTGCTGGCGCCGCCCGAGAGCGGATCGAGTTATGACCTCACGGAAATCCTGCGCGCGCGCAAGACCGAACCCCGGGAAATGGTGCGCTACGGCGAGCGGTTCTTCACTTCCCTGGGATTGGGCGCGCTCCCCGAAACATTCTGGAAACGGTCGCTCTTCACGAAGCCGGCGGACCGCGACGTAGTGTGTCACGCCAGCGCCTGGGACGTGGACTCGGAAAACGACCTGCGCATCAAGATGTGCATTCAGATTACCGACGAGGATTTCCGGACGATCCACCACGAGCTGGGGCACAATTTCTACCAGCGGGCGTATAACCCGCAGCCGCCGCTGTTCCGGGACAGCGCCAACGACGGCTTCCACGAAGCGATAGGCGACACCATCGCACTTTCCGTAACGCCGGAATATTTGAAGCACATCGGCCTGATTGAAACGGTCCCGCCGCCGTCCGCGGATATCGGCTTGCTTCTCAATATGGCGCTGCAGAAAGTGTCGTTTCTTCCGTTTGGTTTGTTGGTGGACAAATGGCGCTGGGGAGTTTTTTCGGGGGAGATCAAGCCGGGCGACTACAATAAATCCTGGTGGGAGCTGCGCTTGAAGTATCAAGGGATTGCGCCGCCGGGGGCGCGCAGCGAAACGGATTTCGATCCCGGCGCAAAATACCACGTCCCCGCGAACGTGCCTTACATGCGCTATTTCCTGGCGGACATTCTGCAGTTCCAGTTTCACCGCGCCTTATGCCGGACGGCCGGGGTCACCGGGCCGCTGCACCGCTGCTCGATTTACGGGAACAAGGCAGCCGGAGAGAAGCTCGCGAAAATGCTGGAGATGGGAATGAGCCGGCCATGGCCGGAGGCGTTGGAAACCCTCACCGGCGAGAAACAGATGGATGCCGGCGCGATCCTGGAATACTTCGCGCCGCTCCAGGCGTGGCTCGACGAACAGAACAAGGCCAACAGAATCGGTTGGTAGGACGCCCTGTGGTATAAATAAGAATCATTAGCTCATGGCATTGCTTAGAAGTCTCAGAACCGGAGAACCACTCGCGCCTACGAAGAAAACCGGAAGAAGAGCTTCCCGACGAGATCGCCGAGCACACGGCAAGTCCCGTGACATTCTGCTCTGTATGTCGCACAGCCCTTCTTAGCGAGGAAACAAGAGCGGTGAAGATAAGGATTTCAGAAGGAGAGGTGAGATGAAGGATGATTTTCCGAAGCGTCCGCCTGCGGAATCGGCGGAAGCGTCTGCTCCCCAGCGAGGCAACCTCGCGTTCCGAGTGGCCCGAATGGGTCTGGTCACCGTGTTCTGCTTTATTACGTCAACCTTGGCTGCGGCGCAGAACGCGCCCGCCGGGCCGCCGCCTGATCCTGACGCGCAGAAGTGCGCCGCTCTGGCTCAGCTCAACCTGGAAGCCGCCCCGGGAGGTCCAGCCCTCATTACCTCGGCACGCCTGGTTGAGGTGCCCGTGACCGGTCTGGAGCAGTGGATAGTTGTTCCTAGCGGGTATGGGAAGACTGACGCTCACATCGCGAGCCGCATCCATCAGTACTGCGACGTCACCGGCTACGTTGCGCCCCAAAACAAGTTCGCATTGAAGCTGCCGCTGCTCAGCGATTGGAATCAAAACTTCTTTTTTGTCGCTTGCGGCGGCTTCTGCGGCTACTCCGACGCTAGGCGCTGCAATCTTGCTCTCGCGCGGGGCTATGCCTCGGTCACAGGAAATGGCGGACACGACAGCGCTTTGGGATTTGACGGCATCTGGGCCGCGAACGCTCCCGAATTACAGGAGGACTTTGGCTGGCGCAGCAATCACGTCGTCACCCTCATTGCCAAGGCCATCGCCACGCACTACTACGGCAAGCCGATCAAGCACTCCTACATGGCCGGCAACTCCAAAGGCGGGCAAGCCGTTCTGCTGGAAGCCCAACGATTTCCGGAAGACTTCGATGGGTTAATGCCCAGTGCTCCCGTGTACGACTACACCGGACGTAGCACCATCGCTGCGGCTTGGTTTGCGCGAGCTGTCAGCGACGGACACGGCGGCTCCGTGCTCAACGCTGCGGCCGCTCAAGCCGTGCACAAATCCGTGCTGGAGCATTGTGGCGCTCAGGCCGGCGTGGAAGAAGGACTCGTCACCGATCCGCCTTCTTGCAATTGGCAGCCCGAAATGGTTGCCTGCGCTTCCGGGAGCAGTGGCCCTGATTGCCTGGATGCAAAACAGGTGGCTGCGGTCAAGCGCTTAATGACCCCGGTGACCAATTCCAAGGGCGAAGTGCTCTACGCTTACCCCTACATACCGGGAACTGAGACGCAGTGGGAAGGCTGGAACTACTTTGGCGCTCCAAGCCCCGGCTATCCGCCGCGTTTTGCCAACATGGAACTGCCCGGCCAGTACCTAACATACTTGGCGGACGTGAAGGTAAGGAAGAACGTCGATGCTCTCCACTTCGATTTCGATCTTGATCCCGCCACTCTCGCCAGGGCGCGAAGAATCTACGACGCAACCTCTGTCGACCTGCGTGCCTTCAAAGCGCGCGGCGGCAAGATTCTTATGTGGCATGGCTGGGCCGATGGCTCGATTATGGCAACGTCTTCGGTTGGCTTTTACCGCGGCGTGATGAAGTTCATGGGCGGCCGCAAGCCAACCGAAGATTTCTTTCGGCTGTTTCTCGTTCCCGGAGTTCACCACGGCGGGGGAGGTCCCGGGCTCACCGAGTTCGACGCTCTTACTGCATTGGAGAATTGGGTAGAGAAGGGACAAGCGCCCGAAAAACTGATCGCGTGGCGTTCCGCCAATGGCGTTGTGGAACGCTCGCGACCCGTCTTCCCATACCCGGTTTTGGCCCGTTATTCCGGGAAGGGCGATCCGAAAGAGGCCGACAGTTTCGCGCCGGTCGAGCCTTCTCACTGATTCTTGCTGGACAATGATGCATGTCGCTGACAATCGTCACGCAATGGGCGTCGAGCTAAGGCTCAGCATCCGGATAATCCATGATTCCGCTGAAGCGCCGATCATACCGTGGGATTGGAAGCTGTCCGGAGCGTGCCGTCAATAATTATTGGTAAGGGTTCTCGAATGGTCGAGATCAACAGTGTGACTTCGCGGAGGCGGCGTCACACGTGCGCAATGCGGCATAAAAGAGTGTTTGCGTGAGGGCGCTGCCTGCGCAGCGATGCGGGGCTCGCGGGCGGATCGAGGAAACCTGTGGACTTTTCCTTTACCGATGAACAGCAGCAGCTTCGGCGGAGCGTCCGCGAGTTTGCCGAAGCGGAGATTGCTCCCCACGTGATGGAGTGGGATGAAGCCTCCCACTTTCCGATTGAAATCGTACCGAAACTCGCCGAGATGGGCCTGCTGGGCGTGATTTTTCCGGAGAAGTACGGCGGCGCGGGGCTGGGCTACGTCGAATACGTCATCGCCATCGAAGAGCTGTCGCGGGTGGACGGCTCCGTGGGGATTATTGTCGCGGCCCACAATTCGCTCTGCGCCAACCACATCTACCATTTCGGCAGCGAGGAGCAACGGAAGAAATACGTTGTTCCGCTGGCGCAGGGGAAGAAGATCGGCTGCTGGTCGCTGACCGAGCCCGAGGCTGGCTCGGACGCGGGAGGGACGCGCACGGTTGCGGCGCGCAACTCCGCGGGCTGGGTTCTGAATGGCGCGAAGACGTTCACGACAAACGGCCACTATGCGGATGTCTGCGTGGCCATGGCGGTGACCGACAAGACAAAAGGCTCACACGGAATTTCCGCGTTCATTCTCGAGAAGGGAATGGCGGGGTTCCGCCCCGGGAAAAAGGAGAACAAGCTGGGTTTGCGGGCAAGCGACACTTCCGAAGTGGTGTTCAGCGATTGTCACCTTCCGGCAGGAAGCCTGCTGGGCAAGGAAGGCGAGGGCTTTGTCAACAGCCTGCAAATCCTCGACGGCGGGCGCATTTCGATCGCGGCGCTGGGTCTGGGGATGGCGCAGGGAGCTTACGAGGCGGCGGCAAAATACGCCAAGCAGCGCAAACAATTCGGGAAGACGATC
>DASWCG010000291.1:0-3769 GCA_036390175.1 Candidatus Acidiferrales bacterium | reverse complement strand
GTCTCCCAAGCTGCCCATGTTCCGCGAAGCGGTGATGCTGCATTACCTCGACGATCTCGACTCCAAGATGGAGGCTATGCGCTCCTCGCTGGCTTCGGAGAAGGGAGAGGGCGAATGGACCGATTGGAGCGCCGCGCTGGATCGCCGCCTGTTGCGCGTGGAGGAATTTTGGAAGCGGGACGACGCCGCCGGCTCGCCGCCGGATCCCGCTCAGCCGGGACTGTTTTCTGAATCAGGCGGCTCTTCGAAGGTGAAGGAGAAATAAGACATGCTGTTGCTGACGGAGGGAGTGAGAAGCGTTTGAGTAGAAAGACTCACCTTGCTCCAATCATGCTCCCTTCCACACTTACGATTCGCAACGTGGTGATTCGTCCCGCAGCCGTGCTCGCGCCCATGGCCGGCGTCACGGATACGGTCTTTCGCCGCGTCATCCGCGGCCTGGGCGGGTGCGGCCTGATCATGACGGAGTTCACCAGCGCCGAAGGGATCGTCCGCAACGCCTCGCGCACGCTTCACTACCTTTACTACGAGAATGATGAGCGCCCCATCAGCGCGCAGCTATTCGGCGCCAACCCGCAGGCGATGGCCGCGGCCGCCGCGCAGGTCGAGGATCTCGGCTTCGATGTGGTGGACATCAATCTGGGATGTCCGGCGAAAAAAGTGGTGAAGTGCGGCGGCTCGGGATTGTTGCGCGACCTCCGCCTTCTCGAAGAGATTCTGCGCGCGGTCCGCGCGGCGGTCCGTATTCCGCTGACCATCAAGATCCGCGCCGGCTGGGACGAGCAAAGTATTGTCGCCACCGACGTGGCCCGCATGGCCGAACAAGTCGGCGTCGAAGCCATTGCCGTCCACCCTCGAACCCGCCTGCAGGGGCTGAATGGCCGGGCGGATTGGTCCATTATTCGCGCCGTAAAGGAATGTGTGCGCATGCCCGTGATCGGCAATGGAGATATCAACACTCCCGGGGATGCGGAGCAGATGATTCGCGAAACCGGATGCGACGCAGTAATGATTGGGCGTGCGGCCGCGACAAATCCCTGGATTTTCCGCCAGATGGAGCAGTATGCTTCCTGCGGGCGTTACGATGAGCCCTCCGAGGCGGATCGTTACCGGTTGCTTTCGGGATATTTCCGCCGTCTGGTGGAAGCCGAACTGCCCGATGCCATCGGCAAAATGAAGCAGTTCGCCTGCTGGTTCACGCACGGCGTGCGAAACGGCAGCGAGCTGCGCCGTCAGGTTCATCTCTCCCACGCGCCTGCGGAGGTTCTCGACCGCGTAGATACTTTTTTTGCCGCACACGCTGCGGCTCAGGAGCACCCAACCCCATGAGCGAAGCCGCATCATCCTCACCCAAACAGCGCGCCGACCGCCGCATCAATGTCCATTTGCCGATGTCGGTCCGCGGGCGCGACCGCGCCGGCGTTCAGTTCGAAGAAACCACTTCGAGCGAGAATCTCTGCCGGTCGGGCGCTGCATTTGCCACGCGCTACGAACTCGACCTCGGCGCCGACCTCCAAATCACCATCCCCATGGCGAAGCAGGGTGCGGCCACAGAATCCGACTTTGCCACGCAGGGGCGCGTCGTGCACGTCGTGCCGCATGATGGGAAGCACAGCAGAATTGTCGGCGTGCAATTCACCGGCCCGCGTTTCCAGCGCGTCTTCCGCCCCGAATCGGGCTAATCTTTCGAATGGGTTGGGATTTTATGGGTGTCGAGCAGCTCTGCTGTGGTTCGATTTCGCCTCAATTTGGTTTGCCGGGCCTTTCCAGGAGGAGTTGCCTGTAGGCGTCTCGTTTGTTCAGGCCGCGTTCGCGCGCGGCCTGTTTGAGCGCCGCCTTGTGATCCATCTTGCTGGTGGAAATCAGCTCTTCCACACGCGTAGACAGAGTAGAAGCCGCTCCGCTGGGAACAGCCAGATCGCCGTTGGCGGCCGGCGCGATCAGCAGCGTCATTTCTCCCCGCGGCGGTTTTTTAGTCGTCCGGTCAACCAGTTCGGACAACGTTCCGCGGATAAATTCTTCATGAACTTTTGTGATTTCCCGGGCCAGGCAAGCTTTCCGGTCGCCCAGGAGTTCCCGCGCGTCGCGGAGAGCATCCCCCAGCCGGTGCGGCGCTTCGTAGACGACCACCGTGCGAGGCTCGGCGCCCAGGCGTCTCAAGGCTTCACGGCGATCCGCGGCGCGTGAGGGAAGAAAGCCGGCAAACAGAAACTCGTCCGTCGGCAATCCCGACGCCGCCAGAGCCGCCACGATCGCAGAAGGTCCCGGAACCGGCACGACAGGAACGTGGTGCCGAAGACAGAGCGTCACGAGCCTGTGCCCGGGGTCGGAAACCAACGGAGTACCTGCGTCGCTTACCAAAGCGATTCGCGCCCCCTGTTCGAGCTCGATCACCAGTTCCGGAGCGCGGGTCATCTCGTTGTGCTCGTGGTAGCTGACCAGGCGCTTGGCAATCTCGAAGTGGCTCAGCAGCTTCTGTGTTTGCCGGGTATCTTCGCAGGCAATGAAGTCGCACTCCTGAAGCACGCGCAGTGCTCGCAGCGTGATGTCTTCGAGATTGCCGATGGGCGTAGCCACCAGGTACAGCCGCCCGGCCGGCTTATCGTTTTGTGTCGCAAGGGCCATGTCTGCTTCCACAAGTCTAGCACGCTCTGCGACCCGCAGAACTCATTCGGCATGTTAAGATATTTTTTGCTCCTAACTTCAGGAGGATTTCGCGGTGCCCCTGTACGAGTACGAATGCCGGAAGTGCGGCCAGCGAACGGAAAAAATTGAGAATTTTTCCGGGCCCCATCTGAAAAAGTGCCCCAAATGCGGCGGGAAGCTGGAGCGGCTGGTCGGAGCCCCGGCGATTCAATTCAAAGGCTCGGGCTGGTACGTCACCGACTATGCGGGGAAAGGCTCCGGCGGCGATTCGTCGAAAGGTGAAAAAGCCGAGGGAAGCGAGGCAAAGCCCGTTGAAGCTAAGCCTGGCAAGGACTCGAAAGATACGGGTCCCGCGAAAGAAGCCAAGAAGACAGGAGCTGGGAAGAAAGAGAAATAACTGTGCCGCCAGCCGAATGATTACAGCTTCAAGCCTTTCAGATAGGTTCGAAAAGCGGGACCCAGGTCCTTATTCTCCAGGGCGATTTCGACCGTGGCCTTCAGAAAACCCAGTTTGTCTCCCGCGTCGTAGGAAAGCCCCTGGTAGATGAAGGCCCAAAGGCCCTTTTCCTCGCCGAGGAGACGCAACGCATCGGTGAGCTGAATCTCGCCGCCGGCTCCGGGCTTGGTGCGTTCGAGACAATCGAAAATATCGGGCGGCAGAACGTACCGGCCGGTTATGCCCAGGTTCGAGGGCGCCTCATCGGGTTTGGGTTTCTCCACCAGGCCGCGCACGCGCAACAGCCGCGCACCCCAGGGGGGCTGCGCCGCCGGTTCGCCGTCCACGATTCCGTAAAGCTGAGTCTTATCGCGCGGCACTTCTTCGACGGCGATGGCGCCGGTTCCGGTGGACTCAAACACCTCGATCAATTGCAGTGTCGCGGGCCGTGGGCCGGGAATAATCACGTCGCCCAACAACACTGCGAAGGGCTCGTCGCCGACCAGGTCTTTCGCCACCAGGACGGCATGGCCAAGCCCCAGCGGTTCCTTCTGGCGAGTGTAGCTGAACCGCACCATGTTGCTGATCTGGCGGACAAGTTCCGCTTGGTCCTTCCTGCCGCGCTGCTCGAGGAATCGTTCGAGCTCCGGCGCGGCGTCGAAATGGTCCTCGATGGCGTACTTGCCC
>DASWCG010000290.1:0-3456 GCA_036390175.1 Candidatus Acidiferrales bacterium | reverse complement strand
TGGACGTCGCGCGGCGAATGGGGAAGCAAATCGGCGCGAGCCGCAGCGAGTTGCAAGGCGCGCTTCAAATCCGATTGCAGCACGCGAACCTGCGACTCCGGGCGCCAGCGGTTGCCGAGCGCGGCGTGAGGATGTTCATAGACCAGCGCAGGAACCTTGGCATCGCGCAGCGTGTCCACAACAGCCGCAAATTCTGCTTCGTCCTTGCCCGTCCAGAGGAGGACCGAGGGATTGGCGCGAACTCCCGGCGCATCGAGCGAGGCGACCAGCGGCGCTCCGCACGTGGCGCACTGAATCACGCTTTCACGGTATTCGGACTTACAGAGTGGGCAGAACATGGGTTGGCAAAAGCAAGCCGCGCCGGCGCAGGGTGCTGCGCCCCTACGGCAAGGCGTCAGCGCTCGACAGCAACGGCAACAGCGTTGCCGCCGCCGAGGCACAGAGCCGCAATGCCCCGCTTGAGATTGCGCCGCTGCAATTCGTAGAGCAGCGTGACGAGAATGCGCGCGCCGGATGCTCCGATGGGATGGCCGAGGGCCACGGCGCCGCCATTCACGTTCACTTTCCCGGCATCGAGGCGCAACTGACGAGTGACAGCGATCGCAGCGACGGCGAAGGCTTCGTTGAGCTCCACGAGGTCCACGTCTTTATCGCGGTCCCAGCCGGTTTTCTTCAGGAGTTTTTCCACCGCTTCCACCGGGGCCATCATCACCCACTTGGGCTCGACGCCGCTGACGGCCTGCGCGACGATGCGCGCCACCGGGGTCTTGCCGAGACGCGCGGCGTTGCGTTCGCTGGTGACGACCAGAGCGGCGGCGCCGTCATTGGTTCCAGGGGCGTTGCCGGCGGTGACCGTGCCGTCTTTTTTGAACGCGGGCTTCAGCCTGGCGAGGGCTTCGAGAGTGGTATCCTCCCGCGGCGATTCGTCGTACTTGATGACGACGGGCTCGCCCTTTTTCTGCGGCACGTCTATGGGCAGGATTTGCGCTTCGAAGAAGCACGACTTGCGCGCGCGGACCGCCTTCTGATGGCTTTCCAACGCAAACTGATCCTGCTCCTGGCGCGAGATGCTGTACTTTTCGGCGACCAGCTCGCCGGTGTTGCCCATGTGAAAGTTTTCGTACTTGTCCCAGAGGCCGTCGCAGATCATCGAGTCAATGATTTCGCCGTTGCCGATGCGGTAGCCGGTGCGCGCCTGCGGCAGCAGGTAGGGGCAATTGGACATGGATTCCATGCCACCGGCAACAACGACCTGCGATTCTTCCAGGCGCACCGCCTGGTCCGCGAGCGCGACTGCTTTAAGCCCCGAACCGCAAACTTTGTTGATGGTCATCGCGGCGACGCGAGGATGAAGACCGCCGCGCAGGCCCGCCTGGCGCGCCGGGTTCTGGCCGAGGCCCGCCTGGACGACGTTGCCCATGATGACTTCGTCCACTTCCTTCGCGTCAATCCCGGCGCGGCGGACGGCTTCGGCAACGACTTTCGCGCCCAGTTCCGTGGCGGGAAAGGATGAGAGGCCTCCCTGAAATTTTCCGATGGGAGTGCGGACAGCGCTGAGGATTACGGGTGTTTCCATGGCCTTACCTCCCTAAGAACGGCAAGTGCTATTATAGCGCCACCCGATGAAATAAGCCGAAGGGCAAACTCATTGCCTGAAACGTGGCCTAATGCTAGGTTTCACTGAAGGATAACTCGAATGGACAAAGTACGCACCAGCGAATTAATTTTTGAACTTACCCAAGAGGCCGACGGCGGGTATGTGGCGGAGTGTATGACGGAGAGCATCGTCACACAGGGCAATACCTGGGCAGAACTCCGAGCCAATGTGAAAGATGCAGTGGAAGGGTATTTTTTCGACGGCCCCAAACCAGATTCCATAAGGCTACACCTCATTCGTGACGAAGTTTTCTCGATCGGATGAAGTCGCCGAGACCTCAGCGGACGTGAATTAGCCGACGAACTCTGCCGACGCTGGGACTACCGCGAAGTTCACCAGACAGGAAGTCACATCATTCTTCAGACCGAGACCCCCACCCATCAACGAATCCCGATTCCCGCACATAAAGCAAATCACAAAGGCGTTCTGCACGACGCGATCTTGAGGTCCTTGATGTAGCCCTGGCCTGCTGCGCTTGGGCTGTCTACACTGCCGCCCCGAAATCAGCTACGATGAAGCGACGTGGCAACCCTGTTCGATATCAGTCCTTTCGAAAAACCGGAGATCCCACTGAACCCGGAGCAGCGCGGCGCCGTCGAGCACGGGGAGGGACCGCTGCTGGTGGTGGCGGGCGCAGGTACGGGGAAGACGCGGGTGATCACCGAACGGATTCGCCACCTGCTCCAGACGAATGCGGACCTGGCCGGAGAAAACATTCTCGGGCTGACGTTCACCGACAAGGCGGCGGCGGAAATGAAGCGGCGCGTGGTGGCTGCGGCCGGCGAACGAGCCAAAGGCGTGACGCTCACGACGTTCCATGCGTTCTGTCACACGCTGCTGGCTGCCGCCGATCCTTCCATGCAACTCCTCGACAAGGTGGACCACTGGATTCTGTTGCGGCGGAACATGCCCCGGCTGCGCCTGGAGTACTACCGCCGGCTCGCCGAGCCGGGACAATTTCTCGGCGATTTCGTGGAGTTTTTCTCGCGGTGCCAGGACGAGCTGGTGACGCCCGAAGACTACGAGCGCTTCGCCGACGAGTTGGCGCGCCGGTTCGAACAAGAGAAGCACTCCCTCGAAGAGAATGCGCGACGCGAGCGCGAAGAAGAAGCCGTGCGGCAGCGCGAGATCGCCCGTGCGTATCGCGCCAGCGAAGCGCTGCTGAGCGAAAAAAAGCAACTCACCTTCGGCGCGCTGCTTGCCGATACGGTGCGGATGCTGCGGAACCGCCCCGAGCTGTGCCGGGAATTTCAGGAGCGTTTCCGGCACATCCTGGTGGACGAATTTCAAGACACCAATGTCGCGCAGCTTGAATTGCTGTGGCTGCTCGCCGGGAAACAGCGGAACATCGTAGCCGTCGGCGACGACGACCAGGCGATTTACCGCTTCCGGGGCGCCTCGTTCGGCAGCTTCAAGATTTTTCTGGAACGGTTTGCCGGGCACACCCGGGACAGAAGCAGCCTCGCGCGCCATTCGGTCTCGCTGACGGTAAATTACCGTTCGACGGCGAAAATCCTCCGCATAGCCGGACAGGTAATTGCCCAGAATTCCCGGGACCCAATGTTTCCGCCGAAGCTGCTGCGGTCCAGGAAGGAAGAAGGAAGGAAAATCCGAATTGCGGAATTCGAGACCCCCGAACAGGAAGCGCACTGGGTGGCGAGCGAAATCGAGCGAATCCACGCGTCCGGCCGGCGTTGGAGCCACTTCGCGGTGCTCTACCGGATGCACAGCCATCGCGACGCGCTGGTAAGGGAGCTTGCGCGGCGGAAGATCCCGTTCGTCATCAAGAACCTCTCGAT
>DASWCG010000289.1:0-1717 GCA_036390175.1 Candidatus Acidiferrales bacterium | reverse complement strand
GAGATCGGCGGGCCCGAAATCGTCGTTCCAGACAGGGGCCGTGGGATAACTCGTATAGCGTGGGCCAGGGCGATTGTACCGCGAAAGAAATTCCTGGCCGACGCGGAGCTCGTCGCGCATTTGCTGAAGGCTGGGGCGGGCTAGCGTCATGGCGATGGCCTCTTACCGCGCCGGTGCAGCGGGCCTGGCATCGAGCACCACAGCGCCCTGGCACGTGTCGATAAACAGCTTGGCGTTTTCAACGGGCGTTTGCTGCAGGATTCCGTGACCCAGATTGAGGATGTGGCCTCGTCCCCAGAGAGAGCCGATGGTGGCGAGCGTCACGTCGCGAATTTTTTGCGGAGGGCCGAGCAGCACTGCCGGGTCGATGTTTCCCTGCAATGCGATTCTTGGGCCGAGCAACCTTCGGATGTCGCCCAGGTCAACGCGCCAGTCGACACTGAGGACAGTTGCGCCGGAACGCGCGACATCCGGGAGCAGATGTTGCGAGGCCCTGGTGTAGTAGATGACCGGAACGGAGCCACCAATCGCCGAGATGATCTCCTGCACGGCGGGGAGCGCGAAATCTTCGTAGTCCTGCGCGTTGAGCTCGCCGCACCAGGTATCGAACAACTGGACGGCCGTCGCGCCCGCGGCGATTTGGGCCCTCAGGTAGGGAATCGTTGCCTGAGCGATGCGATGGAGCAGCGCGCGGAAGGTTTTCGGCTCGTGGTACAGAAAACGCTTCACGGTGGCGAAACCCTCTTTGGTCTTGCCTTCAACCATGTAACAGGCAAGAGTCCAGGGAGCCCCCGCAAAACCCAAAACAGGGACCTCGGGACCGACGGATTTCACGATGCGGCGGATGGCTTCAGGCAGGAAGCGGGCCTCTGCCTCGGGGTCGAAGATCTTGAGCTTGTCGACGTCGGCCTGAGAACGCACGGGATTGGGCAGGGTTGGCCCGGCGTCGCCAATTTCGAGCTGCAAGCCCATTGCTTCGGCGGGGATCAGAATATCGGAGAAAACGATGACGGCATCGACGCCAAGCCGGCGAAAGGGCTGGAGGGAGACTTCCGCCGCAAGATCCGGCGTCTTGCAAACCTCGAGGAATGCGTGCTTTGCGCGAATTTCGCGATACTCGGGGAGATAGCGTCCGGCCTGGCGCATCATCCAAACAGGAACCCGCGAAACGGCCTCCCCGCAGCAGGCACGAAGAAATAATTCCTTGCGATTGACCGAAACTGCCTGGACGCTCATGTTCACCTGATCGGTAAGGATAGCAAATCCCAGCCGGTCTTGCTGATGCGAGTACGGCGAGCGGGATCGGACTGTGCGGGCAGCCTCGCGGGTAGGCTATACTCGGAATGTTCAGGCCTCCTATAAGTTCGGGGAAAAGCGCGCGGAGCGCCGCTCGGCTGGGATGGCTGAGGCCGCACCCGCGCGCAAAGCGAATGAATCATTTGTTCCCGATTTTGACGATCCTTGCATACGTGCTGAGTCTTGGCTTGTACGTTCGCTTCTTGAGCACGGGAAGGGAACTCACCGGCAGACTGGGGACGTTGCTACTGGGCCTGGGCTTGATTACCCACTACGTTGCGCTCTGGGAGAGGTCGCGGGGCACGCACACGGTCCCGTACCATGATCTTTATGGCTCGATGTCGCTTTTCGGGTGGCTTCTCGCACTGACCTACCTTGGCGTGGAGTTCTATCATCGGCAGCGGTCTGTCGGGGCTTTTGT
>DASWCG010000288.1:0-4669 GCA_036390175.1 Candidatus Acidiferrales bacterium | reverse complement strand
CGGTCACCGCGATCGATACGAAGACAATGAAAGAGGTGGCACGCATCCCGGTGGGGGAGATGCCGGACCGGATCAGCACGTTGGTCGCGCCCTAAAGTTGTGGGCATTTTGCAATTCGAATCAGCTATCTGATGTATGAACCGTCTGCGGTCGCACAAGTGACCTGGGTGAAATCTGAAGCTGGTCGCGTCGTCTGGAGCCAGGCGAACGATTGAGAGCCCGGCGCCCCTTCCAGAGCGGCAAGCGTATTGGGGAAATATGAAATCGGATCGAAGGACGCCCTCAATTTGTGGAGGAGATTATGATTTCTGAAGTCTGTCTAAAGAGAATCGTTTTCAGTATTGCAGTAGCGTCGGCAGTAGCACTCTGCGGGCCTGCTCCCTTCGCGGCGGCGCAAACTGCCGGGGAGCGCGCCGCGCAGGTGCCTTCTGCCTCGCGGCCGTCGCTTGATTATGAGTTTTTCAAGACCCGCGTCGAGCCTATCTTTATTAAAAAGAGGTGGCCGGACCATTCCCGCTGCTACATTTGCCACGAGATCAGCCGTCACGGCGGCGGACCTCTGAGCCTGGCGGCGCTTCCGGCCGGGGCGAGCTTTTGGACCGAGGAGCAGTCTCGCCACAACTTCGAGGTCGTCTCGAAACTGGTGATTCCCGGCGACCCGATGTCGAGCCTGTTTCTGCTAATGCCGCTGGCGCCGGAGGTGGGCGGCCTCGCCGACACCCATCAGGGGGGCAGGCAATTTAGATCCAAGGACGACCCAGACTGGAAGAACATGGAGGCATGGGTTCGCGGACAAAAAGCAGGAGGTTCCTCCGCGCCGTAGCCGAAATCCGTCCGCTTCAGTCGTTCGCCGCGTGCCCTGGTCTGCCGCGGTATTCGGCGTCTGGCGGAGGGCAAGCGTACCCCAGCCTCTCCATGGCCGTGCGATCTCCAATTGACGGGATCACGCGGTTCTTTTTGAACCCGTTGCACCAGTCGCCGAAGCCATCCTTGATAACCTGGAAAATGCTTTGCCAGTTTTGAGCGATTACTTTCAGCCACGCCAGCGGACCCATCTGCGGAAAATAGATCCCACGGAAACAGAGGCGCGAGACAAGGATGTTGATACGGTAACCCACCCCCTTGTAGCTCAGCGAGTTGACAGCATGGCGAATCGCCTCCGGGCTATAGGAGTGAGCCCAGGCGTGCTTAACTTCGTCATGGGCTTCCTCGATGCTCATCTTCAGGGGTGTGTGAGCCATCGCAAAAGGCAGGAATTCTTGCCAGTGTTTCGGCCGTGTGAGCCGTCCCTGTTGCTCCAGCCTCTTGTACAAAGGCGTCGCTGGCAAGGGAGTTAGTAATCCAAAGACGGGCAAGCCTGGTGGCCATGTGCGAATCTGCCGGAGCGTTCGCTCAGCCACCCCTGGCGTGTCGTTATCCATACCAAAGATGAACGAGGTAATCGCGTAGATGTTGCGATCAGCGAGGCTTTGGAGAACGGCGCCGTACTCGCCGGGCTTGTTGAATCCCTTGTTCACACTGGCGAGATTTGCGGGGTCAATGGACTCCATGCCAATGAAAATCCACCTGCCCCCGGAGGCCGCGATGAGGTCCAGGAATTCCACGTCACGCAGCAGGTTGGCGCTGATTTGGGCGACCCAATGCACTTGCGCGTTGGCCGCGATGATATCGCGCAACAGCGACTTGGTGCGCTTTACGTTGATGGCGAAATTGTCGTCAATGAAGAAGACCACCATCTGGCCATCCTCGCTCCGCGCGCGAGCTTTGAGTCGCAGGAGTTCATCCACCACGCTTTCATTGCTGCGAAAGCGTATGGAATCCCCGAAAAAACCGGTTACGGTGCAAAACTCGCAGCCATAAGGACAGCCTCGGCCGGACTCCACCGGAATAATCCGGAAGGTCGCCCATCCGCCACCGACGCGGCGAAGCAGCGGAGCTACTGCCTTGGGAACGATGTTGAACTGGTCGAGATCCATGGATTCCCAGGGAATCGAAGGATAGTGTTGCAATGTGGGTTTTCGCTCCTGGCCAAACTCATCCCGGGGTTCATAGATTTCCCGGAGTTGGCCACGCGCAGCGTCCGCAACGATCTGGGGCCACGTTTCATCGGCTTCCCCCAGGGCAACTGCGTCGGCGTGTCGCGGTCCGCCACCACGGCCAAGCGCCTCGTCGGGTTCTTCCGTCACATGAGGGCCGCCCATCACCACCGGCACACCAGCGGCGCGAATCGCATCGGCCATACGATAGGCCTTGGCAACCATTCTGGTCATGGCGCCGATGCCCACCAGTCCGATCTTTTGTTCTTGCACAAACCGCGCCATGGCCGCTTCATCAATGGGTCGCGCGTTCCCGTCGATCAGCAACACCTCGTGGCCCGGCGGGGTGAGAGTTTGCAGAAGGAACATCCAAAGATGCGGCATGAAGTTCCGCGTCACGCCGTTGTCGGGGCTATACAGCAAAATCCTCATGGGTTCTTCTCCGACTGCCGCATGTTGCAGCCCTTGGTGCACTTGGTCGTAATACCAGCCGAAATTTGGACCTTAGACTCGTGCATCGTATGCTTCTCCTGCATTCGACACAACGAACTTGATACCAGAGCAGGCCCCTCTTCACAAGTTGAAAATGGGCAGCCTATTGGCTAAAAGGGACGTCCACGGAAAACTGCGTTCGAACCGGCTCTCCTGCTTCGCGCGGCACCGTCGTTCTCCACTTCCGGGCCGCCTGCATGGCCGACTCGGCAAAGCCATAGGAATCAGGGCGCACGCGCGAGTGCGCCTCGACGACGACTCCTCGCTGATCCACAGTCACAGAAAGCATGGCCAGCCCATTATCCAGGCCCACCTGACGAGCCGGCACGGGAAACTCCGGCCACGAAAAGTGAACCCACTGGACTTTGGGCGGATCCAGCACGCCGCAAGCTACGAAGACGCCGGACCGCACGTCGGTTCTTGAATCAGGCACACCGACGCCGCATCCTATCGCCGGCCACGGCGTCATCCCGCGCAGCGCGATGGGGATCGCCGACGAGACGTAGGCCGCCGCATCCTTGGCTCGCGGACCGCTTCCTTGCGCGATCTGCTGAAATTCCAGCCGAACGCGCAATTTCAATCCGGCAGCGTCTTTCGCCCCAACCGCCTGATGAAAGCGGGCCACAGCGACGTTGAATTGCGCATCGGGCGTTAATTTCTCAACGCTCGCAGGCTGCTCCTCGCCCGCGTTGACGGCCGCGGGTGCGTTCGATACCGGCTCGGCTGCATTGGACGGCACCGGAAGCGCTGCCTGGGCGTGGAAATGACGCCTGGCGCGATTTGCTTCCAGCGCGATGCCGGCCAGCAGCGTCAACCCGATCGCGGCGACGGCGATTCCGCGCTGCCACAGTGGCGCGTTCACCAGCCTGGCTAGGAGAAGTTTCGCAGGGCCGCGGGATGAGGTCTTCGGCACAGCGGCCGGCGCCGCGATTCTCGCCGTAATTGGGACTGACGGAATCGAGGCCGCTTTGGCCGCCTCTGTAAAGGCGCTCGACGCCGCGTTTTTAGCAGGCAACTTCCTCAGCGCGATCGTCTCTGCGGGTTGCGCAATTTGGGTTCTTGCATGGCTTGCACGGCTGGCCACCGTTTGCAGCGCGTACTGCTGCGCAGCGTCGCCCGCCGCTTCGGCCAGTGTTTGCCCAGACTTATTCAGGTGGAGCGCAGCCCAGGCGGACTTCAGTTCCAGAAGCAGCTGCTCCATGCTCTGATAGCGGGCAGCGTCATCCTTGGCCAGAGCTCTCCGTGAAATTACGTCCAGCTGCTGCGGACACGCGCGCACCAACTCGCGCAAAGGGACCGGTTCCTTTTGCAAGATGCTGAGCAACAGAGCCGCATGATTTTCTCCCGCAAACGGGCGGCGATAGGTCAAGAGCTCGTACAGAACAACACCCAGCGACCAAATATCGGAACGCGAGTCGGCGTGCTTCCCCTGGATTTGCTGCGGCGACATGTAGCCCAGCGTACCCAGCATCGTCCCGGTTTGCGTTTTCGAGGTCTCCGCCAGCCGCGCGATCCCGAAGTCCACCACCTTCACCACGCCCTCGACGGTGACGACGATATTCGCCGGCTTGATGTCTCGATGAATCACGCCGCGCCGGTGCGCGTATTGCAGAGCGCGGCAGGTTTGCACCAGGTATCCCACTTTTTGCGCCAAAGGAACCGGCGCACGCCGAGAGATCAGGGCATCCAGGCTTTCGCCCTCGAGGTACTCCATGGCAATGAAGGGAACTTCGTCTGCCTCGCCCATCTCATGGATCGTAACGATGTTCGGATGTTGGAGCGCGCCCGCCGCTTTGGCTTCGCGGCGAAAGCGCTCGACCAGGCCCGGATCGTCAGCTACAGACGCCGTAATGGTCTTGAGCGCAATGAGCCGCCCGATGAGGGGGTCCTGAGCCTTGAACACAACACCCATGGCTCCGCGGCCTACCTCCTCCAGGATTTCGTAGCGACCAATCTTTTTCACACCGCCACTCCCGCCAACCGCCACTGCCTCAAACTATTCTAATCGCTGGCAAAGGAGGTCTTCTCGCGGAAGGACCGTGCTGTCGCTCAGCGGTTACCCTACCAGTTCGCGTGCGTCCCCCAGCCGCGCAGCGTGCCGGCGTAGAGTTCCACAACTTCCCGCGCTAGCGCCAAACCAA
>DASWCG010000287.1:0-6582 GCA_036390175.1 Candidatus Acidiferrales bacterium | reverse complement strand
TGGCTGACGCGCTGGCAGGCGCTCGAATACATCACCAGCCAGAATCTCGAGAAGCGCGCGTTTGATCTGCTGAACTGCATCACCGTAGTGCCCGGGGCGCTGGGAGCATGGCGCGTGGAGGCGGTCCGCGCCGCGGGCGGGTTTACGGCAGACACCGTGGCGGAAGATACGGACCTGACCATCGCCATCCGGCGGGCCGGCTGGCGCATCGGTTATGACGAAGAGGCCATTGCCTGGACGCAAGCCCCGGAAACCGCGGAGGCGCTGGTGCGGCAGCGATTCCGGTGGACCTTCGGCACGCTCCAGTCGGTGTGGAAGCACGGCGACATGCTCTTCCGGCGGAAATACGGGACGCTCGGCTGGGTCGCGCTGCCGAACGTTTTCATATTCCAGATCCTGTTTCCGCTGGTGTCCCCGCTGATAGACCTCATGTTCCTGAGCTCGCTGGCGCTTTGGGGACTCGCGCAGTTGCGCGTCACGCGCCTGCCCCAGCTCTGGACCGAGCAGGACGTCGAGCGCTCGCTGATTTTCTTTGCCGGATTTATGCTCATTGACCTGCTCACCTGCGTCATCGCCTTCACACTCGAAAAAAAGGAAGACTGGACGCTGCTCTGGCCGCTGCTTTTGCAGCGTTTTTACTACCGCCAGATGATGTACGTCGTGCTGTTCCGCTCTGTGATGGGCGCGGTCCAGGGGCACGCCGTAGGCTGGCGGGGGATCGAGCCGCATGTCCCCACGCCGGTCGCACAAGTCTGACTAATAGCTACTCCTGTTTCGACTCTCAACCCTCGAGTCCCAACTTTCGACTGTCAGCTTTCCGGAGTAATATAAACACCTACCTGAGGGAGGCTCGCATGGCGATTCAATTCATTCTCAATGGCAAGTCGCAATCGGTAGACGTCAGTCCGGAGATGCCGCTGCTGTGGGTGTTGCGCGACACGTTGAACCTTACGGGCACGAAGTTCGGCTGCGGCATGGCCTTATGCGGCGCCTGTACCGTGCACATTGACGGGGAAGCGGCGCGCTCGTGCGTCACGCCGGTAGCGAGCGTCTCCGGGAAGAAGGTGACGACCATCGAGGGCCTCTCGAGCAACCTCAGCCATCCGGTGCAGAAGGCGTGGATCGAAGAGGACGTGCCGCAGTGCGGGTATTGCCAGTCGGGGCAGATCATGGGCGCGGCGGCGCTTCTGGCGAAGAAGCCGCACCCGAGCGATGCGGAGATAGATGAGGCGATGAGCGGGAACATCTGCCGGTGTGGAACGTACCAGAGAATCCGCAAGGCCATCCACCGCGCCGCCGCGATGCAGCCGGGCGGAAAGCCCGGCGGAAAGACGGCTCCGCCCGCGCGTAAAGCTGTCGCCGCGCACGGCGCGCGGGGAGGTGGGCGATGACACCCGCAGCGTCTTCAAAAGTCAGCCGCAGAAGGTTTCTGCAAACCGGGGCTGCCGGCGCCACCGGACTGGTCATCGGATTTTACTTGCCGGGGCGCTACGAAGCGCTTGCCGCGCCGCAGGCACGTCCGTTTGCCCCGAATGCCTGGATCCGCGTGGGGACCAACGGCCTGGTGACCATCGTGATTGACAAGTCGGAGATGGGCCAGGGCGTCGTGACTTCGCTGGCGATGCTGGCGGCCGAAGAACTGGAATGCGATTGGAGAAAGATGAGCACCGAATTTGCACCAGCGGACAAGGCCTACATCAATCCGTTGTTCGGACTGCAGGGCACCGGAGGGAGCACCAGCGTTCGCGGGTCGTGGGAGCCTCTGCTCAAAGCAGGCGCGACCGCGCGCGAAATGCTCATCGAAGCTGCGGCGACGAAATGGGGCGTGGAGAAATCCGAGTGCCGCGCCGAACATGGCGTCGTTATCCACACGGCTTCCAAGCGGCGGCTGAGTTACGGCATGCTCGCCGATACGGCCCGCCAGCTTGCCCCTCCGAAAAATGTCGCCCTGAAAGATCCGAAGAGCTACCGGGTCGTGGGCAAAGCCAGGAAGCGGCTGGACACGCCCGACAAAGTGAATGGACGCACACAGTTTGGAATGGATGTTCGGTTGCCGGGAATGCTTCATGCCGTGGTGGAACGCTGCCCGGTGTTCGGCGGGAAGGTCGCCAGCTTCGACGCGACGAAGGCCAAAGCGGTGCCCGGCGTGCGCCAGGTCATACAGGTTTCCAATGGAATCGGCGTCGTCGCGGACAACACCTGGTCGGCGATGGAGGGCCGCCGCGCGCTGGAAGTCAAATGGGACGAAGGTCCGAACGCCTCGGTGAACAGCGCGAGCATCAGCAAGCTTTTTGCGGAACGTGCCGGACAGCCCGGCGCCGTCGCGCGCAAGGAGGGCGATGCCGCCGCAGCGTTCAGCGCCGCGGCGAAAAAAATCGAAGCCGTATATGAGGTGCCCTACCTGGCGCACGCCACGATGGAGCCGATGAATTGCACCGCGCACGTGCGCGCCGATGGCTGCGACGTCTGGGTGCCCACGCAGTTCCAGACCTTCACGCAGGCAACCGCTGCAAGACTCGCGGGCGTCAAGCCGGAAGCGGTGCAGGTCCACACGACGTTCCTCGGCGGAGGTTTCGGGCGCCGCTCGGAGCTGGATTTTGTCGTAGATGCGGTGGAACTCTCGAAAGCCGCCGGGGCGCCGGTCCAGGTGACCTATTCCCGCGAAGACGACATGCAGCACGATTACTATCGTCCGGCGTCCTACTGCCGCCAGGCCGCTGCGCTCGATGCCGATGGCTGGCCCGTTGCCTGGACCAACCGCATTGCGTGCCCTTCGATCATGTCGCGTGTTTTCCCCAACTTCGTGAAGGACGGCGTGGACGGCACCTCGGTGGAAGGCGCCGCGGACATCCCCTACGCCGTTCCCAACATCCTCGTGGATTATCAACTCACCGAAGCCGCTGTGCCGGTCGGATTCTGGCGTTCCGTCGGGCATTCGCAGAACGCGTTCTTCAGTGAGTGCTTTCTGGACGAAATCGCCGCCGCCAGCGGCAAAGATCCGTACGAATTGCGGCGGCGCCTTCTGGCGAACCAGCCGCGGCACCTGGGCGCGCTCGAATTGGCGGCTACGAAAGCGGGCTGGGGCACGCCGCTGCCGGCGGGCCGGTTCCGCGGGATCGCGATGATGAGTTCCTTCGGAAGCTACGTTGCGCAGGTTGCCGAAGTCTCCGTCAACCGCAGCGAAGGCGTGCGCGTGCACCGCGTGGTATGCGCGGTGGACTGCGGACGGACGGTGAATCCGGACACCATTGCGGCGCAGATGGAAGGGGCCATTGTGTACGGTCTCACCGCAGCGCTGAAGGGCGCCATCACCATTGATCGCGGACGCGTCGAGCAGAGCAACTTCAACGATTACGAAATGTTGCGGCTGGACGAGATGCCGGTGGTCGAGGTGCACATCGTCCCGAGCGACAACCCACCGGGCGGGGTCGGCGAGCCGGGGACGCCGCCGATCGCGCCGGCCGTGTGCAACGCTGTCTTCGCCGCGACGGGCAAGCGCATCCGCCGGCTGCCCGTTCGCGCGGAGGACTTGGCGTAAGCCGACGATTTCTAGCGGCCCTGCGGCTTCGGGTCTTTTGAGGGTGGGTCACCGGCAACGGCCGCATCCTTTTCCACGCGTTTCTTCTGCTCGGACATGGCTTGCACCCGGCTGGGTTGAATAAGCTTTTGCGTCCCGATCATTGCGGCGCCTAGCAGGGAGGAGCGTTCGGCCTCTTCTTCAAATTCCTTTTCGGTCATTTTCGAGTAGCGGTCCGATCCGCCGATCGAAACGACCAGCGCAATCACCAGCGCAACGATGACGATTATTAGAAACAACGTAACCATAACTCGTCTTCAGAAGGAGCTGCCCATTGTCGCTCCTACTATACGACGCCGCGGCTCGCTTGACATGTCAATTCCCAGTTGGAAGGCGAAGAGCGCGCCATCCGATTTGCGCCGCGCGGCCAGTCGCCACTATTCTGAGGCGTGCAAACCGCTCTGCCATTCCTGAATGCATTCTCGGCTGCTTTCCCGCAAACCGATGCGAGGACAACTGCGCTGCTGGGGCTGGGAATTATCTCCGTGGCCATATGGGTCTACCTGCTTCTCGGACGCGGCGGCTTCTGGCGGGTCCGCGCGGCAGACGAATCACCCTCCGCAAAACTCGAGGATCTTCCGGCGCGGCGCGTAGTGGCCGTGATTCCCGCGCGCAACGAAGCCACGGTCGCCGGACAAGCAATCGCGTCCCTGCTCGAACAAGAATTTCCCGGCCAACTCGAAGTCATCCTCGTGGATGACCACAGCTCCGATGGCACTGTAGAGGCGGCCCGCGAAGCCGCCGCCCGGGCAGGCGCGGGCGACCGATTGAACGTCATCGCGGCAGGCCCGCTGCCGGAAGGATGGACGGGCAAACTCTGGGCCATTGCCGAAGGTCTGAAACTCGCGAGCCAGAGAAACCCGGACTATTTTCTGTTCACCGACGCCGACATTCTTCACGCGCCTCAGAATGTCGCAGGGCTTGCGGCTCGCGCCGAAGCGGGCAACCTCGACCTGGCCTCGCTGATGGTGAAACTGCACTGCCAAACCCTGGCCGAGCGCGCGATGATTCCGGCATTTCTATTTTTCTTCTTGAAGCTGTACCCGCCTGTGTGGATCGCCAACCCCATCCGGCGCACGGCCGGCGCCGCCGGTGGCTGCATGCTGATCCGCCCGCAAGCACTCGAGCAAATGGGCGGAATCGGCGCGATTCGCGGGGAGTTGATCGAAGATTGCGCCCTGGCTCGCGAGGTCAAACGGCGCGGGGGGAGGATATGGCTGGGAGTCGCCGGCAAAACGCACAGTCTGCGGAAGCTTCACTCTTTTGGGGAAATCTGGCAAATGATCGCACGATCGGCGTTCACGCAGCTTCGCTATTCGGCGCTGTTTCTGGCAAGCACGCTCCTGGGAATGGCGGTGACCTATCTGGCTCCGATCTTGCTCTTGTTTTCCGGCGACCGGGTTGTTTTTGGCTTGGGCCTCGCGCCTTGGCTCTTGATGTCACTGGCCTATCTGCCGACGCTGCGGTTTTACGGACGCTCGATTGCGTGGGGACCCACGCTGCCGTTTGTCGCGTGTTTCTATCTTGGCGCGACGCTTGATTCCGCCGTGCGCTACTGGACCGGCCGCGGCGGGGAATGGAAAGGCCGGGCCCAAGCGTTACGCCGCCGTTGAGCGGCGGCGAAGTTCCGCGCGGGAAACCTGTTGAATAATCCCGCTGGCATTCCGGAGAGATTCTTGGCATACTATTGTGTGGAACGTGTGTGATGGGCTGCATCCCGCTTAAGGGAGCGGCACCGGAGGCACCGATGAGCGTAATAAACCGCGCGGGCAACGGGAAAGTGACCGTGCCCGACATCCTTCGCCGCAAATCTTCTTCCGCGGCAAACTCCAACGAACCACCCAACAAAATCACCTGCCTGACGGCGTACGACTATCCCACGGCGCGGCTGCTCGACGAAGCCGGCGTGGACATCCTGTTGGTCGGCGATTCGCTGGGCATGGTGGTGCTGGGCTACGACAATACTCTGCCCGTGACCCTGGAAGAGATGCTGCACCACACGCGGGCCGTGCGCCGCGGCACGCAACGCGCGCTGGTGGTGGCGGACATGCCGTACGGCAGCTACCACGCCGAGAGCGGCGAATCGCTCCACAACGCCATGCGCTTCATCAAGGAGGCGGGCGCCGAAGCTGTGAAGGTGGAAGGCGGTGAACGCCGCCTGGAATTGATCGCGCGGCTGGTGGAAGCGGAAATCCCGGTGATGGGGCATGTTGGCTTGACGCCGCAGTCGGTCCACGCGCTGGGCGGATTCAAGGTCCAGGGCAAAACGCCCGATGCCGCCGAGCGTCTCCTGCGTGACGCCCGCGCTGTCGAAGCGGCGGGCGCGTTTTCGATCGTACTCGAAGCCGTGCCGCGCGAACTGGCGGCGCAGATCACGCGCGAGCTGCGCATTCCGACAATCGGCATCGGCGCGGGGCCGGATTGCGACGGCCAGGTGCTCGTCCTGCACGATATGATCGGACTGACCTTTGGCGAGCCGCCCAAGTTCGCGCGGCGTTACGCCAAGGTTGGAGAGGAAATCCTGCGCGCCGCGCGCGAATATTGCGAAGACGTGCGCGGCGGGCGCTTCCCGTCGGATGCGGAGTCGTATCACGCGCCGGCGGAGTCTCGCAGTCCCGCGGTCGTTCCCAAGCACCGCTGAGCGGACCCGGGCTGCGCGGAAAGGGAGGGCCTATGACACCGGAAGAGATTCGTGTGCTTTACGACTACAACTCCTGGGCCGATCATCGCTCCGTGGATGCCTGCGCCGCGCTCACCGCGGACCAGTTTGTGAAGAACCTGGGCTCGAGCTTTGGCTCGGTGCGCGATACGCTCGCGCACATCATGCATTGCGAGTGGCTCTGGCTCGAACGCTTTCAGGGACGCTCGCCGAGCGCGTTTCCAGCTGCCGATCTCTACGGGAACCTCGACAGCCTCAGAGCCAGATGGGCGCAAATCGAGCGCACCCTGCTGGCCTTCGTCGCCGGGCTGAAGCAAGAGGACATTGAGCGCGACTTCGAATACAG
>DASWCG010000286.1:0-6413 GCA_036390175.1 Candidatus Acidiferrales bacterium | reverse complement strand
TTGTTCGTCAGCTTCTTCCTTTTCTGCCCGAAGCATTGCTTGACAAATGCAAAGAATCGCGGCTCATCCTGAATTCCAAGGCTCCCTCGTTCACCTGGCAGGCGCAGATGCACGAGCGCGGAAGTAACTTTGGGCGGCGGGCGAAACGCCCCCCGCGGAATTCGCAAGACGATTTCGGGCTTCGCGTAGTATTGCGTGAGAACCGAAAGATAGCCGTAGGCGCGAGTCCCCGGGTACGCCGTGAGCCGCGCGGCGACTTCTAACTGGATGACGATGTAAATCTCCTCGATGTTGGCGGCGTACTCGAACAATCGGTGGAGAATCGGCGACGTGATGGAATACGGCAGGTTTCCGTACACGGAAAAGCGCAAGCCGCCGGTGATTTTGTCGAGCGCCAGCGAGAGGATATCCCCCCCGACCTTCTGCACCAGCGGGAATTCGCGCTCGACGGATTGCAGGCTCTGGAGAAGTTTGGGATCCAACTCCACGGCAATGACGCGCCCGCCGGACGCCGCGAGGAGCCGCGTCATTTCGCCGTGGCCCGCGCCGATCTCGAGCCACATCCGTTCGGAGGCGCCGCGGCCGGACTCCGGTGACGCCACGCCAATCGCGCGGGCAATGCGAGCGCGCCATCCGGCATCGCTCAGGAAATGCTGTCCAAGCCGCTGGCGGGACATCCGCCCAGTTTAACAAGACAGAACCTGGAATGCGCTGGGCACGGCGAATCGTCGTTGTTTGTATCTTATATGCACTGCATGGCTGCTGCGGTGGACAGATCACGGTTAAGGAAATCGCCTTGTTCGAGCAAACGCCGCGTCGCAATTCTCGGCAATACTTTTACAGGACCGCAATGGGAGGAGAGCCGAATCCAGGAAGCCCGCTAGATCTTGTGGATTGTCTTCGTGCCCGGCGTGTAATACCATTGTTTTAGTTAGAAATATTCGCGCGGGAGGTTTGTTTGACTAAGAAGTCCAGGAAATCAAAGAAACGAAGAATCTCCGCTCGGGAGTTCAAGGAGGAATTCGCCCGGATTGTGGGGAATCACCTCGCAGCTTTGCCCCCCGAAGAAAAGGATCGCCGCATTCGTGCTGCGCATCGGCTTGTTACCAGCCGTTCCCGCGGAGCTTCCGCCACAAGGCGAGCAGTTGGCGATACTCGGCAGATTCCTCTTTCAGCCCATACTCGCGAATAGCATCGATATAAGTCAGCCTGTCGCATTTCGGGTTCACCAGTATCGCCGCTACATTTCGTATCATCCGTTCTTGCTCTAATGTCAGGGTCTTCTTCGGTTGCTTGCGCCCCCGGCTGGTTTCTTCGGCCATAATATCGTGAAGATCTCGGCTCTTGTCTTCGGCCATCTCGCGGCTCCTCACACAAGTGCTTGCCAGGGGCTGCTGCAGCCCGTGAGCATACCACCATTTACTTTTGAGGCTACTTGACGGCGGCATGCGCTTTCGTTACCGTTGAAAGTTTGGACGAGCCGCGATGAGAATCCTGTTCGTTGCATCCGAAGGTTTGCCGTTCTCAAAGACCGGCGGCCTGGCCGACGTGGTCGAAGCTCTGCCCAAAGCGCTGGCGGCGATGGGCCACGAAGTCGCCGTGGTTCTGCCGCGCTATCGCGGCACCAAGGCGTCCACGGTAGTTGTGCCGAGCCTGACGATTCCGATGGGCGAACGGTTGCGCTTTCCCGCGGTGACCGACGGCACGCTTCGTGCCGGCGTGCGCTATTACTTCGTGGACGACCCTTCCTATTTCGACCGCGAACAGCTCTACGGAGAGAAGGGCAAAGATTATCCGGACAATGCCGAACGCTTCGGCGAATTCTGCCGGGCCGCCGTGGAGATTGCCAAGCACGTTTGGCCGCCCGACGTGATGCATTGCCACGACTGGCAGGCCGCGCTTGTGCCTGTCCTCCTGCGCACGCAATATGCGGACGACCCTCTGCTTCACGGAGTTCCCGTAGTCTTCACCATTCACAACATGGGATACCACGGCTTGTTTCCGCCGGCGGTCTTGAAGCGCATTGGCGTGTCCGAGAAATTGTTCAGCCCCGAAGGGCTGGAGTTTTTCGGGAACGTCAACCTGCTCAAGGGCGCGCTGGTGTATTCGGATTATCTGACCACCGTCAGCCGGAAATACGCGCAGGAAATTCAGACGCCGGAATACGGGCACGGCCTGGATGGAGTGGTCCGCAATCGCGCCAGTCATCTCCGCGGAATCCTGAATGGAGTGGATTACACGCAGTGGAGTCCGGAAAACGACGGGTTCATCGCCGCGCGCTATTCGTCTAGCGACTTAGCGGGCAAACAGGTTTGCAAGAAGGATCTGCTGGAGCAATTCAAGCTCCCGCCGGAGAATCTCGGGCGCCCGCTGGTGGGGATTGTGTCGCGCTTCGCCGATCAGAAAGGGTTTGATCTGATTGCCGAGCAGGCTGAAACCTTGATGAAAGAAGACTTGGCGGTGGCCGCGCTGGGAACCGGCGAGCCCAAGCACGAGCAGTTGTTCCGCGAACTGGCGGCGCGCTATCCGGACCGTGTGGGCGTGAAGATTGCCTACGACAACGTGGTCGCCCACAAGATTGAAGCCGGCGCGGACATTTTCCTGATGCCTTCGCGCTACGAGCCTTGCGGGTTGAATCAGATTTACAGCCTGCGGTACGGCACCGTGCCTGTGGTGCGCGCAACCGGCGGTCTTGACGACACCATCGAGAACTACGATGCGCAGCGCGGCACGGGCACCGGCTTCAAGTTCGAGCAGTACTCCGGCGCGGCTCTGACCGCTTGCCTCCGCCGTGCCGTCGAGCTATATAGTAACCCGAAGATTTGGCAGCGCATCCAGTTGAACGGAATGGCCAAGGATTTTTCCTGGAGCGCGTCTGCCGGTGAATATGCAGGGCTTTACGAGACCGCGCGGAAGGGACGAATCGCGCGGGCTTCTGGAACATCTAATTGACTTCGGGTGGAACCGGCTGTGCGGAACCCCCCCAGGTGAAGACGAGAACATGGCCGAAAACGTGCGCAGTGTGAATGACGCAGAGTTCGAGTCCGAAGTGATCGCCGCGAGCAAGAATCAGCCGGTGCTGGTGGATTTCTGGGCCGAGTGGTGTCGGCCGTGCCTCATGCTCGCGCCGACGGTCGCGGAAATCGCCAACGACTATTCCGGCAAGCTGAAGGTCGTCAAGATGAACGTGGATGAGAGCGTCAACTCCCCGAGCCGCTACAATGTCCGCAGCATTCCCACGCTGATCATTTTCAAGGGCGGACAGGTGGCCGACCAGATTGTCGGCGCCGTCCCCAAAGATCAGATCACCAAGGTGCTGGCGCGCCACATCGCGCAACAGTGACTCGTTCTTCCGGCTTGAAACGGTGTCCCTGGGCGAAGAACGCGCTCAATACCCCGTATCACGATAAAGAGTGGGGCGTGCCGCTGCACGACGATGGGCGGCTCTTCGAATTCCTCATTCTGGAAGGCGCGCAGGCCGGCCTGAGCTGGGACACCGTTCTGAAGAAGCGCGAGCATTTCCGCGCGGTGTTTGACGGGTTCGACGCGGAGAAGGTCGCGCGCTACGGCCGCAAAAAGATTCGGCGGCTCCTGACCGACCCGGGAATCATCCGCAACCGCCTCAAAGTCTCCGCCGCCATCAACAACGCTCGCGCATTTCTTTCTGTCCGGGAGGAGTTCGGCAGCTTCGATAAGTACATCTGGCAGTTCACGGGCGGCCGCACGCGGCATAACGCCTGGCGTGAGCACCGCCAAATTCCCGCCCACACCGCCGAGTCCGACGCCATGAGCAAAGACCTGAAGCGCCGCGGATTCGCGTTCGTCGGCTCGACCATCTGCTACGCCTTCATGCAGGCCGTTGGGATGGTGAATGACCACGTCGTGGACTGCTTCCGCTACCCGCAACTCGCACGTCGCAAGTAATTTGAGTCGCCGCCTGTGCAGCCCTCCTCACCGCAGAGGTTCCCAAATGACGCTCGGCAGTGTAAACTCACCTGCAACGGGGATCACGAGTTTCGAATCCCGCTTCACGAATCTCGTTAGGAGTTCGCGCAATGGCACAGACCATTCCTCTGGTCCGGCCGGTCCAGGACCGCATGGCCGAACGAGCGGCAGTCCGCGCGCCGTCCGTGCCCTGGTATATCTGGAGTTCGATTGTCGCCGTTATGTCCGGCGCATTTGGCGGCACCTGGGACATTTCCTGGCACGAGAGCATCGGCCGTGACACATTTTGGACGGCGGCGCACGTGATGATTTATTTGTGCGGCGTGCTCGGAGGACTCACCGCCGGATACCTGATCCTTTCCACCACTTTCCAGAAGAACTCGCCCTTGCGCGATGCTTCCATTTCCATGTGGGGATTCCGTGGGTCGCTGGGCGCGTTCGTTTGCGCCTGGGGCGGCGTGGCCATGATTACCTCCGCACCGTTCGATAACTGGTGGCACTCGGCCTACGGTCTCGACGTCAAGATCCTCAGCCCGCCGCACACGCTGCTGGCGCTGGGAATGACCGGCATCCGATTCGGCGCCCTGCTGATGATTCTCGCCGAGATGAACCGGGCGCAGGGGCAATACCGCGCCAAGCTCGAGCGCTTTCTGCTTTTCGCATCCCTGTTCCTGCTGGGGATGACCCTGGGCATGGCGCAGGAGTTGACTCATCGCTTTTTCATGCACGGCGCGAAGTTCTACCTTGTGGTCATGATTGCCGCGCCCATTTGGATGGCCGCAATCGCCTGGGCGACGAAACATCGCTGGGCCGCGACCCTGATGACCGGCACGTACACCGCGCTTCACTTGGCCTTTTGCTGGCTGTTGCCGCTCGTGCCCGCCGAACCCAAGCTCGGGCCGGTCTATCAAAAGATCACCCATTTGGTTCCGCCCGATTTTCCGCTCTTGCTGATCGTTTCGGCGGTCGTATTCGATTTGGTCCGGCGGCGCATCGGAAACTGGGGCCGGTGGGCGCAGGCGGGAGCGCTGGGCGCGGCATTTTTCGCGAGCTTCCTTGCCGTGCAGTGGCCGTTCGCGAATTTTCTGATGTCCCCGGCCGCAAACAACTGGGTTTTCGTCACCCACAACTACCCTTACCTTGTGCCAAGCACATCACCATGGGTGCGCAATGTATTTGTTCCCACGGAGCTGACCGTCGCTGGGTTTTGCATAACCATGGCGCTGGCGCTTGGGGTCGCGGTGTTGATGACTCGCGTCGGCATCGGCTGGGGCGACTGGATGCGCCGAGTGAAGAGATAACCCCACGGTTCCTATGACCAGGTGCTTTCTTGCGATCCTCTCCCTCCTCATCGGGGCGGCCCTCCCCTTGTGTGCGCACGTGGGCAGCCCGGACGTTTTTTACCAGGGCAACGCCGGCCCCTACCATCTGTTTGTCACCGTTCGCGTGCCACAAGTGATCCCGGGCGTCGCGGAAATAGAGGTTCGCAGCAGTTCCAACGACGTTCACGCGATTCAGGTCGTTCCCCTGCGGCTCACCGGGCAGGGCTCCAACTTTCCGCCCACTCCAGGCCTGGCTTCGCAGTCGAGAGAAGATCCGCAATTCTTTACCGCCAGTTTGTGGCTGATGGAGTTCGGCGCTTTGCAGGTGCGCATCCTTGCGGACGGAGCCAAAGGTAAAGGGGAACTGTCCGTCCCTGTGCCGTCTTTCGCGCAGCGTTCCTTGTCCATGGAGAGGCCCCTGCGAGGACTTCTGGTTTCCCTCTTGCTGCTCCTGGCCGTTGGAATTGTGTCCATCGTCGGAGCCGGCACGCGCGAATGCAGCCTCGAGCCGGGCAAGACTCCCGCGCCGTCGAATCGCCGGCGCGCGAGGATCGTCATGGCGGCCACGGCAATCACCGTGGTGGCGATCCTGTATCTCGGAAATAAGTGGTGGGGTGTGGAAGCTAGGAATTATCAGCGCGACATCAATTTCTTCAAACCACCCCTTGCTGAGACCACGCTGCAAAACGGAAACCGGCTGGTGATTCGGGCCAAAGCCCCGGATCAGAACTTGCCGAAGTATTCGAGGCTGGAGGAATTGGTCCCTAAGATGGAAGGACTCGTTCCCGATCATGGTCATTTGATGCATCTCTTCCTCATTCGCCTTCCCGGAATGGACCGCATGTGGCATCTCCATCCCGCGCGGATCTCGGGCGATGCGTTTGCAGAAGATTTGCCCACGATGCCTGCGGGCCGGTATCAGGTATTCGCCGATATTGTTGACCAGAACGGATTCCCCTGGACCCTCGCTGGAACCGTTGACCTTTCCCAGATCAACGGAAAGCCTTTGGCGGGCGATGACTCCTCGTGGTCGGGCGCGCCGTTCGCTCGAGCGGCGGTGGATTCGGCCGTCTCGAAGTTTTCGGACGGCGGTCAAATGGTCTGGCACCGCGCCAGCGGCCCGCTGCAGGCCAACGTCGCCATGAA
>DASWCG010000285.1:0-16639 GCA_036390175.1 Candidatus Acidiferrales bacterium | reverse complement strand
GGAACTTACACCGCTTCAAAAATTTCCATCCGCGTCCTCGATAACGGCGTCGAGATGAAGGACGCATCTTTCCACTTGTACTTTGCGAACAACGCCGCGCGCACCCCCGTGCTTCTCGAAGCTGTCATGCCCTTCGCCACCGCCCGCGTCGAACTCCTGAAGTCCAAGTAGGGCCCGTCCTCGTCATTCTGTTCTGGCCGTCAAAGCTAAGATAGTCAGACTCACCGCGACGTCCCACAACCAACTTCTGGCCTGCACTAACTAATGGGACGCCTTCTCCCCAAGACTCTCATACACAGGCTGCTTGCTAGCTAAAACGGCGGACCATCCCATTAGTTATCTAGAAACAGGGTTGTGGGAATGGTGAGCACATTTATGTGCGAAGAGCGTGGGGCACAACTAGGTAAACCATGCACGGCGCAACAGGGACGGAGTTATTGGTGGCGACACTCCCGTCTCAGACCCGCAAGTCGTCACGCAGGTAGATCGTCCGAGCGAATGAGAATAGATCCATCGACTTCGGTGTCGCCAGAAATATATTTCCGCCGCACCTCCTCCTCGATGGCCTGGCGGTTCGCTCTGAATACCTCAAGTTTATCCTTACCGTCTCCATGGAAGTGATCGTCCAGGGCTTCCCTGCTGATGGCGCATCGCACCCACGCTTCGCCATCTTGCCCGTAAAAAAAGACAATGTCGCGCTCGAAAACAAAACTCTCTTTGGGCGCAGGAAATGTCAGGTCGTGCTGCTCAAGGCGCCATTGCACCCGACGCACGGTAAAGGCTGCGAACGGATGGATGTCCATTTCGATGCTGGCGCGGTCCATGGCGCTCAGATTAGACTTGCGATCCCTGATGCGAATCACCGTCCAAGGATACCCGCCCGAAGCCAGCATAACATTCATCAGAAAGCGTGCCATGCGGCCGTTCCCATCCGAGTAAGGGTGGATATAACCGAAAAGCCAGTGCCCCAACACCGCGCGCACCGAAGGCTCGGGTTCTTTTTCCAGAAGGTCGAAGAACGCCGGCATGGCGTCGCGCACCGCCTCCCACCTCGGTGGAATGTAGCGCGACCCGCGCAGATACACCGGTATGTTCCTGTATCCGGCCAATGACCCCGCTTCGAGCAGGCCGGCGGTGACGGAGGGCTGGAACAATTCGCGATACCAGTCGTTGTGCACAGCACGCGCGAGCGCGGTGGCGTTCTCACCGGCGATCACTTTCTCTACTCCTTTTTTCACGAGCTGGAACGCTTGCCAGTATCCCCGCGCCGCGAGGGCATCGCGATTTCTGCGATCACCAGCGTCATGCTCGGGGTCCCAACCGCCCTGCCGCACTCTCTCAACCAGGGCAGGCGTGACTGAGTAGCCTTCAATGGACAATGAGTGGTAGGCATCGGTCCGATAGATTTCGTTGACGAAGCGAAGATACGCTTCCTTGTCTGTCGGAAGTCCCGGCGCTTTGGGGAACACCGCGAGGACCTTGCCACGCATCGATTCCCAAAGCATCTCAATGCGACCCACAATCGGAGCGGAGGGATGGCCCAGCTTGGCGAATATATGTCTGGCTTCAAACGGACTGCTCTCTCGCACATCGTATCCGGCGCCCTTCATCGTGCGGAGAATCTCGTCCGCGAGGTCGCCGCGCCAGGTTTGGCGGAAGGCTTTGGCAAGGTAACCAGCTTTCGCGGAATGGCCGCCGTTCAGGAGAGACCGAAGCACGTCCGAGGCGTCAGCAAGGCTTGCCATCACCACTTGCGTCTCGACGGGATACAGCTGAAAAAATGATTCCGGCACGCGTACTAACGCCGCCGCCGGCGAAAACAGACGCAATCCGTCCCTCACCGTAAGAGCCGCGGCCGCCGGCATCTCCGCAACTTTCAGATCGTAAAGCGTTGTGCCGAATAGAAGCTTGATATCGTTATTTGCCGCTTTCGGACTATGTACAACCAGTTGATCCGGGATCACCGTTCTCTCGCCATGCAAAAAAAGGGACTGCTCCGGCGACAGGTGCCATTGTTCGCCAAAGCGCTCGTCGCAGTAGCGTGCGCAGAATTCCCAGAACGACGCGTGCCAAGGGGTGCTCTCGCCGGCCTGTGAGTCAGGGCTTGAAGAAATTAGCCAACCCTTCATGACTTCTTGCAGGAAGCCGTTCTCCACCAGGCGCTCGCGGTGAAGCCGGCTCAGGTCGTCGGAACGGAACACACGTCGGTTGCCTTGCTGGAGTTCCTTGAGCACGTCGAGGGATTCAGCCAGTTTTTCGTTTGGCGAGGGCATGAAGCCTCCCATCCTTCATTGGTCATTACAAGCTTATTGTGATGCGTAAATACAAGTATATGATGCCGTGTGATTACAAGTCAATTGCGCCGCATAAGTGCAAGTATATGATGCTGTCCAGCTACAAGTCAATTGTGCCGTATAAATGCAAGTATATAATGCTTCTGTGTAGCTAAGCCACTTTTGTTCAATTAGTTGCAGACAATGCTTCTTTCTCTTCCTTCACAATCGGTTGTTGAAAACTGGCGGGGGCACAGCTGGGGAAAAACTAGAGGAGAATAGCTTAGTAGCTAATCGACAAGGGTTTATGGTGTTCGGCTGTATAGTTAACAGCCGAATGCTCTACCGTTGAGCTACCGGAGAGCAGGGCCACTGAGGGGGAAAAATTCGGTGGCACAAGCTCATTCAGTTTAACCAAGGCTCCCGAGGGTGTCAACGCGAGCTACCGATTCAAAAAATCTCGATTGAGGCGCGTCGGCGCGAAAAATTTTACGGCGCGAAGAATCCCACGTGGCGGCGCAGACGGTGCCAAAGCATTGCCTACCAGCTTCGGGCGAGGACCGCGAGGATGCCAGCGAGCGCGTCGAGGTCGCGCGTGTCAATGACCTCGCCGGGGGAATGGGAATAGCGCAGCGGCCACGCCAGGGGAATGTTCACCGTGCCATATTTCAAAAACGCGGAACCATCGTTGCCGCCGCCGGTCACGCCGTACTGGACAGCGATGCCGTTGGCGCGGGCGAGCTTTACGACGCGGTCCACAAAGTTGCGCGGCGTGATGCTGGAGCCGTCCACGGCGCGAACCACGAAGCCTTTGCCGATTTCCGCATCGGCGAAGCGCTTGCTCTCGAGCGGGGAATCCGAACTGACAAACGTGTCCACCGCGAAAACATAATCCGGCGCACGACCTTCTTTCGCGACACGTTGCGCGTATGCCGCCGCGCCCTTCAGGCCGACTTCTTCTTCTGTGGACCAGACGAAGGTGACGTCGCGCCCCGAGAGGCCCGGGGTGAGGCCGCGCACCGCTTCGACCAGCGCCGCGCAACCGACCCGGTCATCGAAGCTGCGTCCGTTGGCGCGGCGACCCAGCAGCGCGCGGTATTTTTTCGGGATGGTGATCCAGTCGCCCGCCTGGATATCAAACTTTTCCACATCCGATGGCGAATGCGCTCCCACGTCCACGCGCACAGGCTCATCCATGGCGCGGAGGCTGCGCGGCCATTCGAATCCGGGCTTGTCCGAGCCGCTCGGCAACTCCAGCACGCCGGCCTTGTCGCCGCTGCTGGTGTGCACCAGCACGACGTGCCCAAGATAGTATTCGGTGAAGCCGCCGCCGAGAACGCTCACGACAAGGCGTCCATCCGCATCGATGGACTTCACCTGATAGCCGATCTCATCCATGTGAGCGACAATAGCGATGCGAGGCGTCTTGCTGCCCGGGAGCGTCTTCCCCACGTGCAGAATCAGGTTTCCCGCTGCATCAGTTTCCGGTTTTGCCCAACTGGGGAGAAGCTTTTGGACGGCTTCGCGAACGTTTCCTTCATGCCCGCTGGCGCCGTAGGTGTTGACCAATGTCTCGAGCGTCGAGGGATGGCCGGCGCCGGGGGCGTTGTCCAACGCAGCGCCGCGGCCTTCGTTGGAAGCCGCGCCGACGTAGGTTTCCAGAACATCCGTCAAGTTCTTCAAATCTTCCGCACTCAAAATCTCGCCCGGTGTCGCCGGCCAAGCCAGCGGCACACTGAGCTGCGCGTAACGCTGCGGCAACGGAACTTGCTGCGCGGTCGCAGGGCGCAGTGGCGCAGAAGCTTCCGCGGTGACTTTGATCTGCTTCGAGTCAGCCAAATGCTTCAACTCGAGAGCCAGGCCGGAAAGGTCGGCGGAGGGATCGGAGACGCCGAGCAGCAAACCGCTGCCGGGCTTCCCCTTGAGCGGGGTTGTGCTTGGGGGCGCGCCCGCCTCGGCAGGGCGCCGCGCGACAATGCGGTTCACAAGAATCATTTCGTCGGGATGAATTTCCTGCAGCAAGCGGTCGAGGCCGCGCGCACCGGTCCACTGCTGGGTGACAAACGCAACGGTCAGCGTGCCGCTTAACTTCCGGGGATCGGTGCTGCGCAGGATTTCCATCAAGGCGGCGCAGCCGAAGCGATCGCCGACGGCGACTCCGGCGACTTCATCGTTGCCCAGCACATAGAGCTGGCGGTTCAAGGCAATCGGGTCGAGGAGGTCCACTCCGGCGGCGCGGACTTCCGCGGCGCTCGCCGCGCCGATATCAATGTACATTTCGTCGGGATGATTCATCTTCGGAGGGTTCACGCGCGCGGGGAGTAAATGGACGGAGAGTCCGGCGACGACGCCGGAGATTTTTTTTCCGCTGCGCGTCATTACCCAGACGGGCTGAGCCGAGTGCAGCAGATCAAACAGCGGATGCGGCGCGGTCTGCGGGAGACGCTGCACGCGCAGATAGCCGTCCGTGGTGATGGCGCTGACGATGTAGCCGGGCTCGTCCATGGGCGCGACCAGAAGGCGGTGCGGCGAGCCGCTGCCGAGCGTGACGTAAACGTTGCCGAGGTTGTCGGTGTTCGGAGAGAGCAGTTTCAACTCGTCGCGAATCCGGCCGGCCAGTTCCTGCTCGTAGCCGGAGACGGCGGGGATGCCGACGAATAGATGGAGATCCACTTGCGGAGTTTGCGCGTCCGCGCCCAGAGGAATCAGAAAGCACAGCACGAGAAGCAAGGCACGACCTATTGAGAGCAGGCTCGGCTTCATGGCCACATCCTTTGGCACAGGATCCTAAAAATCCTTCGACGAGTAACCGCGTAGAAGGGTTTCAACGCCGGGCGAATTTACCATAGTGCCGCGCGGCCCGGCCACCACGGACGGGCGTGGAAGGACGGCGTGGCGCTGCGCTATGAATGAGAGAAGCGTCAGCGACAGAGTTTTTCGCTGAGGACTTCGCGCTGGGCGACGGCAATCGCGGAACACTTTTCGAGGATCACGCCGTAAATTCCCGCGGCGCCGGCGCTCAAGACCAAAAACAGCGCAAACGTGGCCCACAGGCCGGCCAGCCAGCGCGTCAGAAGAAACACCCCTGAAATAACGAGAATCAGGGCGAACTGCATTCCCAGCAGGACGAGCACAGTGATCCCCGAAGCGCGCTGGTTGCGCAATTGCCCGAACTCCAGCCGGCGCGGGTAATAGAGCGACGTCAGGTTTCCCACGGTGAGCTGGATGAGGGTCACGAAAACCACGCCGCTCCAAGTGGCCATCAGCACGGCGAACGGCGGAAGGCCGATCAGGAAGCTCAGCAAAGTTCCCGTCAGAAGCGCTTCGAATGCCAGCACCAAGCCCGTCGCCAGATTTTTTCCGAGCAGGATTTCTTTGAAGCGCACCGGCACGACGAGATAGGTCTGAATCCCGCGGCCATCATAGGCAAAACAGTTGTAAGCGGGCGCGGTGACAAGCAGAAGGATATAACCGATCAACCCCGGGAACAAAAATTGGGAAGGCGCCGGCGCAGGCCCGGGGCGCCCCGCTATTCTGGAAAAATGGCCCAATTGGTAGGCGAGAAATACGCTGACCAGCGGAGGCACGAACAGATTCATCAAGGTAATGCTGTTGCGTACCAGGTAGCGCAGCTCTTTCTCAGCCATCGCCGCAACCGGCCCCGGAAGCCACGCCGCGATTGCGGAAGGCGTCCCGGCGGCTTCCCCCGGCCTTTTCGCCACGGATACGCTCTTCCCGGGAGCGCGCGATTCGCTCAGCTCTTCTCCGCGGTACTGGGCGCGCAAGCGCCGCCAGAGGAAATAGCCGAACAGGACTCCGTAGCCGGCGAGCCCTGCCGTCGAGGCGAAAAGAATTGCCGGATGACTTTTTGCCGCGGCCTCGAGCGCCGTCCCGGCGAGGCTCGGAGGAAGTCCCCGGAGATAGGGCAGCACGGCCTGCCCCCTGGAAAAAAGGCGCGGGCCCCAGCGCTCCCCAATCATTCCCGAAAACTGCAGTCCCACCATCGCCAGAATGAACAGGGCCACAAGCGCTTCCCGGGTGCGGCGCTGCGCCAGCAGCCGCTCGAGCCACACACCGATCATGCGGTCGAGTACCACGTTCATCGCCGCAAAGATGGCGACGACGAGCGTCGCCGCGGGGAGCAACTCGGGCCGGGCAAACCCAACCCCGCCCAGCAGGCACAAGCACCAAAAGAGCGACCCCAGCGCTGCGAGATCAGCGAGTCCATAGGCCACGCTGAGGATGTAAAACGCGGGCAGGCTCAGCGGAAAGCGCAGCAGGCTCCGGAAATCAAACTGCACGGTGAAAGAAGACATCATCACAGGGAAAAGATGCCAGGCGAGAAAAATTCCCCAGAAAAGAAAGCCGAGCAGATCCAGGCGATTCTTTGCCGCAATGAAATAGGCGCCCACGGCGATGCCCGTGCCCGTGCCGAGAATGAACAGGGCGGAAAACAGGCCGGTGATGAGAAGGCCAATCAGCTCGATTGCGGCGTTGCGCTGCCGCAGCCTGCTCCGGAAGATCGTCCAGCGCAGGCGCGCGATGAGCAAGACCTGCGCGGCGAGGCTTGCGGGCTGCGCTACATCAGCCACGACAGCTCCTCCATCGGGCGCCGTCCGCCCTCTTCGCCGACAATGGAGACAAAAATCTGCTCGAGGGTGAGCTTCTCGCCGTCCGCTGGAGCTTCCCGGCGGGCCAGCGCGGAGGACGCCGCGACGCCCGCGCGCAGCTCTTCGAGCGAGCCCTGGGCCACCAGCCGCCCTTTGTGGATGATCGCCACGTGGCTGCACAAGCGCTCGACGATTTCGAGCACGTGCGAAGTGAGAAAAATCGTGATGCCGCGCGCGGTCATGCGCTGCAGCATAGCTTTCAATGCGCCGGCGGCCAGCGCGTCCACCCCTTCGAACGGCTCATCGAGGAACAAAATTCTTGGACTGTGAATGACCGCAGCGGCCAGCGCCAGTTTTTTCTGCATCCCGTGGGAATAGTCGGCGATGAGGCTCTTCGGGCGGTCGGCAAGCTGCATGAATTCGAGCAATTCGGCCGCGCGCTGCGCTGCCGTGCTGCGGTCCAGGCCGTACATCTGCGCCACAAAGCGCAGGTACTCGGCGCCGGTCAGACGGTCAAGCAGACCCAGGCCTTCCGGCACCACGCCGATCTGCCGCTTGACCTCGAGCGCATTGGTTTCAAAATCGAGGCCCAGCAAACGCATCCGGCCGGAACTCGGCGCAAGCAATCCCGTGAGCATCTTGATGGTGGTGGACTTGCCTGCCCCATTGGGACCCAGGAACCCGAAGAATTGGCCGCCTTCCACGGCCAGGTCCATGCGGTCTACCGCCACCAATTCCCCAAAACGGCGAGAAAGCTTTTCCGTTACGATGGCCGGAGTATTCATCCCTGCGGGGCTTTGGGCCGTACGGGCGCAGTTGTTTCCCGCTGCGGGAACAACGTGAGGACTGCGGGGAGTTCGATGCGAAACGTCGCGCCGCCTTCGGGCCGGTTGTAGCAGCAGATGAGCCCTTCGTGCTCGCGAATCAATCCGTAGCAGATGCTCAGCCCCAGGCCCGTCCCTTTGCCGACCGGCTTGGTCGTGTAGAAGGGGTCAAACACGCGATGCGGTTCCATGACGCCCGGCCCCATGTCGGAGAACAGAATGACCACCTGGGAACGCTCGCGCTTGGTCTTTACCGTCAAAACGCCGCCGGATTCTTCCATGGCATCCGTGGCGTTGCTGAGGACGTTGAAGAAAACCTGGAGGAGCTGTGTGGAGTCACCGCGGACCCCCGGCAGGACGGGCTCCAGTTGAGTCTCGATGCGAATATGATCGTTGCGCAGATTCAGAGCATGGAGCTGCAGGGCATTCGTCACGATGGCGTTGATATCCAGGAGCGTACGCTCCGCCGGAACCTGCCGGGCAAAGCTAAGCAGGCTGGTGACGAGCTGCTTGGTTCGCCGCGCCTGGTCGCGGATCTTGGAGGCCAGCGATTGCACAGACTCGCCTGCAGACGCATCTTCGGTGAGCAACTCCGCATAACCGAGTATGGCCGTGAGGGGATTGTTGATTTCATGAGCCGCCCCGGCGGCGAGTTGCCCGAGCGACACCAGCTTCTCCGACTGCACCATTTGTGCCTGGAGGTGCTTTAAGTCTTGAATGGATTGCCTGGATTCCTCGAGCAGCCGGAGGCGCTCCTTGCCCAGCAGTTGCTGACGCAAGAAGATCAGAATGCCTAGGGGGATCGCGGCAAGAACCGTCACCAGCAACCGGAAGTCCCTTACTGGCTGGATTTCGCCGCTGAACCAAAAGTCCCAGAGCGCAAGAAAAGGCAGAGAAATGATAGTAGCCATCGCCACGCGGGGCAACCACACGCCCTCATCCGGGGAGGGCTGGTCCACGGCCTCGCTTCCGGCGGGCGCCTGCTGACTGGCTTGCTGATGCAGCTTCAATCGGTATGCGCTTACCCCTGCGGTGCCGTACCAGAGAAACGATACCAGTATCGGAATGCCGTACAAACTTCCGGTGGAGTATTTCTCCTGATCGATGCCCGTCAACGAAATCAACATGTAGGCGCTCGCGGCACCCATCAAGTGCGCGTAGACCACCCGCCAGGGTCCCTTCGCCCTCAGCCACAAAACACCGAATCCTCCCACAATCACCATGTTCTGGATGTTGGACAGGATGTTGTACGTGTGGTCGTACAACGCCGGCTCGGAAACGGCCAGATTCCACGGCGAAACCGTAAACAAAAAGAGATAGACCCACCAGAGCAGGAGCAAGGTGAAGTCCACATAACCGTTGCTCAGCTTGCGGGCTTGCTGGTCTTTGTGCGGCTGCAGCGCAATCGCCGCCATCGTGGGAATGCCATGCAAGAAGAAGATGATGTCCGAAGGAGATCCAGTGGGGATGGACCGATGCAAATAGACTTCGTAATAGGTCCAGACAAATTGCCCCGCCATCCAAACTGTGCAGCCCAGCGCCAGCAGCATCCAGAAAAGATTGCGCCGCCAATTCGCGGAGCCCGCGTTGAGGAGCAGTCCGGCATTGGCCAGCAGCGGCGCGAGGCACAGGACAATGTCGTCGAAGGCCGTGAGCGCCGGCCCCGGCTTCAGCGGCAGGGACATCAGCGCGTACGTGCCGGCGACCAGCACCCAAATGCCGATGACCCATCGCGTTATCCGGGGCACATACATGACCACGTTTCTCTGAAGGGTGCTTATCTTACCAGTTTCGCTAGTCTAAAGTCGCAGGTCTTCCCTGTGTTGCTCGAGGAATGACCACTCCGCGTAAGGATTAACAGCAGGGCCATCCCCTTGGCGAGAGAAAGTCAACGAATACGAACGGCGCAATCACGCGGCTGGCGGAGGAGGAGGGATTCGCGAACCCCCGAGACCCTTTCGGGTCTAACGGTGGCAGCAATATTCATTCATCTTGGCTAGGGGCATGCCCCTACGCAGGTATCAGGTAATCGCCGGATTGACGCCGGACTGTCTTTTGCTAATCGTTGCTCCCGAACGCGGAATTCTCTCTCGCAAGCGAGGGCCTGGGCATTTTCGCGTTAAAAGGAGCACACCCATGATGCGGACCACGGCCGCCCTACGGCGGGTTGCAAGAATTGCTTTCACGACGGCATGCGCAGCGCTGCTCGCAGGCGCTGTTTTTGCATCCACTCCAAGCGGCGGCACGGTTTCGCCGAGTTCTTCAACCCTCACCTGGACCGGGGGTCCATTCGTTGCCTCCAATCCGCTAAGCTGCCGGGACGCAGAACTGACTTGCGATCACTTTGCGCTGACCGTAGTGCCGCCGAACAAGAGCTTCGTGCTGACGGTGCGCGTGACAGCGTCCTCGATCGGCGATGACATCGATCTGTTCGTCCGCGACCCGAATAACAAGACGATTGCCAGCTCAACCACCTCCAGCGGCGTCGAAGAAGTTGTGATCAGTAATCCTGCTGCGGGAACCTACACCGTTGTCGTGCAGCCGTCGCTGGTCGTTCCGGGCGCGACCTACAGCGGTTTCGCCGGCATTGGCAGCCCGCCGCAGGACATTATGTCCAACTCCTATAATGGGGTCGTATTCACGTCCAATTTCCTGGGCGTCCCCAGCGCTACGCCAGCCAAGTCAGCTCCGCTGGTGCCGCAGCTCAAGGTAAGCTTCAATCCCGTGGGACGGCAAGCCGCGGAGCCCAGCACCGGAGTGGACAAGAACAACAATGGCTTTATGACTGCGGGCGCGTTCGATTCCGTCATTGGCGTCAACGGCGTCACCCATCTCGCGCGCACGGTGGTCATGCGCTCGAGCGACAAAGGCAAAACATGGCAGGGGGTCTCGCCCCCGCTGAATCTCGGGGTTGTCAATACAACCGATCCGGACTTCACCCTCGACCCGTATCTTCATGTTGATCCTGTCACCAGCCGGGTGTTCTCCTTCGACCTCAATCTGGTGTGCGGCGGCGAGGAGATTTTTTCCGATGACGAAGGCGTGACCTGGCAGAGCCGCCAGGTTTGTACGGTTCCTGTCAACGACCATCAGAGCCTGATTACGGCCCCGCCGGGACAGGGACTGGCGCAGCCTACAGGCAGCTATCCGCGGATGGTGTACTACTGCTTCAACCAGGTGGGCGACTCGGCCTGCGCGCGCAGCACGGACGGGGGCACGACGTTCGTCAAGACCGCTACTCCCGCCTTCCTGGGCAGCGACCCAACCAGCGCCGGCAGCGTCTGCGGCGGCCTTACCGGCCAACTCGCGGCTGACAGTAAGGGCCGCATCTACTTGCCCAAAGGCCACTGCGGTCTACCCTGGGTCGCCTTCAGCGACGACGGTGGCGACACGTGGACACGGGTCAACATCACTTCCCTGACGCCCATGGCCGACCATGAGGTTTCACTGGCGATGGACAGCGCGGACAACATTTATGCGGTGTGGCAGGACGGAACGTTCCGGCTTCCATTTTTCTCCGTTTCGACGAATCGTGGCGTTAGCTGGTCGCAGCCTATCATGATGGCGGCGCCGGGCGTGCATGAAGTCAATTTCCCCACCATCGCTGCCGGGGATCCCGGCCGTGTGGCCTTTCTTTTTCCCGGCAGCCAATCGCAGAACTTCAGCGATCCGACCAGGCCGTGGAACATCTACATCGTCGCTTCGGTGAATGGGCTCGACGCCAACCCGACCTTTACCTGGACAACCGCGAACGCTCCGAGTGATCCCGTTCACCGCGGCGACTGCGGCCCGGGACGTTGCGAATCGCAGAACGGCGGGAACATGTTCGATTTTCTAGATATCCAGGTGTCCTTGGTGGACGGCGCATTCTGGGGTACGGCTTCGAAGACTTGCGTATCGAACACGGATCCAAGCCTGAACTGTGTGACGAACCCACAAGCGCCGGGAATCAGTCCGGGACAGGGGTTTTCCATCCGGGAGGTGAAGGGCCCGCCCCTTTTCCTCAATCGTTAAATGCGTCCGATTGGAAAAAGCCTCCGGCCTAATTAATGATGCAGCTTTGCCGATTTTGCCCACTCGACCGCCACTTGCCTAGTGGTCACGTTGAGTCGATTCCAGACATTGGTCATGCGATCAGTTGAGATTCAAAAAGCTTACTCGTTGAAATGCAACGCCTGACCTCCGAAACAACGGTTTCCTAGACCGATGCGCAGGCAATTCATTGCATTGGGATAAATCGGGATAAACGCTTTGCCCGCGGAAAGATGGTAAGTAGTCTCTAAGTCCAAAGTTGCTTTGGGTTTAGTGGCGGAGGAGGAGGGATTCGAACCCCCGAGACCCTTTCGGGTCTAACGGTTTTCAAGACCGCCGGTTTCAACCGCTCACCCACTCCTCCGCAATCAGTGTACAGGGAGGCTGCGAGCTGGCGCAATAACCTGTCTAGGAATCGTTTCGCCGGATTCGACGATGCTCTCGCAGGCCGTTCGCCTGGAAACAGGAATGCTTCTGCGGCGGCTTAGTGAACGACGTTTTCATCCGCAGGCTTGGCGGGCTTGAAGTCCACCCCCCAGAAATGCGGCGAGGGAGAAAGGAATTCGATGCCGACTCGCTGGCCGCGCTCGCCCGCATCGCTTTGATAGACGATGCGGCACTCCTCCTCTTCCTGCGTCATGGGGTTGGTCAAGGCGAGGACGGTCCCGGTGTCCACGTCCTGGCGAAGGTAGAGGAGGCCTCCGTGCGTGTTGACGACCACGGTCTCGCACATCTCGCGAAACTTCTTGCCGTTGTGGTTCTTGCCTTTCGCGAGCACGCGAATCCTCACAAATACGCGGCTGCTGCGGCGAGCGTCGGCAGTTTGACCTTCCTGCATAACGGCTTGATAGTGGCGCAGGATATCCACGCGGTCAATGATTCTTCCCGGAGGATGTGCCCGCGCGGAAACCATCCGGCGCGAAAGCACCAGGTGCCCCTTGCTCCAATTGAGACTCCCCCGTTACAATCCCCCTGGGCGCCATAGGTAGAGTGACGGGAATTCGCCTTCATTTAGGCCGCTGTCCCGCGCTCTTTTCGGATAAGAGGATTCTACTGTTCCTACGGGGGAGCCGCCGGATGAACCTGAGCGAATACATCGAAGGGAAGCGCGATGCGCATCTTGCTGAACTCTGCGAATTCCTGCGCATCCCCAGCGTCAGCACCAAGAGCGAGCACAAGCCGGACATCGAGCGCGCCGCCCAGTGGGTAGCCGACAAGCTCCGCCGCGCAGGGATGAAGACAGTCGAGATTGTGCCCACGCGAATGCACCCGCTGGTCTATGGCGAGTCGCTCGAAGCGCCCGGCAAACCCACCATCCTTTTTTACGGACACTACGACGTTCAGCCTGCCGAGCCGCTCGAGCTGTGGACCTCGCCCGCGTTCGAGCCCGCCGTGCGCGACGGCAATCTCTTTGGGCGCGGCACCGCCGACGACAAGGGCCAGGTGCACATTCATCTGAAGGCTCTGGAGTCGCTCCGCGATGTTCAGGGCAAGCTGCCCATCAACGTCAAGGTCATGATCGAAGGGGAAGAGGAAGTCGGCAGCGTGAGCCTGTGGGACTTTGTTCAGAAAAACAAGAGCCGTCTGCAGGCTGACGCGCTGGTCGTTTCCGACACCTCGATGCTCGCGCCCGGAGTCCCCTCGATTACGTATGGCCTGCGCGGCTTGAACTATTACCAGGTGGAGATCGCCGGCCCGGCGCAGGATTTGCACTCCGGCGTTTTTGGCGGAGCCGTTCCCAACCCGCTCACCATCCTCTGCGAGCTTTTTGCCAGGCTGCACGACAAGAATTTCCGCGTCACGGTTCCCGGTTTTTACCACGACGTCGCCCAACTCTCCCGGGCCGAGCGCAAGGCGCTCAATTCGCTTCCCTGGAAGGAGAAGGAGTTTCGCAAGACCGTCGGCGCGCCCGGTTATTGCGGGGAAAAAGGCTCCACGATTGTCGAGCGGCTGTGGACGCGCCCGACGCTCGAGCTCAACGGAATCTGGGGCGGATACACGGGAGAAGGTTCGAAGACCGTCATTCCCGCAAAGGCCCACGCCAAATTCTCCACGCGCCTGGTGCCGCGCCAGAACCCGGACAAGATCGCCAAGCAGGTCGAGAAGCACATTCGCAAGCTGCTTCCGAAAACGGTCACGTGCAAGTTCGAGGTGCTCAGCAAAGGAAAGCCCTGGGCCGCGCCGTACACGCATCCGATTTTCAAAACGGCGCTGGAGTCTCTTCAGCAGGGTTTCGGGAAGAAGGCCGTGTTCATCCGCGAGGGCGGGTCGATTCCATTTGTCACGCAAATGCACGACACCTTCAAGGTGCCGTGTGTCCTGATGGGGTTCGGACTGCCCGATGAAAACGCCCACGCCCCCGACGAGCATATCGCGGTCGAGAATTACTTCGGTGGGATCCGCTCCATCGCCCAGTTCTATCAGGGCCTGGCAAAATTGTAATCCGTCTATTTCCTCTTCATCGTTCTTTGTTGCGACGACCGAGTTTCCTTGTGTCCCGAGGAATTCCACCCTTTTTGACCGCAATACGCAGGGGGTCGCGGATGATTTTCTCCCCCGGCACTGTGCAAAAACCCGCTTCCCATGCGGCTTCCCGAGGCCTGATGCCCCGGAAGCCGCATTTTTTAAGGGTTTTTTACGCTTTTCCCTTGCGTTGACGTGCCCGGTTCGCTATAGTGTGCCCGGCGCGGCCCCCGAGCGCGTTTCTGGAAAGCTCGCGCGGCGCTGGCACCCACTTCTGACGAGGAGACACAACCTAGATGTCAAAGCCGATGAGCAAGTCGAAGATCGTGGCGTATATTGCTGAAAAGTGCGACACGCCGAAGAAGACTGCGGCGATGTTTTTTGAAGAACTCTTCAAGCTGGCGGTAAGAGAGTGCAAGGGCCCTGCGGGAAAATTCGTCATCCCCAATATCGGCCGCGCGGTGAAAGCGCACCGCAAGGCACGCATGGGCCGCAACCCGCAGACCGGCGAGGCCATCAAGATCAAGGCCAAGACCGTGGTGCGCCTGCGCGCTGCCAAGGCCTTCAAGGACGCCGCCCTCTCGTAGTTTGGGCTGCGCCCAATTTGAGTTTGCGGGACGCGCGACGGAGACCACCCCGCGCTTGCGGAGTCAGGGGTTGTCTCACTTTCCAGCCTAACTATCTCGTGCGTCCCCTGTTTTTCTTCGAATCCGCGAATAACCTCTCCATCACCCGCATTGCAGTATTTGCTTAACCGGCCACGCATCTTTCGCAAGCTGTTTGACTCGCCCGCGCCGTGGAGTATCCTAGGAATGGACATGAGTCTCGACGATTTACAACGCGCGTGGGAGCTTCTGCAGGAGGCTTACCAGGCCCAGATGGAAGGGGACTACGCCCGTGCCGTCGAGCTTTACGAAAACTCCATCGAAACCCAACCCACCGCCGAGGCCCACACCTTCCTTGGCTGGACGTATCATTTTCAGGGCAAGCTGAACGAGGCCATCGAACAATGTAAAAAAGCTATCGAACTCGATCCTGAATTCGGCAACCCCTATAACGACATCGGCGCATATTTGATCGAGATGCGCCGCTACGACGAAGCCATTTCCTGGCTCGAGCGCGCCATCGAAGCGAAGCGCTACGAGCCGCGCCACTTCCCGCACTTCAATCTTGGCCGCGCGTTTCTCGCCAAAGAAATGTACGGCAAGGCCCGCGCCTGTTTTCAAACCGCGCTGCGCATCGAACCGCGTTACGCGCTGGCCCGCCAAGCGCTCGACAAGCTCCGCCGTCTGGTGAATTGACTCCTTCGCCCCACATCTTCAGCGCGTGTTAGAATCCCGCTCATGTGCGGCCGATTCTTGTTCGTCCTCATCTTCTTCCTGGCTTGCCATGCGAAACCTCTGGGCGGGCAAGACCGTTTCGATTCCGGTCCCTACAAAGGTTTCCGCATCGCTCACCCGGAATCCACCATTGTCGAGTTGGAACAACCCTTCAGAGTCCGCGTCGTGCGCGGTGTGGTCCGCGATCCCTCAGGCTCCCCATTGCCGGGTACTGCCTTCGAGATTCGAGACGATTCTTCCGGGAAGGTTTGGGGAGCGGTGACAGACAAACACGGACATTTCACAATTTCAGCCGTCTCTCACGGAACTTTTTCATTCAAGGCCACAAGAGACGGGTTTCAATCCGTGATCGGAAAAATCACAGTCTCGGCGAGGGCCAGCCGCAAATCCAGGATCAGGCTGATCCTGCCGCTTGGCGTTTGAGCACGCCACTCGGCAGTTCTGTGTTCGTGGGTTGCAATTCACGGCCCCCGCTCGGGCTTGACCACCCTGTCGTAAACCGACAGCAAGAGTGCCGTAAAAATTCCGACGCCCGTAACCGCCCACCAGATGCGTTCCGGCTGATGCCGGACTTCGCCGAAGTGGTGAATCAGAAAGCCGCCCAGCCGTCCCGCGATGATGGAACCAAGGCCGATGGGCAGAAACGCAAAGCCCATGTACGTGCCTTGCTGTCCCGCCGGAGCCAGCCGTGAGACGTACTCGTAATAACGGGGCGACTGCGTGATTTCTCCGAGAGCCAGGACGACGAGCGAAAAGACCGCAGCCCACACGGCCGGACGCGCGGCCACGATGAGCCAGGCCAGCGAACTGACGAGCGTTCCCAGAGTGATGGCCCGCAAGGCGGGAATCTTTCGCGTTACAAAGCTGCTGAAGACTACTTGGAGCGAGATCACCACGAGGCCGTCGGTGATCAGAATCTTTTCCACGTCGGCGTTCGGATTAATGTACCCGTGGATGTAGAGCGGCAGCACGATGTACTGTTGCCAGAAGACGACCCAGTAGCCCGTAAAGATCAAGAGGAAAAGCATGAATCTGGGATTTGTGACCACGGTGATGAAATTTCGCCCCACTTCGGCCAGGCTCGCGGCCCGTCCCTC
>DASWCG010000284.1:0-4409 GCA_036390175.1 Candidatus Acidiferrales bacterium | reverse complement strand
TGTCAGCGGGATCCTCCGGCGCCGGGAGGATGTCGAAGATGTGGCGCAGCAGGTGTTCGTGAAGGCGTATTTCTCGCTGCCCCGGTTCGACCAGCGGGCTGCGTTCGGCACCTGGCTGTACAAGATTGCCGTAAACGAATGCTGGGACTACCTGCGGAAGAAGAAAGTCCGGCCCCTGGTTTATGAGGCGGACCTGAGCGAAGAGCAAGGTCGGCAGTTTGGCGCGAGCCGGGAGCACTCGGGCACGCACACGTTTGGCGAAGAAACCAGCAGGCGCCTGGAACAGAGGCAACTGATTGACCGGTTGCTCGAGGAACTGGAAGAGCGCGACCGCCTCATGCTGATTCTGAAGGAAGTGGAAGGTTTTTCGGTGGAGGAAATCGGCAAGCTGCTGGATCTGAACGTCAACACGGTGAAGGTGCGGCTGTTTCGCGCGCGAGGGCGCTTAGTGGAGCTTCATCACAAGCGCTCCCGCCAAGGCGGCCGCCAGGGAAAGCAGGGCGTCTAGCGGAATCAGTTGACTTACTTCCTTCGTGGCGAAGATGTGGCAGGAGGTATTGGAAATGTTCGTGAAAATCCGAAAGCCAAAGGCATGCCGGAAGCACGTCGCGCAACTGCAGGCGTTGCTCGATGCCAGAGCTTCGCTTCGAGAATCAGGCAATCCGGTGCCCCCAGCAGATGCGGACTTCCGCAAGCATCTTGAGGAATGCGGGGGCTGCCGGGAGGCACTCGAGGCCGCCGAGTTGGCTGGCAGACTGCTTCGTGAAGCGCGAGCGCCGGAAGCCGGGCCCGGTGGTTTTTTCGCTGCGCGTGTCTCGGCGCACATCCGCGCCAAAGAAGAGAAGCGACGGGCGCAGGCCGATTTTTGGAAGCCGATCGAGGCCCTGGCGAAAAGGCTGGTGTGGACCTCGGCATTGGTGCTTGTTGTGCTGACCTCGGTCGTTTATGAAATGAAGCCGCAGCGCAACGCGGCGCCGCAAACGCAGGAATCCGTAACCGACCGATTCCCAGAACCCGTCCCCCAGACTGCCGATGAGGACGAAGTATTAGTCAGCTTGGCGGAGAGAGGACGATGACCGGACAAGGCAGTCGCGGGAGAGCGGCGCTTCTGGTGATTGCCGTCTTCGTTCTGGGCGCGGCGCTGGGCGGGGTCGGGACCTACTCCGTTGTGAAGCGGAGCGTCGCTGCATCGTCTGTCCCGATGACGGACCAGCAGCGGCATGCACACAGGGTGGAGCGCCTGACCCGCGAGCTTTCGCTGACGGCTGACCAGCAGAAACTCGTGGATGAACTCCTGGCCCAGTGGGAGGCGCGTTATAAGGCCATCGAGCAGGCGAAAGTTCCTGAGCTGGACCAGGCGAGGCATGATACTCGCGTTAAAATCCGGGAGATCCTGACTCCGGAGCAGACGCCCAAGTTCGAGGAATTCCTCCGCCGAATCGATCAGCAGCGGGCGAAGAACGCGCAGCACTGAGACTCCGGCCCGCCCAGGCCGGACAGAGAACGAGCAAGGAGCAACCGCGCATGGCATTTATCCCCCAGAGGATCAAAGCTCTCTGGAACGGGTCGCTGACGCACAGAGCGCTTCTGGTGGCGCCGCCGGCGGTGTTCGTCGTGCTGCTGGGTTTCTGGGTGTTTCGCGGACGACCGACGGCGCAGTATTACACGGCAAAGGTGGACAAAGGCGACATCTCGCAGGTGGTGACGGCGACGGGCACCATCAATGCCGTCATCACGGTGCAGGTGGGCTCGCAGGTTTCGGGGAACGTTGAGAAACTCTTCGTGGATTTCAATTCCCGGGTGAAAAAGGGCCAGCTCATCGCCCAGATTGATCCGGCCATCTTCAAGGCCCAACTCGAACAGGCGCAAGCGGACCTGCATAACTCGCAAGCCAACGTGGACAGTTTGCAGGCCGCGATAGAGACGCAGCGTGCGGACTTGTTGGCGCAGCAAGCAGGCGTTGAAAAGGCCCAAGCGCAGCTTGGCGATGCCCAGCTCCAGTGGAAGCGCAACAAGGATCTGGCTGACCAGGGAATTGTGTCGGCGCAGCAGGCTGATACGCTGAAGGCGGCTGCGGACGCGGCCCTAGCGGGCTTCCACGAAGCGCAGGCGATGTACGAGCAGTCCAAGGCAAAGCTCAATTCCTCGATTGCGAATCTGGCGCAGGCCAAGGCCCAGGTGGAACAGAAACGCGCGACCGTGGACCTGGCGCAACTGAACCTGGACCACTGCAAGATTTATGCTCCGATTGACGGCACGGTGGTCGCACGGAATGTGGACGCCGGGCAGACCGTTGCGGCCAGCCTACAGGCGCCGGTGCTGTTCACCATCGCGCAAGACCTCACGAAAATGCAGGTGTATGCCAAGACGGACGAGGCCGACGTGGGCAGAATCAAAGTCGGCGCGGTGGCCACGTTCAAGGTGGACTCTTTCCCGCGGGAGACCTTCACCGGCCGGGTTTCGCAGATCCGCATGAACGCCACCACCATTCAGAACGTGGTCACCTACGACACCATCGTTGAGTTCGACAACCCCGACCAGAAACTGTTTCCCGGAATGACCGCGTACGTGAACGTCCCGGTGGCGTGGGAGCACGATGCCATTAAGGTTCCCAACGGGGCGCTGCGCTTCAAGCCGGAAATGACGGACGCAGAGCGCCGGGCGCTCTTTGCCAAGTACAACGTCCCCGACCCATCGGCCGCGCGCCCCGGCGGACGGCTCGCGGGCGGAGCAACTGGCGGAGGCGATGGGAGTCCCAGTGGGCAGGGACGCGCGGGGCGCCCGCAAGGCGGCGGAGCCGGCGGGAGCGCGGGGCCCCAGGGCGGGAGTGTCCGCGATGATTACGGAATCGTCTGGAAAGTGCATCCCGACAAGACGCTCGAACCGGTGCGCGTGAAGCTCGGCGTCACCGACTTTACGTTCACAGCGATGAAGGAAGGCAATCTTGTCCCCGGCGATGAATTGGTGATTGGCCAGTCCAGCAAGACGGCGCAGAAGTCGCAGCCGGGTAGCCCGGCAGCACCCGGAGGGCCGCGCCGGTTCTAGAGCAGAGAACGGGAACGCTCGCGAGCACACCAGTGGCTGAAAACCTACGGATGGAAAGCCCAAACGGAAACAAGCCTGCGGCCATGCCAGCGGGGGACGGCCCCGTCATTCGCCTGGAAAACGTGCACAAGACTTACGACCTCGGGGAGATTCAGGTCCATGCACTCCGCGGAGTAAGCCTGGAAATCAAGCGCGGCGAGTTTGTGGCCATCATGGGTTCCTCGGGTTCCGGGAAGTCCACCCTGATGAATATTCTGGGCTGCCTCGACCGCCCGACAAAAGGACGTTATTTCCTCGACGGGACGGATGTATCGCAATTCTCGAAGGTCGAGCTCGCGCGCATCCGCAACCGCAAGTTGGGCTTCGTCTTCCAGCAATTCAACTTGCTTTCGCGCACCTCGGCGCTGGAGAACGTCGAGCTGCCCACGGTGTACGCAGGCATTCCCCAGGCGGAGCGTGAAAAGCGCGCGCGGGAGTCGCTGGAGCGAGTGGGCCTCTCGGACCGCGCTGACCACCACCCCAGCCAGCTTTCCGGTGGGCAGCAGCAGCGAGTGGCCATCGCGCGGGCACTGGTCAACCATCCTCAGATTCTTCTGGCGGACGAGCCCACGGGAAATCTCGACAGCCGCACCTCGGTGGAGATCATGGACATTTTGCAGCGGCTCAATGACGAGGAAGGCTTGACGGTGGTGATCGTCACGCACGAAGCGGACATTTCGCTCTACGGCAAGCGCGCGCTGGAGTTTCGCGACGGCCGGATCAAGCGCGATTCTCTTACCCAAAACCGGCTGATTGCCAAAGATGTGCTGCCCACGCTTCCGGCGCTTTCGGATTCCGACGAGGAGGAAGATACCCCGGCGACGGCAAGCGCGCCGGACAAGGCGCCTGCGGACTGAGTGAGCTATGGATTTCCTGAACATATTGCGGCTGGCTTTACGGGCACTGGCGCGGAATAAAATGCGCTCCCTGCTCACCATGCTGGGCATCATCATCGGAGTCGGAGCCGTAATTGCGACGGTGAGCATCGGCCAGGGCGCGCAATACCTTGTCCAGCAGGGAATTCAGAACATGGGCACCAACGCCGTTTTCATCGCCGCGGGCAGCAACCGGCCGGGCGGAGCGCGCCTGGGCTTCTGGGCGGTGAAGTCGCTCACGATAGATGATCTAAACGCCATTCTTCGCGAGGTGCCTTTGATCCGAGAGGCCGCCCCGGCCGTCGTCAACCGCACGCAGATCGTCTACCAGAATCAAAACTGGAATACAGGCGTCACCGGGACTACCCCCAACTATTTTGAGATCCGCAACTGGGCGGTCGAGTCGGGCACCGTATTCAGCCAGGACGAGGTGGACATGGCCGCTAACGT
>DASWCG010000283.1:0-10736 GCA_036390175.1 Candidatus Acidiferrales bacterium | reverse complement strand
GCTTCGCAGGAGCGCCGGCTTCCCGCAGTTGATGGATTTGTACCTCCTGCGCAACTTCGTCTACTACTTCTTTCTTCTCCTTGTAGCGTTCATTTTTCTTTTCGAAGCGTTCACCTTTTTCGAATTGCTGGACGACATCGCGCGGCACCGCACACCCTTTCTCGTGGTCATGAATTATTTCCTCTACTTCACGCCCTATCTCGCCTATCAGATCGCACCGCTGGCTGCTCTGGTGGCCGTGCTGGTGACCCTCGGGCTGATGACCAAGAACAACGAAATCGTCGCCTTCAAGGCCAGCGGCGTGAGCCTCTACCGCCTCGCCGTACCGCTGCTTGGCGCGGGGTTATGCCTTGCGGGAGCCATGCTCGTGCTCGATGAAACGTTTCTTCCTTATGCCGTTCAGCGCCAGGACGAGCTGCGCAACCAGATTAAGGGCCGGCCCGCGCGCACGTTCTACCAGCCGCGGCGCCAGTGGATCTTCGGTGAAAACTCGAACCTGTACAATTACGACCTGTTCGATCCCGACCACCATCTTTTCGGCGGGCTCAACGTCTTCGAATTAGATAAGGTGACGTTTGAGATCAAGCGCCGCGTCTTCGCCACTCGCGCCCGGTGGGAAGACACGCAGAATGCATGGATTTTGGAGTCCGGGTGGGTGCGCGATTTCGATGTCGGCGGCGTCACTCGCTATTCGCCTTTCAAGGTCGCCACCCTCGCTGAATTCACCGAGCCTCCAGGCTACTTTACGCGCGAGGTCCGCCAAGCCAGCCAGATGAACTGGGAGGAGCTGCGCAGCTACATCGGCGACTTGCATCAAGCCGGCTTCGATGTCGCTGCGCTCACCGTGCAATGGCATAAGAAGCTGGCGTTCCCGTTCATCACTCCCGTCATTATGCTGCTGGCATTTCCATTTGCTTTGCTTGTGGGCACGCGCGGCGCTATCGGCGGCGTGGCCCTCGGCGTGGGAATCGGAATCGTTTACTGGGCTGCTGCCGCATTGTTCGAAGCGGTAGGAGGCATCGGAGGACTCCCGCCGTTGCTGGCCGGCTGGTCGCCCGATTTCATCTTTGCGTTCCTGGGGCTCTACTTCTTCCTAAAGATGCCGACGTAGTTGTCCTGCCGGCAGTTCAAGTGATTCTTGCGGAACGATCCCTGAATGTTGTCTTGGTTCCCTGAGCGAGACAATGTCAAGAGAGATTCCTTGATCGTTTTCCGCTGAACACCTGCCAGGCGTTGACATAGCGCCAGTAGTAGTGGTTCCGGTGTTTTGCATAACCTCTTTCCCCCGGAAAGGGTTTTTGCATCGAGAATGAGGTAGAGACGTGAAATGTGAGCATTTGTTTTGGGAGGATGAGAAAGTCATTCTTCGGAAGAGTCCAGACATAAATATCGGCCTGGCGCTCTGGTTTGTATATGTTTAAGTACGGTCCACGTGAGGAGCCACCGTGTGTGCAAGCACTCGACAGGGAAACGCGCCTTCCGTTTACAGAAAACATAACTGAGCTTGGTTTATGATTACGGGTTTCGATTGGCTCAACCCGGAGGTGGTGGCTTACAAGCTTTTGGACGAATGGCAAACTCCGAAATGCCGCCAACCTTCTGTTTCTGGTGCAGGATGTTTGGCGCATTCTGCCGATGTGGGGAACGCCCATCGCGTCGGCTAACTGGCGTACTCTTTCCCGCGAAATTCCGAGGCGTGTTCCAATCTCCGAGTAAGTCAGACAGTCCTTAGCCAACAAGGCCCGCAATCGACGGCACTGTTTGTGGAAGACGGACTTTCTATGTATCGAAGTACTGCAGCGCAGTAATGGCCGGCAGGATTCGCAGAAGCCATATCTGGAAACGTAGCTCATCCCCTGACTCCTTACTTCTTCTTCCCGGTCCGTGTGGCCGCAAGTTTTTCTTCGATTACAATCTGCGCCGCCGCCAAGCGCGCAATGGGCACGAGGTAAGGCGACGCGCTGACATAGTCCATCCCCACCTGATGGCAGAACTTCACGCTTTGGGCGTCGCCGCCGTGCTCGCCGCAGATGCCCACCTCCAGTTTCGGGCGCGTGGCGCGCCCGCGTTCGATCCCCCATTGGATCAGGAGCCCGACACCCGCAACATCCAGAGTTTGGAACGGGTCGGCGGCGAAAATTCCCGCCTTCTTCTCATCCACGTAGTCCGGCAAGAACCGGCCTGCATCGTCCCGCGAAAGCCCCATTACCGTCTGCGTCAAATCATTTGTGCCGAACGAGAAAAACTCGGCGACTTCGGCGATCTCGTCGGCGAGCAAAGCTGCGCGGGGCAGTTCAATCATTGTGCCCACCAAATATTCCAGCTCCACTCCCGCCTTTTCGATGATCTCATCGGCCACACGCCGCGTCGCCTCGTCCAGGATTTGCAGCTCCTTACGGTCCAAAGTGAGTGGATGCATTATCTCAGGTATTACTTTAAGTCCTTTCTTTTGGCACTCGATGGCCGCTTCGATAATCGCTTGGACCTGCATCTCCAGAATCTCCGGATAGGTGATGGCCAGGCGGCAGCCGCGATGCCCGAGCATGGGGTTAGCCTCGCGTAATTGCTCGACGCGGCGCACAACCGTTTCGACGTCAACGCCGATCCTGGCGGCCAATTCTTCTTGCTTCGCGCGCTCGTGGGGAACAAACTCGTGCAGCGGGGGGTCCACCAGACGGATCGTCACCGGGCAGCCGTCCATCACCGTGAAAAGCCCGATGAAATCGCGCCTCTGGAACGGCAGAAGTTTTGCCAGGGCTTTTCTCCTGGCATCCGGGCTATCTGCAACAATCATTTCTTGAATGGCGAGTTGCCGGTCGTGGCTTCGCTCGGGCTGCTCGAAGTCTTTGAAGAACATGTGCTCGGTGCGGCACAGGCCGATTCCTTCCGCCCCCATCTCGCGGGCCTTGCGGGCATCGTGCGGCGTATCTGCGTTGGCGCGGACGCCCAAGCGGCGGCGTTCATCCGCCCATTTCATCAAAGTCGTGTAGGCCGGAGGCAGTTGCGGGAGAATTAGTGGAATCTCGCCCGCATAGACTGTGCCGTCGCTGCCGTCAAGGGTAAGCCAATCCCCCTGGCGGACCATGCGCCCGTTGGCATCCATGTGCTTCGCTTCGTAGTCAATGTCCAGATTCTCGCAGCCCACGATGCAGCACTTCCCCCAACCACGGGCCACTACGGCGGCGTGGCTCGTCTTTCCGCCCGCGGCCGTCAGAATTCCCTGGGCAACAAACATTCCGCCCACATCCTCGGGGGAAGTTTCCCGGCGGACCAGAATCACCTTCTCTCCCCGTGCCGCCCATTGCTCGGCCTCGGCTGCGGTAAAGACCGCCTTCCCTACGGCCGCGCCGGGGACGGCGTTGATGCCTGCGGCCAGCTTTCGCTTGGTCAGATCCGTGCGCGGCAATTGCGGATCAATAATTGGGTAGAAGAGCCGCTCGATGTCTTCGGGCTTGACGCGCAGGATGGCATCGTCCTTGGTGATGAGCTTTTCATTGGCCATGTCCACGGCCATTTTGAACGTCGCCATGGGAGTGCGCTTGCCCACGCGGGTCTGGAGCATGTACAGCTTGCCGTTTTCAACCGTGAACTCCATGTCCTGCATGTCGCGATAGTGGTGCTCCAGAATCCTGCGCACGCGTTGCAGTTGCGCGTAAACCTTTGGCATTCGCTTGGCCATTTCGTCGAGATGCATCGGCGTGCGGATTCCCGCCACCACGTCTTCCCCTTGGGCGTTGAGCAGGAAGTCGCCGTAAAATTCCTTCTCACCGGAGCTGGGGTCGCGAGTAAAACAAACGCCGGTGCCGGAATTGTCGCCGGTGTTGCCGAAGACCATCTGGACAACATTGACCGCCGTCCCCAGCAGGCCGGTGATTTTCTCCACCCGGCGATACGTCACCGCCTTTTCCGCCATCCACGAGTTGAAGACTGCGCCAATAGCGCCCCACAGTTGTTCCTGCGGGTCTTCCGGAAACCCTTTGCCGGTCTTCACGCGGAAGTGTTTCTTGTACTCCGCCACTAATTCGCGCCAACCGCTGGCGGAGACCTCCGTGTCTTCCTTGACGTTCAAACGGGACTTCATCACGCGGAGCTTCTGCTCAAGCTCCTCCTTGGGCAGGCCGATGACGACGGCGGAATACATCTGCACGAAGCGGCGGTAAGCGTCGTAGGCGAAGCGCTCGTTGTTGGTGTCTTCGGCCAATGCCTTCACAGATTTCTCATTCAAGCCGAGATTGAGGATGGTTTCCATCATCCCCGGCATGGAACGGGCGGAGCCGGAACGCACGCTCACCAGGAGCGGGTTCTTCGAATCCCCGAGCTTTTTGCCGGTGGTACGTTCCAGGCGCCGAAGATTCTTTGCAACCTGGGCGGCTAACTCGCGGGGGTACTTGCGGTCGCGCTTGAAGAAATAATCGCAAGCCTCCGTCGTAATCGTAAATCCTGCCGGAACAGGCAGGCCGATGCGCGTCATCTCGGCGAGGCCGGCGCCCTTGCCGCCGAGCAGGTCCTTCATCTCGCCATTGCCTTCCGCTTTTCCTGCGCCGAAGAAATAAACGAATTTGGCCATGAGCTCCCCTCGATTGAATTTCAAGTTCTAAGTCACACATGGAACGCGACTGGAAATTTGTCGCAGCGCTCCGCGCGCGATGTCGGCGCGCCGACAATTCTGAACGCACACAATTCCGGTTCCAGCCGGCCGCGAAAACAATTCAAGTAACACTTGAAAGCCCTTTACCGCTTTTCTTCTCCGGCCAGCTCGGAAAAATCTGCGATGGTCGAGAATTCCCGCAGCAACTCGGCCAACAGGCTGAGGCGGTTTTCGCGCACCCCCGCATTCTCGTCCATCACCAGCACCTCGTCGAAAAACCGGTCCACCGCTTTTCTCAGATCGGCAATCGCCGCGAGGGCCTCCCGATACCGGCCCGCACGCTTCTCTACTTCCGTTTTCGATGCCACTTCCCGCACCGCCCGGTGAAGTTCTCTCTCCGCTTCCTCCTTGAATAACTCCGGGTTCGGTTTTTGACGTTGGCTTGGCGAGGCGCCCGCTTTTTCCAGAATCTTCCGGATACGCTTAAAGGAGACCGCCAGCGGCTCAAAGTTCTTCGTGCGGCGGATGGCCCGGAACGCTTCCAGGCGCTGCACCGCGTCCACCAGGTCGTCCGCTCCCGCTTTGAAAACCGCGTTCACCTCATCGTAGGCGAAGCCGGAGCGCTCGCGCAGGAAGAAGCGCGCACGCTCGTGAATGAATTCGAGCACATTTTGCGCGGCCTCCGGCGCCACCGCGATTTTCGGCGGATTCGCGAGCAGGCTCTTTGCCGCCGCGTCCACAGCGGAGGACAGGGACAGGGGAATATTTCGCTCGAGAATGATCTTGACGATTCCCAGTGCGGCGCGGCGCAACGCGAATGGATCGCTCGAGCCCGTGGGGATAAGTCCGGCAGCGAAGCAGGCCGTGATGGAATCCAGTTTGTCCGCCAGGGACACGGCACAGCCGGTGAGGTTTCTCGGGATGGGGTCGTCGAGCCCCATGGGGCGATAATGATCGTACACGGCCCAGGCCACTTCTTCCGACTCGCCCTGCGCGCGGGCATAGAGGCCTCCAATGATTCCCTGCAGCTCGGTGAGTTCGCGGACCATCTCCGTGGCCAGATCGCACTTGGCAAGCTCCGCGGCGCGATCGGCATCGGCAACGTGAGCTTGGCGCAACCCGGAGTTGAACCAGTGGCCGGCGAGATAGCGCGCGATGGCGCGCATGCGCTCGACCTTGTCTCGATAGCTGCCGAGCCGCGATTCGAAAGTGACGTCGGCGAGCTTTGGCAAATAGTCGGCGAGCCGACATTTCTGATCCGACTCCCAGAAAAAACGGGCATCTGCGAAACGCGCCCTGAGCACCCGTTCGTGCCCGGCAACAATCAGCCCCTTGGGATCGCGGTCGTGGTTGATCACCGCAAGAAAATGCGCGGCGAGTTCCCCGCCCTTCTTCTCTACGCCGAAATATTTTTGATGATCGCGCATCACGGTGATGAGGATCTCATCCGGAAGTTCCAGGAAGTCTTCATCGAACCTGCCCAGGATTACGGAGGGAAATTCATTCAGATAAGTGACCTGCTCGAGCAAGGCGGCGTCCTCGTGGACGCGCAAACTGTGCCGCTTCATCAGCGCGGCGACTTCCCCCTCGATTTTTCTGCGGCGCTCCTGGGGGCGTACCAGCACAAAGTTTGCGCGCAGCTTCTTCTCATAATCCCGCAAGCCGCTAACGCGAATCCTTGAGGAGCCCAGGAAACGGTGTCCCGCGGAAATGTTTCCCGGCGTGAGCCCTGCCAAGGAAAAACGGATGGGCTTTCCGTCGAGCAAGGCCACCAGCCACCGAATCGGGCGGATGAACCGCGGCCCGCTCGCCCCAACCCAGTGCATGGCACGCGGCCAGGAGATTTCCAAAATCGCTCGCGGAATAATTTCTGAAAGCACCGATGTGGCCGTCCGACCAAGAATGGTTTGTCTGGCGGCAACATGTTCGCCGCGAGGTGTGCTTACCAGATAAAGTTCGGTCAAGGGGACGCTGTGTCTTGCCGCAAAACTCTCAGCGGCCTTTGTCGGCCTGCCGACATTGTCATACGCGACAGATTTTGGAGGGCCGGAGATTTCCTTGGATGAGTCGGGCTGTTTCAGCAGGAGGTCGCGTGCACAGGCCACCAGCCGGCGAGGCGCACCGAAAGCTTCGACATCGCCTCCCGTGATTAGGCTTTCGGCTGCCAAATATTTCTCAAGTGTTACTTTAAGTTCGCCCGCAGCCTTCGCAATCATGCTCGCGGGGATTTCCTCGCAGCCAATTTCCAGGAATAGCTCGGCGCGCGGCTCCTTCGCTTTCATGAGCGCACTTCGCTAGCTGGCGCGGAGACTTGCGCTCCGCGTTCCTGCTGATCGAGCCACGCTCGCGCTGCACCGCTTGCCAGTGCGCGCACCCGGCCGATCAGCGCGGCGCGTTCTGTGGTGGAAATCACGCCGCGCGCATCGAGCAGATTGAACCAGTGCGAACATTTCAGGCAAAGCTCGTACGCCGCGAGTATCGGGTAGCGCTGCGCGTGTTCGTCGTCCGTATTTTTGTAGCCCGCCAAAATCTGGTGCGCCTCTTTTTCGCAGAGCTCGAAGAGCTTGCGCACCGTGGACGCATCCGAATAATCGAAGCTGTACGCCGAAAGCTGCCGCTCCTCCGTGAGCCGCACCTGGCCGTACGTGGTGCCTTCCGCCCAGCGGACATCGTAGACATTCTCGACGCCCTGAAGAAAAGCGGCGATGCGTTCGAGTCCGTAGGTCAACTCGACGGAAACGGGGTCGAGGTCCAATCCGCCGCACTGCTGGAAGTAGGTGAACTGCGTGATTTCCAGGCCATCCAGGAGGACTTGCCAGCCAATCCCCCACGCGCCCAGCGTGGGCGCCTCCCAATTGTCTTCTTCGAAGCGGATGTCATGTTCGGCCAGGTGAATTCCGATGGCTCGGAGACTTTCCAGATAAACGTCCTGCACGTCCGGAGGGGAGGGCTTGAGCACCACCTGCAACTGGGTGTGTTTGTAAAGACGATTGGGGTTTTCGCCGTAGCGGCCGTCGGACGGGCGCCTGCTCGGCTGGATGTATGCCACGCGGTAAGGGGCCGGTCCGAGGACGCGCAGGAAAGTCTCCGGATGCATCGTGCCGGCGCCAACCTCGATATCGTACGGTTGATTGAGAACGCACCCGCGGCGCGCCCAGAATTCCTGCAAGCGAAGGATCAGGTCCTGGAAGGATAGGCCCTGCCTCGAACCTTCATGTTTTGCTTTAGACTTCACGAGCGGGCCCCATGAGCCGTCTGGTAACCAGTTTTTTCTCGGTGTGGTGCTCAATCAAGTCCAGCATGAAATCGCTCGACTGCGCCACGGGTTCGTCCGAAGTCTTCTCGGCCAGCAATGATTCCAGTTTCTCTGCCATCATGCGTTTCGCGAACGTGCGCGTCTCCGGAGAAACCGCAATGCCGCTCGGCTCCCGGCAATCGGCGCAGAGCAACCCCTGCGAAAAAGGGGAGCGATAGGACACTGTCGAGCGCAATTCCCTGCCGCACCGCGAACAGTGATCCAACTGCGGCAGCCAGCCGCCCAGACGCACGGTCCAAAGAGCGAAATAAGCGATCGGCAGAGACGTCGAGGGGTGCTCCTGAATGGCGCGCGCCGACAGCAGAATCAGGCGAAACATCGCGTCCGATGCTTCCCGCTCGGGCAATACATTCTCCGCCACTTCGCTCACTAAAGCCAATCCCAGGCTGCGCGGGTAATCCTGCTGCGCCTTGAGAAAGGATTCCACCAGTTCGCACTGGTTGATGCGAACCAACTCGCGCGTCTCGCGCTCGAAAAACCAGATGCGCACGTGCGAGAGCAATTCCAGAGTGGAGCCGAAGCGGCTCCGGGTGCGGCGCGCGCCGGCAGCGACACCGCGAAGCCTTCCCCAACCGCGCGAAAGAAAACTCACCAAACGGTCTGCCTCGCCGAGCGGGTAAGTGCGCAGGATGATGGCCTCCGATTCGCGGGCTGCCATGGAGGTGTCGGCGCGCCGACCACCGCGCCCTTCTCTGCCCTTTGTTCGAACGTGCGCGAAAACGAAAACATTGTTACTTACCACAGCGCACAGGGCGAAGCAATTCTAAAACGCACCGGGCGCAAAGAAGCTTTGCAAATTCTTCGCGCTTGGTTAGAGTGCTAGGCGATGACTTCGGAAATCTCGCCCGTGGACCTCGTGGGTGTCGGCGTGAATGCCACCGACACGATCATCGAGCTGCCCCATTTCCCTTCGTTGGATACGAAAATGGAGTTGACTTCGGCGCGCGTTCTGGCCGGCGGGCAAGTGGCCACGGCGGTGGCGGCCTGCGCTGCCTGGGGCCTGAAGACGCGCTACATGGGAAGAATAGGAGATGACGCGGCGGGCCAACTCCAGCGGCGGGAGTTCGCGCGCGCGGGCGTGGACGCGCATCTCATCGTAGTAAACGATTGCCCCAGCCAGTCATCTTACATCCTTGTGGATCAGCAGACCGGAGAGCGAACCATTCTCTGGCAACGCGACGCGCGTCAGGCGCTGCAACCCGGCGATATCAAGAAGGAGTGCGTGCAGAACGCAAGACTCCTGCACGTGGACGGACATGATACTCATGCGGCCGCGGCTGCGGCGCGGTGGGCGCGCGAGGCCGGAATTCCGGTGACGGCGGATCTGGACAACATCTATCCGGGATTGCCGGAACTCCTGGCTGTCACCGATTATGCGATTACCTCTCAAGAGTTCCCTGCGCGGTTGACCGGGGAGCGGGACCTGCTGAAATCGCTTCCGATGATTCGCCAGCGGTTCGGCTGCCGGGTCGTGGGCGTGACTCTCGGAAAAGACGGCGCATTGGTTTGCGACGGCGCCCAGTTCTCTTACTCGCCGGCATACCAGGTGGCCGCGCAGGATACCACCGGCGCGGGAGATGTGTTCCATGCTGCCTTTGCGTACGGCATCTTGCAGGGTTGGCCGCTTCCGAGATTGTTGGATTTCAGTTGTGCGGCGGCAGCTTTGAACTGCACGGCCACCGGAGCCCGCGGGGGGATCAGGCCGATTGCGGAGATCGAAGCCCTCCGGCAAAAATGTCAGCGTTACCCTGAGGCTTTTCCGAAACAAGAACTGGAACGCGCTGGGATCGCTACTTAAAGGAATACTTGAATGTTCATTCCGCTCAAGGATTTGAATCCCCGCCAGCGCGTCCCGGTGATTAACACCTTATTGATCGTGGCCAACGTGGCCGTTTTCATTTATCAGCTTTCTCTCTCGGCGGCTGCCGAAAAATCCTTGGCGTATATGCTCGGGATGGTTCCCGCCCGCGTACCTCAACTGTTGGCCGGACGGGGTGGAACCTTTGGTGAAGCCTTTCTGCCGTTGCTGACCAGCATGTTTTTGCATGCCGGTTGGCTGCACTTGCTGGGGAACATGCTTTTCCTCTGGATTTTTGGCGACAATATAGAAGACTTCTTCGGCCATTTCCGATACCTGTTGTTTTACTTTGTATGCGGGATCGGCGCCGGCTTCGCTCACACTCTGACCAACCTGTATTCCACCGTGCCGGCGCTCGGCGCCAGCGGTGCCATCTCGGGAGTGATGGGGGCTTACATGGTGCTTTTCCCGCGCTCCCGGGTGCTCACGTTGGTTTTCATTTTTGTGGTTCAGGTACCGGCGGTGATTATTCTGGGATGGTGGTTTGTGCTGCAGTTCCTGGGCGGGTTGCAGGCGCTGGGTATGCGCAGCGCAGGAGGTGTAGCGTTCTGGGCGCATATCGGCGGATTTCTGATCGGGATACTGCTGGTGTCGGTCTCGAAAAAACGGCGATGATCCCAGGACCACAAGGCATGCGAGGATTCTTGCGGTAACGCCAGTCTAAGCGGGCCGGTCAGTTCTGGGCTTGGGCGCGCGCCGGGCCGCGCTTGGCGATGAAGTTAGCCAGCCAATCTCCGCTGGCTCGCGTGGTGAGCGTCCCGCCAAGATCTTGCGTGACCTGACGTTCCCGCAGGGCTGCGCGGACGGCCGCATTCATCGCTGCGGCTTCCGCTTTCCAGCCGAGATGCTCGGCCATCATGGCCGCTGCCAGCACCGACCCCATGGGGTTGGCGATTCCCTTCCCCGCGATATTGGGCGCCGAACCGTGCACCGGCTCGAACAGCGAAGTGCTTTCGGGATTGATGTTCCCCGAC
>DASWCG010000282.1:0-1565 GCA_036390175.1 Candidatus Acidiferrales bacterium | reverse complement strand
GCGCAGGCAGGGAAACCGCCGCGTCGAAGCTTTCTCGAAATCCAGCCGCTTTAACCTGGTCCAGTCGAGGGCTACCTGGTTGGATGCCACCCGCTCAGGATAGGTTAACGCATATTGGATGGGCATGCGCATGTCCGTGGGTCCGAGTTGCGCCAAAACAGAACCATCCACGAACTCCACCATGGAATGAATCGTGGACTGCGGATGGATGACGACGTCGATTTGGTCCGGGCGCATGCCAAAAAGCCAGCAAGCCTCGATTACCTCGAAACCCTTGTTCATCATCGTTGCAGAATCGATGGTGATGCGGTTTCCCATGCGCCAGTTGGGATGCGCCAGGGCCTGCTCAGGAGTGACTCTTGCCAGCGCAGCCAGCGGTGTCTTTCGAAACGGCCCGCCGGAGGCGGTTAGAACCACGCGGCGAACTTCTCCGTGTGCTCCGCCGCGCAGGCACTGATGGACTGCATTGTGTTCGCTGTCCACGGGAAGGAGTTCCCGCCCGGCTTTCTTCGTCGCAGCCATAACCAGTTCACCAGCCGCCACCAGCACTTCCTTATTCGAGAGTGCGACCGTTTTTCCTAGCTTTACAGCTTCGTAGGTCGCTTCGAGACCTACGACTCCAACCGCCGCCGAAACGACCATGTCCGCGTTCGGGTGCGTGCCGACGGCCAGCATTCCTTCCCGCCCGTGATGAAGCTCTGGCAAGGGGGAAATTCCCTTCTCGCGCAGCATTCGCGACAACTCATCGGCCCGCCCAGCGTCCGCAACGGACACAACTTCCGGATGATGGCGCTCAATCTGGCCGACCAATTCCTCCAGGTTGGCGCCCACGGCAAGCGCGACAACTCCAAAACGCCCAAGCAGGGCTTCGACCACCGAGAGGCACTGCCGGCCAATCGAACCGGTCGAGCCCAAAATGGAAAGTTGTTTCACCGAGCCGCCTGATTCCCTTTTTGTCAGTTGGAAACCTTCTGACCTAAGACCCGGGAGAGTAGATCACTATCCAATAATACCAGACAACCGGAATGGCGAGGATGAGCGCGTCGATTCGGTCAAGGACGCCGCCATGCCCCGGTAACAGGCTGCCGGAGTCCTTGACGCCGGCGCTGCGCTTGTACGCCGATTCGAGGAGATCGCCCACTTGCCCCGCGACGTTGCCGACAGCAGCCATTGCAAGTAGATGCGGAAGCGGCACAGTGATGAAGCGCGCAAAAATAAGAGCGACGATCATTGAGCCGAGGAAACTCGCGACCGTCCCCTCCCACGTTTTCTTCGGGCTTAGATGGGGGGCCAAGGGGTGCTTGCCAATGGATCTTCCGACAAAATACGCCGCGGTATCTCCCACCCAGATTATGACCATGGCGAAGAGGAGCAAAAGAGGCCCATTGCGTCCAGTCCCATGAAGCCTGACGGCAAACGACAATGGAAACGCGACCAAAATGAGGCCGCTGGCGCTGATTCCCGCAGCAGGCAGCGCTTCCACGAGAGGGCGTCTTGTCCAAAGCGTAAGCGCGGCGATACCGAGCACGAAGAGAAAGAACACCGCTTCCAGCGAGGGAAGTCCG
>DASWCG010000281.1:0-2675 GCA_036390175.1 Candidatus Acidiferrales bacterium | reverse complement strand
CCATCTTGATTTAGGGCAAGTGGGTCTCATCGCCCTCACGTCGCAGGTCACTGCCTCTCTTCTGCAGCCCTTGGTGGGGCTTTACACCGACCGGCGTCCCCAGCCCTACTCCCTGGCCGTCGGCATGGGAATCACCCTGATCGGTTTGCTGGCTTTCGCCATGGCTCCGACTTTCGGCACCATTCTCGCGGCTGCGGCACTGGTTGGCATTGGTTCCGCGGTGTTTCACCCCGAGTCATCGCGTGTTGCTCGAATGGCCTCCGGTGGACAGCACGGACTGGCGCAATCGCTTTTTCAGGTCGGTGGCAACGCTGGCTCTGCCTTAGGCCCATTGCTTGCGGCGTTCTTCCTCACCAAAGGGCAATCCAGCATCGCCCGGTTTTCGTTCCTGGCTCTGCTTGGCATCGTCTTGCTCGTCAACATTGGATCGTGGGCGCGGCAGCACAAGTCGTATCAGCCGAAATCGATTCCCATTGATGAGGCCCGCCTCGCGCCCGTGGTGGCTTCGGCGTGGCGTCCGGTTTTGCCGGCCAAAAAGATCGCCTTATGTCTCGCGATCTTGGTTGCTCTGATGTTTTCGAAGTTCTTCTACATGGCCAGCATGATGAGCTACTACACGTTTTATTTGATGAACAAATTTCACGTTTCCGTGCAAAGCGCGCAGCTCCACCTTTTCGTGTTTCTGGGCGCCGTTGCCGCGGGAACCATTATTGGCGGCCCGGTGGGCGACAAGATCGGCCGCAAGTACGTGATTTGGTGCTCCATTCTTGGCGTTCTCCCGTTCACTTTGCTCTTGCCCTACTCCAACTTGTTTTGGACCAGCATTCTCAGCGTCGTGATTGGGCTCATCCTCGCTTCGGCTTTTTCCGCGATTGTTGTCTATGCCCAGGAACTCGTTCCCGGACGCGTGGGCGCGGTCTCCGGTCTTTACTTCGGGCTTGCCTTTGGACTCGGCGGCGTAGGCGCGGCTCTCCTGGGAAAGCTCGCCGATCTAACGGATATCAACTTCGTCTATCACGTCTGCTCGTTTCTCCCCGCGATTGGGATCCTGACCGCGCTCTTACCCGATTTGGCTCCGTTCAAAACGCCCGGTCAGCAAAATCACGCAGGCTAAATTAGTCCCTGCTTTTCGTGTTCCTTCATCGCTAGAACTCTCAGTACGCCAACATTGCCCGCACACTGAACTTCTTACCTCGCCACGAACACCCGACAGCTACTATCCACTGCTTTTCTAACAACTTAGACTGGCATCCTCTGGAATACTGCCTGCGTCCTTTCTCAGGTAGGAGGTGCACATGCATCTACCCAAACGCAGTTATCTGATGGTGGCGGGGACCGTGCTGTTGGCGGTTGCGCTGGGCTTCAGCGCCACTGTTTACGCCGGTCACCCCGACCCCATCACTATTCCGGAGCGCACGCGGATCCACGTCACCCTGGATCAGTCGCTAGCCAGCAACAGGAACAAGGCCGGCGATCACTTCCAGGCGACGGTCAACGAGCCGGTCGTCGTGGACGGCAGGACCGCCATCCCTCAAGGCACGCATGTCGAGGGGCGAGTCGTGGACGCGCGCAAATCCGGACACCTGAAGGGCAGGGCGGATCTCCGTTTGGCCCTCGATGCAGTACAGATGAACGGCCAAAGCTATGACCTGCGCACCACCTCGGCGGGTCGTGCCGCTGTCAGCCACAAGAAGCGCAACTGGGCGTGGATTGGTGGCGGTGCGGGCGGCGGCGCTCTAATCGGCGCCCTCGCAGCTGGTGGCGAAGGCGCGCTCATCGGCGGGCCCATTGGAGCAGGCGCGGGTGTAACCGTCGCCTACTTCACGGGGAAAAAGGACGTGAAGTATCCCGCCGAAACCCACCTAACTTTCCGCTTAGCGCAGCCCGCTACGCTCAACAATAAGGGCTAATCGGCATACCATCCCTTCCCTGGAAGGGATGGGAAGGCGGTCGGGCCGCTGCAGGTCTTGAGCTAACCATTTCAGCTCACCGGCGGCCCTCCCCGCCACGTTCATCCCCGCTCCAGACGGGGTGCAACTGAATTGGCGCCTAGTCCCTTAATCGTTTTACCTTCATCGGCTGCGGATCTCCCCGTTGCATTCCGCGTGCTACAATGGCGGTCTTGGGACTCACCCATGCCCGACACCGTTCCTGTAGCGGGTGAAGTGGTTCTCGAAGTCGTCTCTCCGGACGGCGCGCGCCGCTATGTCCGCATCACGCAAACTCCATTTTTGATCGGACGCGGCGCCGAAACCGGGAACCATTTGCAGCTCTCTGATCGCCGGATTTCCCGCAACTGCGCGGCGGTGGTGATCGAAGCCAACCGCTTCTATCTTGAAGATCGCGGCCAGCGCCGCGGTCTCTTCGTCAACGGCGAAAAAGTGGAGAGCCGCGAGCTCCAGGACCGGGACACCATCAACTTCGGCCTCGACGATTCTTACGAGATCATCTTTCGCTCCGCGAGCAGTCCAGACGACGAATCGATTCCGCAGCTTCTCTCGCGTATCGAGCACATCACCAGTTCCGAGCCCGCTGGCGGCGGCCTGCGCAAACTGAACCTTCTGCTGGAAGCCACCTCGCTCCTTCATTCGCAGCTTCCGATCGATTCTGTTCTTGGCACGATGCTGGATCACGCCGTCTCCGTCACCGACGCCGACCGCGGCTTGCTCCTCGAA
>DASWCG010000280.1:0-1794 GCA_036390175.1 Candidatus Acidiferrales bacterium | reverse complement strand
CCGGTCCCGCTGGAAATTCTGCAGCGCCCCGTTGCGCTCCGCACGGGGATTGGCGAAGTCCACGAAAAAGTGTCCACGCATTCGCCCGAAGCCCAATCGTTTTATGACCAAGGGCTTGCGTACGTGCATTCTTATGTTTGGATTGAAGCGGCACGCTCTTTCCATCAAGCATTGCGCTTGGACCCAAATCTGGGCATGGCGTACCTCGGCTTGACCGATGCCTTCATCGGCCTTCATGACGTTTCAACAGCGCGCGCCACGTTCGAACGCGCAAAAGCGCTGGAAAAAGGAATGAGCGAACGCGAACGGGCGTGGCTTTCGATCCGCGAAAGCGAACTCCAATTCATCGAAGACACGGACAATCCCAATGGCTATGGCGCCTATCGCAAGTCAATCAACGAGGCGCTGAAAGCCAATCCGAATGATCCCTGGCTGTGGATCCAGCGCGGATTGGCGGATGAAGGCAGCCCCTTTACCCATGGGCAAGCCGGTGGCCCGGACGCACTCGCGTTTTATAAAATGGCCCTTGCGCTCGCGCCGGGAAATCTTGCGGCTCATCACTATTGCGCCCACGCCTACGAAAACATGGGGCGGTCGAAGGACGCTCTCGAGGAGAGCACGCTCTATGCACGCATGGCTCCCGCGATTCCGCATGCCCACCACATGCACGGCCATGCGCTGATGCGAGCTGGACGGACGGAGGAAGCGATCACCGAGTTTCTCAAAACGAAAGATCTCGAAGAAAATTATTACCGATCGGAGAAGATTCCCGGCCGCTGCGATTGGCACCACGCCCACAACCTTACTTTGCTGGCGATGAGTTACCAGTCGCTCGGGCAGATGAAATCCGCAGAAGCACTTTTTCACGAGACATTTTCTTCACCTGCCTATACGGATTTCCTGGAGTACAACCGCAAATCCTGGCCGGAATTCCTGATCAGCCGCCAACGATTTCAGGAGGCGCTGCTCGCTGCGCGCGAACTGACAAAGAGTGAGTGGCCCCTGGCACGCCTGGCAGGACACACGTTGGCGGGCCAGGCATTGCTCGGAATGGGTTCGGTTGCGGAGGCCAAGGAGGAACTAACGCTGGCTGAGAGAGAAACCGAACGGCTTCCCGCAAGAGCCGTCTCCACTCTTCCCTACCCCGCGGCGCTACGGGCCGACATTTTGCTGCACGAGAAAAACACCACTGAAGGTGAACCGCTCGCTACAGATGTCGCTAAATCAATCCAAGCGATGCCCGGCCCCGACGCGTGGATGGCCGCTCTATTCGAACTCGAATCCATGGGGCAGAGCGCTCGGAACGCCGGCGACTGGGAACTGGCTGGTTTCCTAGCGCGGCAGATGATTCTGCACAACCCGAATTATGCGGGCGGTCACTATGCCTATGGCCTCGCGGCAGAACACACTGGTAATTCAGGCGAGGCGCGGCAGGCGTTCGCCGCTGCCGAAAAGCTCTGGAGCAAAGCAGATAGAGATTTGCCCGAGCTGGAACTAATTCACAAGCAACTCGCCGCACGCCGCTGAGTCGAAGGAGGCGGCTCGCATCTTCCCGCACCAAGATGCGCAGCTTGAGCGCCGGGGCCACAGCAGAACTTCTTCCCCCCTGGTTACAAATCAAGGGGCCGAGTACACGGTGCGCCCGCCGGCGACGGTGCGGAGGACGCGCGTTTTGGTGTACTGCGCGGGGGGAATCTTGGTGAGATCGTTCGAAAGGATGACGAAATCCGCGTACTCGCCGGGTTTCAGCTCGCCTTTCTTTCCATCCTCGAACTGCGCGTAGGCGGAACCGGA
>DASWCG010000279.1:0-4480 GCA_036390175.1 Candidatus Acidiferrales bacterium | reverse complement strand
CCGGCCAGCGGCGCCGGCCACGCGGTCGGGCAACCCGGCGCGCACGTCGGCGCTCACGCCGGCAATGGCGCTTCGCACCTGCATGCGCAGGGCGGGTATCTTCGCCGGCCGGGTGCGCCGGTCTTTCAACGCACGCCGCTGGCGCGCTGAGCTTGCGGCTTTCCGGCGTTTTGGCGCGACTCAGCACACTAAGCGCGAATTCACCTTAGACTTTTACGGCGCGGACGCCAGACAAGGACATCCGCGCCGTTTTTCTTGAAGGGAAAAGTTTCGAGTTTCCTGCCGACCACCCTGGTCGGAGAGTAGTTACTCCCGGACCACGCTGACTTTTGCCAAGGGGACTTCCAGACGCATCAAGCGGTGGTCTTTGTCCACGGAGAGGAGCACTTCGAGGTCCGAGGTGCTGACGCGCAATCCTTCGTAAGATTTTCCGCCAGCATCCTGCGTGCCACTGGCTTCGACGCTGATGGTGCCCGGGGTCAGCTCCTGCGGAATCAGCACGGGAAAGCTCTGCGCGCCGCGCTTCGACCAATCGTACAGCCGCGCCAGAATGGCATAGTGGTGATAGAGGTTGTTGTCCAGCACGGAGATGAGCGACGAGCCGAAAGTCAGATCCTGCTCGAACGGCTGCTTCGCTCCCTGCAACTGCAAAGTCATCTTGGCCACCCCGTTCTCAAACTTGATGCTCGCGCCGTTCTTCTTGTCGTTTTGCGAGGTCCATTCGTAACTCACGGGAGCGCCGTTCGGCTGCAAGACGAGCGTCCCGCTGACCCGCGCGCTTGCTCCCTGCGAAACTTTCAATTCGGTCGTCCCGCGCGCGGTCCATTTTGTTCCGGTAACCGCAATTTCAAACTCTTCCGTGCCGATCGGTTGTCCATCAAGAAGGATTTTGAGCTTTCCTTTGTCGGGAGAAAGAACGTAGCTGGAGTTTGTCGGGGAGTTTTTGGCGGACCTGGCGCCCGCCAGTGAGAGGCCAAGGAGTGTGATCGCCACGGCGAAAACCGCGGCGCGTCCCAGGGCAAGCCGCCGGCGCTTGTGTGCGCTTTGCATCGGATGGGACCTCGAGGTCTTTCCGCGCCCGCCTGGAAGCGCGCGCTTCCCGAAGACTACTGCACGGCGCGGTTTCCGCCGAGCATCTTTATGCCGGGAGTGCTTAGTTTTACATATAGGCGGAAGTTTCAGGAGGGCCGCTTTTCGACCAGGAGGTGTGTTTTCCCGCCGGGCGTCGCGACGCTCAAACTCAGAATATCGGCGACGACCGCCGCGGGTTCCGGCGAGCTGTCCACGCGGTAGTCCGCCAGTTGGTAAGAGGGCAACCGCTGCGCGTGCAGTGCGCGGAAATTCGTCTCGTCGCGGAAGAGCGGGCGGCCGGTCATGGTTGCACAGCGGGCGAAGAGAAGATCAATCGGACAGTCAAGCCAGATGACCGGGACGCCGGAAGCGCGCAGGAATTCGCGGTTGATGGGCTGCGCGAAAGTGCCCCCGCCAAGCGCCAAGACGATAGGCTCCCTCAATTCGACGGCGCGTCCCAGCGCCGTGCGCAACTGCTCGTGCTCGAGCTCGCGGAAGGCCGGCTCGCCGTAGCGTTCGAAGAATTCGGAGATGCGCAGGCCGGCTGCGGCTTCGATGCGCTCATCCAGGTCCACGAACCGCCAGGCGAGCTGGCGCGCCAGGAGCGCACCCACGGTCGTCTTCCCGGAGCCCATGAAACCTGCCAGGCAGAGAATCGCCGGACGTGGGGGCACGTTGCGCGGACTTGCGGATTGCATCCGAGAGATTCGGCGCGCAGGAAAACTAATCGCGCTTCCGAATGCGAATTGTACCACTGAACGAGGAGAGGTCCACCTTCGCGAGGCCCCCGCCGACCGTTCCGAACAGGCCTTTTGTGAATTTCGAGGCCAAATGCTTGAAACCGTGGGAATCAGGCTTCAGGAAAGGTTCGGCCTGATTATCCACGCTTCCGCGAGTGGTCTGCGCGAGCAGATCAAAGGAATCGTTTCCGGAGAACCGCACTTCGACGTTGCCCTTGCCGCTCGACATCGTGTAGATGCCGGTGCGGATGAAATCGCCGTCGAACAGAATATTGCCGGAGGTGGTGCGCAAGGTGACGTTATTCAGCGCGGGCTGGAGAATTTGCGCGTTGCCGCTGATGGATTGGAAATCGAGTTTGCCGGAGCATTGCGTGCAGACCAGCGAGCCCCCCGTGGTCCGCACAACGATATAGCCGGATACCTCCTTCAAGTGCACGTCACCGGCAACGCTTCGCAGCTCCATGTCACCCACAACCTGTTCGACATAGATCAAACCCGTCTGCGTCTTGAGCCGGAGCTCGGTCTGCTCGGGAACGCTCAACTGAAAACTCGCCTCGATCTCGGAAGGCTGCGCCGAAGCATCCAGCACATTGGCGATCACGTCGATGCGGTCGCCGGCCTGCTCAGTCTCGATGCCGACCTTGTTCGAAGGCTGAATTTCGGTGAGGACGACTTCCTGGTTTTTCCAGGCCTTCACCTCGATTCGGCCATTGGCCACATTTTCGATGACTACGACAGGGCGGCCTTTGACGGCGAAATGTTTTTCGAGGCGCTGAGCGGAAGCGTCGGGGGGCCAGGTGGCAAGAAGCAATGCGCCCGCGGCCAGCCCGGGGCCCCAATTCGGCATTGTCGTTCGCATACGCATGCTAGTTCACGCTCCCGCCACGATCCATCATCGCGGCCAATAGTTCCGCCTTTTGCTGGTAAGCGCTGTTCAAGTATTCACGCGCCAGATCGTCCTGAGGATCTTCCTGGATGCGCTGTTTGCAGTCGGCGATGAAGCTGTTCACGATCCGGAGATTCTGCCGCAAGGAATCATTCACCGGCGCCGCCATGCTATTGGCAGGCATCATGTTCGAGAGGTCTGCTTCGATGGGATCCAGTACGGTCGGAATATCTTCGTTGGACGGACCGGTCTGGACCACAGTTGGCGCTTCCGTTTGAGAAATATTGACTGTCTGGCGGACTTCGAGGAAGGCTCCGGCGAGGATCAACAAACCCACCGTGGCGGCCGCCAAGGCGCGGCTACGGAAAAACGCGGAGATCGCTTGAAGCCACGAACCTCTTGGCGTGTCGGCGAGGTCTCGAATGATGCCTTCCGACTCGAGCCGCGCGCGCAGAGAAACCCAAAGCCGGGCGGGCGGTTCCAGTTCCGCGGGCATAGCGTGCGCCGCATGGACAATGGCAAAGAAGTCCTCCACGATATCCCGGCAGGCGCCGCATTCCGCAATGTGCGCCTTGGCCGCGGGAGGAAGCGGCAAGAGCCCTTCCTGCTCAATCGCCAACCCGACTTCTTTGCACTTCATGACGCTTCACTCCGCAGGCAGGGCGCTGCGGGCACCCGCCCTTCCAAACTCTATCCGGCTGCTCGCGCGAAGATCCGGGACACGTGGTCCGCCATTCTAGCTCAATCGTTCTGCGCTGTCTGGGTCTTTGCCGCGTGGCGCTCCTGCCGCGCGTGTTCGCGCTGCTCTTCCTGAAGGAGTTCGCGCAGACGCGTCCGCGCTTTGTGCAGCTGCGACTTCGAATTGCCCACCGAGCAGCCCATCATCTCGGCAATCTCGTTATGTTCGTAACCCTGGACGTCGTGGAGCACGAAAACCGTCTTATAGCCTGGCGGCAGCCTTTCGATCGATCGTTCCAGATTGACCCGGTCTACGGCGCCGCTCAACCGGAGATCCGCCGCCCCAACATCCTTGCGGGGCCCGCCGGCTTCCTCATCCGGCTCCGTCGTCTCTTCCAGTGAAATTGCCGGAAGAGATTTCTTGCGCAGCCGCATCAGAACTACGTTGACGGTCATCCGGTGCAGCCACGTGGAAAACGCGGATTCGCCGCGGAAGGTGCCGATCTTGCGGAAGAGCTGCAGGAATGCCTCCTGCGCGAGATCTTCCGCGTCCGGCGGATTGCTCACCATCCGCAGGCAGAGGGCGTAAACTCGGCGGCTATGCAATTGATAGAGAAACTCAAACGCCGCCGCGTCGCCCTTCTGGGCCGAGCGGATGGCTTCCGCTTCCGTCAGCGGACCGGGCTCAGTTGGTCGGATTTGGCCCAACGGTCCAATCGCGACGCATCCGTCATTTGGGATGCGCCCCTTACCCCCTAGAGTTGTCCCACACCTTAAGAAATAGGACGCGCCGTATCCTTAGTTCGATAACAGTTGGATAACGGGACGCCCGCCTGCAAGTCAGCCCGTTTGTAGACTCTACGGACGAGCCCAGCTATTTTCCCCCGAATTTGGCCGCCCGTCCATTGCGGAAGTTAGTTGCGTTGGCCTCGGATGGCCGCGCCGTTACGGGCTTCACTCGTGCGGCCTCTTCGAAGCTGGTCAGCTCTTCGTGCGGAAGAACGATAAGGAAGGATTTGAGGATCACGATCGATTCTCGCAAGCAGGTGTTCAAATCATAGTGGAGCAGGTCGATCTCCAGCCACAGTTCCGCGGGCTCTACCGA
>DASWCG010000278.1:0-2574 GCA_036390175.1 Candidatus Acidiferrales bacterium | reverse complement strand
GCAAAAGCTGATCGCGGAATTCCTGGGAACGTTCGCGCTGATTTTTTTCGGCGCGGGCTCGATTTGCACGGATCAATATTTGCACGGCGCGGGGGGCGGCCTCGGGCTTCTTGGCATTGCCCTCGCCCACGGCCTCGCCATCGCCATCATGGTTTCCGCTCTCGGACACATCTCCGGCGGACATTTTAATCCCGCCGTGACCGTGGGCATTTGGGTCACCAAGCGCATCGGCACGATCGAGGCCTTCCTCTATTGGCTTGCGCAACTGGCCGGCGCAACCGCAGCCGCCTTTTTGTTGAAGTCTGTCGTCCCCGAAGAAACCTGGCGCGCGGTCGCCTTGGGCGCGCCGGAGTTGGCCCGGGATTTTCCCGTCTGGGCAGGTATGGCTCTCGAAGGTGTCACCACTTTCTTCCTCGTGCTGACCGTTTTCGCGACTGCGGTGGACGAAAAGGGTGCATTCCGCTCAATCGCGGGATTTGGCATCGGCCTCTCGATTACCCTGGGCATTATTGTTGCCGGTCCTTTTACAGGAGCGGCGCTGAACCCCGCGCGGGCCTTCGGCCCAGCGCTTGCCGCGACTCACTGGGCGCACCAAGGCGTTTACTGGGTCGGTCCGCTGGCGGGAGGATTTATCGCCGGCTTGCTCTACGATTCGCTCTATCTGAAGAAGGCTTGAGTCCCCTTTTCGACTAAGAACCCGCCCCAGGGCCAGTTAACTAGCCCGCAACCGGGCCGTGCGGTTTCCTTGCCCACCCTTCCTGCCGATGCTAGTTTCGTGTATTAGCTGCATTCTTGCGGGGTTCACACGACATGGCCATCAGCATTGACGATCTTCTCCGCCGCGCGGTCGAAAGCAAGGCCTCCGACTTGCACCTGAAAGTCGGCAACCACCCCTATCTGCGCGTGGACGGCTTGCTCACCCCGCTCACCGACGTGCCTCGCGTCACGCCAGAAGAGATGCTCTCGATGGCGTTCAGCATGATGACCAACCGCCAGAAACAAAAGTTCAAGGAAACAGCGGAATTGGATATGGCCTATGGCGTTGCGGGGCTGGGCCGCTTCCGTGTCAACGTCTTTCAACAGCGCGGCAACGTCGGCATCGTGCTCCGCGTCATTCCCACGAAAATTCGCACCAACGAAGAGCTGAATCTTCCCGCGGTCGTCAACAAGATTTGCGAAGAACAGCGCGGCTTGGTCCTGGTCACCGGAACCACCGGTTCCGGTAAGTCCACCACCCTGGCGGCCATGATCGACCGCATCAACGCCAACCGCGCCGACCATCTGATCACCATCGAAGACCCCATCGAATTCCTCCACCGCGACAAGAAGAGCTTCATCAACCAACGCGAAGTCGAAGTGGACACCGCGAACTTCTCCACTGCCTTGCGCGCCGCTTTGCGTCAGGACCCCGACGTGATTCTGGTCGGCGAAATGCGCGACCTCGAAACTATTTCCACCGCGCTGCTCGCCGCGGAAACCGGCCACCTGGTTCTTTCCACTTTGCACACTCTCGACGCCACGGAAACAATTCAGCGTATTATCGCGGTCTTCCCGCCGCCGGAACAGAAACAGATTCGTTTGCAGCTTGCCGCCACGTTGAAGGCCGTCGTCTCGCAACGCCTGGTGCGCCGCGCGGATGACAAAGGCCGCGTGCCGGCTTGCGAAATCATGATCGCCACCGGCTACATCCGCGATTGCATCATCAACGCGGACAAGACGCGCCTGATTCACGACGCCATCGCCGCCGGCACCAGCCAGTACGGCATGCAGACGTTCGATCAATCGCTCTTCGACTTGTACTCGAAGCAGCTCATCACTCTCGACGAAGCTCTTGCTCGGGCCTCCAACGCCGACGAATTCAAGCTGCGCATCCAGGGCATCCGCTCCGCGTCCGACTCCGCCCGCGAGGAAATGGAGCGCCAGATGGCCGACTTCGAGCGCTTCGCCAGAAAATAGTTTCCAATTGTCGCGGGTCGAAGCATGAACCATAAACTGGCAACCACCATCGGTGGTTTAGGTCTGTTTATCCCCGCCTCGATGGGATTCCTCATCACCGGATATCCGACGATCCTGCACCCATTTCCTGCGATCACGGTGCTCCCTGCCTTTTTTCTCGTATCAGTCCATCTTTGGATGGCTGGCGCAGCTGTGCCGGTACTAATTTTTTTCTTATGGAATCCGCGTCTTTCGCACGGCGAGACTCGGGTTCCTAAGAAATCGTACATACTCCTTGCTGTCGCAGCGTTCCTCAGCACCATCTGGTTCGTCTTTGGATGGAAGCTTGGGTTGCAATACCAAGGACCCAGGTACACGTACTGGGTATGCGCGATAAACGTCGCCTGGATCGCGGTTCTGGCCGTGTCACTCGCGCGCTGCCAAAGAACAAATTCGTTTGCCTTCAATCTCATTTTTCATTGGCTCCTTTTTGCTTGGCTAGGTTGGTTCGCCTTCCCCTATCTTGGCGAGTTGCCGTAATCGCTATTTTGTATTGCGAATCTCCGCGTCCTCTGCGTCTCTGCGTTTCGATTTCTTTCCTTTTTCTCTCTCTTCTCCTTTCAACTTTCAACTGTCGAC
>DASWCG010000277.1:0-21970 GCA_036390175.1 Candidatus Acidiferrales bacterium | reverse complement strand
CCGGAAGCCAGCGTGTATGTCGGCGACGCGCCGGAAGATGTAGAGATGGCGCGCCGCGCGGGAGTCGCGGCGATCGCGGTGCTGGGGGCATTTCCAATCGGGCCGCGGTTGCGCGCTGCGAAACCGGAATTCCTTTTGCCTTCGATCGAACACCTTCCGAAATTGCTGCAATCGTTTTGAAGGCGCGCCGTCATACCGGGCGCAATCAGGATGCAGGTTTTACGGAAGGAGCGGCGGCCGGCGATTGCATTTTTGGAGCGCCGGCGGCGGGCTTGTAATCGGTCCAGCGCACGGTCAAGCGGAGGCGCACTTCGCCGTTCTTGCGGCGAATGCTGTCGTCGGAGCGCGCGTAATTCGGAAACCAGAATTTTCCTTCGACATTTTCGCGGTAGGTATCGAACAGGGTGAACGGCAGCACGGGGGAATGGACGTCGCCGAGTTCGGTGACCCACTTCCCGTAAGTCTTCACCACGGCCAGGTCGTGGTCGTCAATCCAAACCACACCTTCCAAGTACGCGCGGGTGCGCTCGACGCGCTTCGGCTTGACCTGAAACATGTAGCAATTGACCTCATCCACCTGCTCTTTGCCCACATATTGCAGATCGTATTTGTCGATTTGACCGGGCGTAAGCGGGAAGGCCGGAACGGCAAGGAGCGTCTCGAGGTCTTCCGGTTCGAAGTTCATGAAGCGCAGAGTGGAGTGTGACTGGTCCACAATTTTTTCATAGGTCCTGCCGTCGGAGCCAACGGCCGGCTCGACGGTGATCTGGTAATCGCCCGCGGGCTTGCCGTCCTCACCGAATTCCTGCACGCGAATCGTCTTGCGATAGGTGTAAGCCTCGCGCGCGACGCGGTACTCTTCTTCCTTCTGAGAGAACTGCTTGATGATGTCCTCGGAAGGAATCGGCGGCGGAGCCTCCGCTGGACGGGTGCCGATGCGCCTCACGGTGTGGTCCGGAGGCGGAGGGAGCGGTCCGGCGCGCTCGCCTTGCGCGCGGAGGGGGCTGACGAACAGCAGGGCAGCTGCGAGGGCCGCGGCCACTGCTGCGATTTGAGGAAACGTCTTGCTCATCAACAATGCACTCACGGAAACGAGTCTTCCACTTCGTTGGATGCCCTTCCCTCCACAGAGGTCAACTCGCCGCAGGGAAAGGAGCGCTCGCCGGCATCGTCAGTGTACCGCAACCGGGCCAACGAGGACGCCGGGGCTGATTCGCAGCCGGCTCCCCATCCGGCTGCGGCGGAAGCGCAACGTTTGATACAATTCCGCCCCGGCCGTGACAGAGACGCGCAACGCGAGGCGCTATTTTATTTCCGGGGGAGTGCAAGGCGTGGGCTTCCGTTTCTTCGCCGAGCGCCTGGCCGAGAAGCTCGCGCTTTCGGGTTACGTTCGCAATCTGCGCGACGGACGCGTGGAGGTCTACGCGGTGGGCTCGGCGGAACAGCTTCGCGCGCTGCGGAACGAACTGGAGCGCGGACCGCGTTTTGCCAGCGTCAGCGCGGTCGCCGAAGAACCGGCCGAATTGATGCCGGAGCACTTGAGCGGGTTTACGGTTGAATACGACGCCTGAAAGGGAGCCGAAGGAATGAACGAACTGAAGAAACTGATCCGCGAAGTCCCTGATTATCCGAAACCGGGAATTCTGTTCTACGACGTTACGACGCTGCTGAAAGACAAGCAGGGGTTTCACCTGCTGATTGATTCGCTGTGCAACCACTATGCGGGAAAGCACATTGACGTCGTCGTGGGAATCGAGGCGCGCGGATTCATTTTCGCCCCGGCGCTGGCCTACCGGCTGGCTGCCGGGTTCGTGCCGGTACGCAAGCCGAAAAAACTCCCTGCCAAGACGGCGCAAGTCACTTACGAATTGGAATACGGCACGGACACTCTCGAGATTCATGAAGATGCCGTCAAGCCCGGCCAGCATGTGCTGGTGTGCGACGATCTGCTGGCCACGGGGGGAACGGCGTCGGCAACGGTGAAGCTGGTGCGGCAGTTGGGCGGCGACGTAACCGGCGCGGCGTTTGCGGTGGAGCTGAACTTTCTGAACGGGCGCGCCAAGCTCCCCGGGCTCGACGTTTTCTCGCTGATCCAATACGACAAATAAGATTCTTGAATCGGCCTGATGTCCCGGAACATCTATTTCCGAAGGAGGCTTGCCATGGGTGAACTTATCCACACGGCGCGAATCCGGATCGCGCAGAAGAAGCGGCCCTTGCGCGAGGCGTACATCGAGGGATTTCCGGAGCCGCTGCGATTCGGCGCGCACGGCGGCTACGCAGCGTACTACAAGGTACAGCCGGCGGAGCCATTGCCAACGACGATTGACCACGTAATCTCCGGACTTGCGGGTTGACTGACCGGCACACTTGCCGGCGCGCTGGAAGCGCGCGGAATCCCCACGGAGAACAACCTCGTTGCGGACGTGGAGGGCCGCGTCGAGGGCGCAGAGAAACATTTTCGCATTACTTCCGTGAGCGTGCGTTACCGCTTCAAAATTCCTCAGGGGATGCGCGCCGAAGCGGACCGCGCGCTGGAGATCCATGGGAACTATTGCCCGGTGCATCAAAGTATCAAGCACGGGTTTGAGGTCAACTGGTCCGCGGACATGGATGAGACCTAGCATCGGATTTACGCTTTCGCGGATTTCCGCTGGCGGAGAGCTTCGAAGAGGACGATGCCGGCGGCGACGGAAACATTCAGCGAGCGCACCGGGCCCGCGGTGGGCAGCGAAACCAGGAAGTCGCAACGCTTGCGCGTGAGTTCGTGCAGGCCTTTCCCTTCTCCACCCATCACGATTCCGACGGGCAAGGTGAAATCGGCCTCGGTGTAACTCTTCCCGGCGCGCTCGTCGAGACCCACAAGCCAAAAACCCGCTTCTTTCAATTCCTCCATGGCGCGGACAAGGTTGGTGACCCGGGCGACAGGGAGATGCGCCAGGGCGCCGGCCGAAGCGCGCGCGACGCTTTCGGTCAGCCCCGCGGCGCGGCGCTCGGGAATGACCACACCGTGAGCACCCGCGGCCAGCGCCGTGCGAACGATGGCGCCAAGATTCTGCGGATCTTCGACACCGTCGAGAAGCACCAGAAGGCCGCGCCGCGAGGTGTCTGCGGAAATCGATTGCAGGATGTCTTCCAAGCTGGCGGCCTTTCGCGCGGCTTCCAGAGCGAGAACGCCCTGGTGGTCGCGCGTGCCGGCGAGGCGATCCACCTCAGAGCGGTCTTCGAAGCGCACAGGGACCCCGCGGCTGCGCGCGGCCTGTACAAGCTCTTCGACACGTTCGCCGTGACGTCCGCTGGCGATGACGATGCGGTCGAGTGCGCGGCCCGCTTCGAGGGCCTCGCGCACGGCGTGAATGCCGGTCAGCCTGCTCATTTCATTTAATCCAGCGCGGCGCAGAATTCGAGCATGCGCCGGCGCGTCCCTTTCACGGGGAATCCTGCGCGAACCGCGGAGTCCAACAACAGAATCACGCGGTCGAGTTCTCCTTCGCCAGCACGCCCGGCGAGCGCCAGACGAATGGGATGAAACAGCCCGCGCCCGCTGAAGAGGACGCGGTCCTTGAGCGCGGTGATGATCTCTTTGAAGCGGTCAGAATCCACTTCGCCGCCCTGGAAAACCAACAGCGCCAGATGACGGATCACCAAGCGCGCGCGTTCGCGGGCGAGCACGAGGTGACTTTCCACCCGCTGCAAGATTTCGCGGGCGTCATAGTGAAAAACCAGCGCGAGCAACTCGGCGAGGTCGTCGCGACTGGCGACATGCGGGCCGAGGAGCGCTGCGGCACGCTCGCACCAGACGACAATTTCGGGCGACTCGACAGCGCCAAGCCAGTTGCGCTCGTGAAGGATTGAGGCTACGTCAGCCGGCGTGAAGAGATTCGGCGGCGGTGCGGCCGGGTGGGCTGAGCCCTCGGAAGTCACGGCTGGGGATTTTATCCCAGGCGAGCGGGATATGGGCCGGGCACTGTGGTGTTGTGTTCGACCTGAAGTGGACAGGCATGAATGCCCGTCCCACTTTGGGATTGCGATCATTGTCATGGGGTACCCCCCACCGTTTTTTTGAAAGTGTATGAAACGAAAGGGTTTTAAGTCCTTTGTTTTGAAAGTGTGTGAAACGAAAGGGGTTACAGACGCATTTTTGCGAAACTGTGTAATTCTAAAGAGGTTAGTGGTCATTTTTCCTTCTTTCGCCTTCCTGACTGCCTTAGGACTCCCTGGCGGCTGACAGACCTAGCGGGCGCCTGGCTATTAGTACTGACAGACTTATTATCATAATTGGTAACGAATGTCAAGGCTTAATTTCGGGATTATCCCTTTCACAAACCCAAGCAGTAGGCTAGAAAAAGCCGTGACAGGGCGAAGAGAATGCAAAACTCACAATTCTCAGCCTAAGAAATTTGGGCGCAGAAAACATTTAACAAAGTCCTTGACATCTGACAATCTGAGAATCAGTGTAATGCAGGCACAATCCTTTGGCGCTGGAGGATTGTATGAATCCTTGTCTGTCACGGCCGAACTTCCGCATCGTGACAGATTAATTGCGGTTGGTAAGTAATTTGCTCATGGTGTCTCTAGATTTTGTGGGTGGCCGCTGGGATTCCAACCCAGTTCCCCGGATTACTAATCCGGTGCTCGGGCTAATGAGCTACGGCCACCACAGAACCGTGCACGGGCTAGGGGCGGCCCGACTCGAACGGGCATCCCGCGACTTAATAGGAGGGTGCTCTGCCAGTTGAGCTACGCCCCTAGTCCGTGCACGGTAAACCCTTAAATTTTCACAGTCCCATTGACAGCGGGTGATGTGCTTCGGTAGGATGAACCTATCAAAGCACGCCCGTTAGCAGCGGGCACTTATACGGGGTCGCTGACCACAGGGTTCGGCGACCCCGTTGCTCATTTATCACGCTACAATTCTAGACCGGAATTCCCCAGTGTCAAGACGTCATGTGACCTTCGGGAAGAAAATTCCACAAAATGTGAAATGGGACTTCTCAATTTGAGGGGATCGCGTACTGGGAAGAGGCGTTAACCTTTCGGCGTTCTCGGTCTCAGTTTACGTATTGACTCTAGCTTTGGCTTTGGCTTGACCTTGAGAAACGAAGAGACAGCCTTTTCAAATTCGAGGGGAATTTTCAGCTTCTTGGCGTATTCTGCGGATGCTTTTCTCATGGTTCTGGTGGTGCCATCTTGCAGATCGAAAGCAAGAACACCTCGTTGTCGTTAAATGTGTAGTAGATATTTAAATCCACTGTCCATCCTGGAATGAAGTACACATGCGAGTTCCCAAGCCTATGGCCGTGTTGCGGCTCTCGACACAGAATATTCTCGACGCCTTCCAAGAATTCGTCCGCTCGTTCTATGTCCGATTCGATTGCTGAAAGTTCCTGCTCGAATCTAGGCTCTCTTACAATTGTTCTATGCGTTGCCACGAGCCAAGCACTCCGCAGCCATTGGCTCTAATTCGAGACCATATGCCTGTTCTTCTGCGCTCGGCTTCCTTGTTCCTACCAAGGCAGTGCTATAGGGAATGATCTCCTTGTCTTTGGCTACTATCCATCCCAAGAATCCATGGGATTGTTCACTAATTTCTGAGGCACTCAGGTTCCAAAACTTCTGAATCTTGCTATGAACCAAGTCTATTTCTTGCGGGGTGAACACGCTCAAATCCGGTTGGCGCAAAGCGATTGGTTTCTTTTGGGTTCGTCCGAAATATTCAATTTCTTTATATGCAAGTTCTTCCGCGGCTTGCATCTTCAAAGCAATAGGCTTTAGCTTCTTGGGAGCGGGGCCATTGGGCAATTTGAAATACAGTTGGCCCGTGATTGCCTTTCCGAAGGCCAAGTAAGCTGAGAAGTCGCTATGGAATAGCAACTTGTTGAGCTTCGTTGCGCCGAATTTCTTGTCACCCTCAGAACGGGCGCAGATTAGGAGTATCAGCTCTCGAAATTTTCTCTCCGATGCTCTGGCCATGTTCGTATACTCCAATAAGACGATAGGCGAACGTAAAGCGAAAGTCAAGTCCTTACACCCTACCAATCACCTGTACATTAGACGCTTCCCGCCAACTTTTTGAATCGCTAGCAAAGACCGTTCTTCATCTTTCATATGCCGCACCACACTCGACAAGCGCAACGACCGGGGCCTTGTTGGACTTCACGCCTTGCCGACCGCGCTCCTTTCCACCTACGTAGGTTTGATCCACTTCCAGAGTGCCACTGAGTTTCGCGAGATTTAATTGCTGCGCCATTGCATAGCGAATCCGATGCGCCATGAACCACGCGCTCTTGTAGGTCACGCCAAGCATTCTGTGAAGCTGGTGCGCACTCATGCCCTTCTTGCTGCAACACAGAAGGTGAATTGCCATGAGCCACTTGTTTAGCGGGATGTGGCTGTCCTCGAAGATTGTCCCGACTGTAACGGTGAATTGCTTGCGGCACGCGCCACACTTCCACACGCCTTTGCGAACATGCTTCTTGCCGTTCTCTTTTGGCTGTAGGCGGTATGCCCTGCCGATCTCGCCGCAGTTCGGGCAAGCAACTTCACCATTCGGCCAGCGTTCCGCTTCGAGGAAGGCGCGGGCGCTATCTTCGTCGTGGTAAGATTTCGCTATGTCGTTGAGGTTCATGGCGTTTTCCAGACAAGCAAATCGTATCAGGAACGCCGTGGGTTTGTCAAGTATATAATTACGCTAAATTTTGTGGGAGCAGGCGAGGGGCGAAGCGGCTGCCGAACCACAGGATGGCTGCGGAGAGCACGATGGCGGCAATGGCCGAGCCGAAGGCGGCTTCGAGAGAGCTGCGGTCGGAGATATAGCCCATCAGGCTGGGGGAAAAAGCGTCGCCGAGGACGTGGACGACAATCAAGTTCACGGCCACGGCGCTGGCACGGATGCGGGCACCGACGGAATTGAGAACCGCCGCGTTCAGCGGCGCCGTGTTCACCAGGAGCAGAAATTCGCCGATGAAGATTGCCGGGAACATGGTTTTTCCCGGAACGTAAATGGCCGCAGCCATGGCCGGAAGGGCCAGGGCCATTCCCGCGGCGGAAACCAAATAATAGGCTGCCGGTGTGCGGCGCAAGAGCCGGTCGCCGAGCCATCCGCCGAACAAGGTCGCGACGATGCCGTTGAACGCGGTGATGCCGCCAAAAAACAAATTCGCGCGTCCCAAAGCGACACCGCGCGCGCGCGACAAAAAGGTGGGCATCCAGACCGCGAGGCCGCCCAGCGAAAACGTCATCATGGACATGCCCAGCGTGACCGTCCAAAAGTCAGGATTGCGGATCAGCCCGCGCAGGGAGCCGCGGCCGGGGGTTTCGGGCAAAGAGTCGCTGCGGCCGCGTTCGGGTTCGCGGATGAAAATCATCAAGGCGAGCGCGAGAAGAAACCCGGGAACCGCAGCGATGTAAAAGGGCGCGCGCCAGCCGTAGCGCTGGCCAAGAAACCCTCCGAGAACGTAGCCGAGCGCCGTGCCCGCCGGATTGGCGAGGGCGAAAACGGCGAGGATGCGCCCGCGCCGGTTTTCCGGAAACAGGTCTGCGAGAAAGGGCGAGGCAATCGTGGAGAAGCTGGCCTCGCCAATGGCCACAATCGTGTGACGGATTAACAGGCTGTGGTAGTCGTGGGTGATCCCGGTAAGCAGAGTTGCGCCGCTCCAAAGGATCGCGCCGAAGAGGATGAGCGGCTTACGCGCGAAGCGGTCCGCGAAATAACCGAAAACCGGAGCGGTGACCATATAGCCGATAAAAAACGCGGTGGTCAGAAAGCCGAGATTGGCATCGGAAGAGTGAAATTCCAGTTTTACAAGCGGCTGAACGGCGAAGAGGACGGAGCGGTCGATATAATTGAAGAAATTCAGGGCCGTCAACAGCGCGAGGGCCAGGCGCGAGTGCAGTTTGGGAGTCACGGCGCGGGTCCGGATATCCTACACGCTTAGGCAAACACCCGCTACGCCTGAGGAGACATGCTCCGGATGAAAGAAGCAGCCCGCCTCGACCTGGTCGGGGCGGGCCGTTCCGTAAGTACAGAATTGGGTCGAGACAAGATGCCGGGCCCTTCGCGAGTACCTCAGGGTAAACTAAAGCCCGGCGCTACAACATCTCTATTCCGCGGGCTTTTGCATTTGCGCCTGGAGCGTAGCGGTGATACGCGACTGCGTTTCTTCCAGATGCGCTTTGGTGGTGGCGTCAGTGACCTTGCCGGCCGCGAGCGCCTGTTTGATCTTCCCCTGAATGCTCAGCAAGCTCGACCGAGCGAGCGTGGTGGCATCCTCGGGCGGGCGCGGCGTAGGTGGAATGGGCAGGACGAACCCGACCGGCGGGGGGCCGGCCACGGGGGGAGCGGGGCGCTGCACCAGGCGGATCAACTGCTTGAGGTGCTCGCGCTGGAGGTTACGGCGCAGACTGCTGATTCTTCCCGGGTCGGTGTCCAGCTCTGACCAGATGGCGGTGTCCAGGCCGTGGAACAGGTCGGCCATCAGGAACGGCTTTTCGCCCGGTGCGAAGCGCAATTCGTTGTCGAGAACGCGGTTGAGCAGCACAGGATGGAACAGGCGGTTCAGGACATTGCGCTGCAAGTTGAGCACGGAATCGTGCCAGGGATAGTCAATGCGCTGCGTCCCGAAGAAAGAGGAGAAGAAGTCAAGCCCCTGGAACCTTTCGATGGCCAGTTTGCTGAGCAAGCCGGGAGGCAACTGGAAGGACTTTTCGCTGAAGGCGTAAGTGCGAAGGAATTCCAGGGCCTCGCGCTGTTTGGCCGCCGGCACAACGGTGTAGGGCGGGCGGCCATGGGGATCGCCGACGTGGTCGCGGACGTGGTAGATACCGCCGATATACTTCGAGGAAGTGAGCAGGGCGCGATTGTACTCGCCGATGGAGCGGCCAATGCTGCGACGAAGGACCTGGTAACCCTCGCCGGGCCTGGCGAGTTTGCCTTCCATGGAGCCCCAAAGCTCGTGGATGATCCCGATATCCTGCTTGAAATAGGCCAGAGGGTCGCTGGACTGGTCGAACTGATTGACCAGCGGATCGATCGCCAGAGGGGAATAGGTGCCCAGAGCGTCTTCGTCGGTGGAGTAGGGGAGCATGGGGTCGGCGACGCGAGAGGCGATCTTGGCCAGCTCGGCCTTTTCATCGCCGTCGATCGGCTTATAGGCATATTCGATAGCCCAGTAGTCATAGGGACCAAGGGTAGGCGTGAGGAAGTGGCCCTGCTTTTCGCCCTTGGCGGCAATGACCACGGGGTTGTAGTCCATCACCGAACTGGTCTGGCCAATCTCCTCGGTTCTCTTTACGTCGTTGAGCTCGCTGACCGAAAGGATGGTGCTGGCGCGGAAATTGTGGCGGAGACCGAGGGTGTGGCCGACTTCGTGGGCCGTTACCTCAACGATGAACTCGTGCATGATTTTCTGGATGAGCTCCGGACTCAGTTCGCCGCGGGCGTCCAGGACAGAGACTCCGAGCGCGGCCTGCTGAACCAGTCCTTCGGCGTAATTGCACTGCAAAAAGGCGTGGCGGCCCCAAAGCGGAGGCGGAGGAGCCTCCTCGAGCCCGGTGGGGACAGATGGGCCCGCAAATTCCTCGGCGTCGCGGCGCGTGAAACGGATGATTCCCTCGGCGAAACCGATATCGGCATCGAAGGTCTGGCCGGTGAAGGGGTTGGCGCGAGAGAAGCCCACCGCATAGGTGGCGTCCACACCGGCGAACCAGCGGATGGTGCTGTAGCGCGTGTCGGCAGCTTCCCAGTCAGCGTTATCGGGCTGCTGTTTCACGACGATGGCGTCTTTGAAGCCGATGCGCTCGAACGCCTTGTTCCATAGCAGCACACCTTCCTTAAACCACTCGCGGTACTCGACGGGAATCGTATTCTCGAGCCAGAAAACGATGGGTTGCTTGGGAGGCGAGAGCTTGGCGCCGGGATCGGCTTTTTCGAGCTGCCAGCGGTGGATATAACGGGTGTAAGGCGAGACGGGGCGATCAGAAGTGAAATCCTGGTGGACGGTAAGGAACTGGCCGACGCGGTCGTCGCCCAGGCGCGGCTTGTAGCCGGTTTCGGGGAGCGCCGAGAAATCGTACTTCACAAGGAAAGGGATGCTGCGCTGGTCGGCCAGGGTGACCGAAGGCGTGCGCGGATTGTCGGTGACAAAGTGCAGCCACACATCGAGCAGGACGTTCTGCGGGTACGGCTTCACATTGCCGACCCAACTGCCGGGCTTGTCAAAGCGATAGACGGTGGGCTGATAGGACTGATTGAGCGCCGGGGCAAAGCCCGGAAGGTCGCTGACGAAAAGCTCGGCGACATCGATCAAAACGCTATTGCGTTCCGGGTGAGGCTTGGAGACGATTTTGGCGGTGCCCAGAATCGCGTCAGGAAACGAGCGCTCGGTGAAGCGCGCAGCGGGCGTTCCGGGAGCGGCGGTGAAGCTGGTGTTTTTCTCCACCCATTGGACGCTCTTGCCCAAACGATGGAACACAAAAGGAAAACTGTCGCCTTGCTGCGAGGAGTACAGACCGCGCTCGCCCACGGCCTGCTCGGTGGTTCCGGCAAACAGGAACACTTTGTCGAGCTGGCTGGGAAGGATTTCCAGGAGCAGCTTGTTTTCATCGGCCTTGTAATAGAAGGTGAACAGGCCCTGCTTCACCTCCATATCCTTGATGACTTCGGCAAAGGTCTTCTCTTCACCGGGTTTGGGGCCTTCAGACTTCTTGCCCTCTTCCGGCTTAGTTTGCGGGGCCTGCTGATCCTTGGCTGCTTTCTTTTCTTCCTGCTGCGCCGCGGGCGGGCGGGCGAACACCGCGCTCGTCAGGGTCAACCCACCGCAAAGCAATAAAACCAGCGCGACGCAGATGAATTTGAATTTCCTGCTCATGGTTGTTTGCCTCCGTAGACTAAGAATCGTCCCGTTTCATCACCGAGAGATGCCGGCGCAAAAGGGCCGAGCTCCCCTGCAAAAGGAACTGGGCGGAGCGCCGGATTCGCGCCCCGACGTCTCTCTCCATAGGACAATGGCCGGTGACACACCCCTGCGTGCTAAGAATAAGACGTTCGACTAGACAAAAAGTTTTCCACAGGGCGGGCGATTTCACGCGAGGCGGAGTTTTCGCTAGCCTTCCAGAGTGGCGACGGCGTACGTAGCAACCGCTTCGCCGCGGCCGACGGCGTCCACGCCTTCGTTGGTCTTGGCCTTGAGATTGATTTGTTCGGGCTCGATGCCCAGGGCGTGGGCCAGCGCTTTGCGCATGGGAGGAAAATACGAGAGCAGCTTGGGTTTTTCAATGATGACCACGGCGTCGATGTGGCGAATCGAAAGGCCGCGGTCCACAAGAAGTTTGCCGATATGCTCGAGAAAATGAAGGCTGGAAACACCCTTCCATTTCGGGTCGGTGTCGGGGAAATGCGTCCCGATGTCGCCGAGGCCAGCGGCGCCGAGGAGCGCATCGCAAATGGCGTGGGCGAGGACGTCGCCGTCGGAATGGCCGACGGGCCCCTTGTCGAAGGGCACTTCGACTCCGCCGATAATCAGCTTGCGGCCGGGGGCAAGGCGATGGAGGTCGTAACCGATTCCGGAGCGCGCGTTCACTTGGCGTGGCGTTCCTGTTCGAGATAGAAGCGGGCGAGGTCCATGTCGGCGGGCCGGGTGATCTTGATGTTGCGCTCGGAGCCGAGGACGACGTGGACATCGTGGCCGAGGCGCTCGACAAGACCCGCTTCGTCGGAAGCGTTGACGCCGTCGCGCTGGGCGCGGGCGAAGGCTTCCTTCAACAATTTAGCGGAGAAAGCCTGGGGGGTCTGCGCCAGGACGATGCGCTCGCGCGGGATCGTGCCGGTGATGAGCGCAACGTCTTCGGGCAGGCTGGCGCGCTTCACTTCCTTGACGGTGTCCATGGCCGGGATGCCGAGGATGACGGCGTGGCGGCGGCGCGCTTCGTCAATGACGCGTTCGATCTGCTCGCGTGTGACGAACGGGCGCACCGCGTCGTGAACCAGGACAATATCGGTGTCCTCGGGGAGCTCGCGCAGCGCCGCCGCGACGGAATCCTGGCGCGTGTCGCCGCCGCGAACGACGCGCACGGGCTGCGCGAATTTCTCCCCGCGAATGCGCGCCTCGAGCGGAGCGAGGCCATCGCCGCGCGTGGCCACAATCATCTCGGTAATCGCTTTGCAAGAGGCCAGCCGCCGCAGCGTATGGATGACCAAGGGGACGCCGTCGAGCTCGAGAAATTGCTTGGGCGTGTCGGCGCCCATGCGGGTGCCCAGTCCAGCGGCGGGAAGAATGGCGACGATGCGGCTCATTGGGGTTTCGGGGCAAGCAGTTTATAACAGGAAACACCGCGAACAAAGCGACCCGTGCGGAAACAGAGGGACTCCTTGCGACCCTTCTCTAACGGTTCAGGGCAAGCCGGCCGGAATCTCGATCGACTTCGCGCGCGCCGCCGCGCAGCATGCCTTCCGCGCAGATGACCAGTTAGCGGAGGTTATTCGGTGCCGGTGTCCGGGAAGACGGGCCGGGGGGCGCGTTCGCTGGCGTGTGGCGCGTCCGCGGGGCGGCCGGAAAGCTCGCGGCCAGCGGTTTCGCCCCCGGCAGCGACGCGCCGGCCATTCGATTCCAAAGTTACCGCGGCGGCGCTGCGCGCCTGTTGTTCGGTGCGCTCGTCCAAGCGGCCAAAGATCATTTTGCCGGCGGTGGTCTGGTGAACCGACGTGACGAGGATGTCTATGGTCTTGTTGATCAGGCGGCGGGCGCCGTCCACGACCACCATCGTGCCATCGTCGAGGTAGGCGACGCCCTGGTTGTATTCCTTGCCCTCGCGCAGGATGAAGACGCGCATCGCTTCGCCGGGCAGGACGACGGGCTTCAAAGCGTTGGCGAGCTGATTGACGTTGAGGACGTCAATGCCCTGCACGCTGGCGACTTTGTTCAGGTTGAAGTCGTTGGTGATGATTTTCGCGTTGGCATGTTTGGCCAGCTCAATCAGCTTCATATCCACTTCAGCGATATGGGGATAATCCTCATCGGCAATCTGCACATCGAGGTGCGGCATCTTCTGAATGCGCTGGAGGACTTCGAGGCCGCGGCGCCCCCGCTGGCGCTTGAGGGGATCGGCGGAATCGGCGACGAGTTGGAGCTCGCGCAGGACAAACTGGGGGACCAGAAGCACACCGTCGAGAAAGTGCGTCTCGCAGATGTCGGCGACGCGGCCGTCAATGATCACGCTGGTGTCCAGCAGCTTGACGACGGCGCGGGAGGTGTGCTCGGTATCAAACAGCCCGCCCATGGCGTGGAGGTTGAGCGTGTCGCCTTTGGCCGCGCCGACCAGCGCGCCAATGTATCCCAGCAAGAGCAACAGGGCCACGCCGAGAAACGACCTCGTGCTTTCCGGGATGGAAGTGCGCAGCAGGACCAGGTTCATCAGGAAGGCGCCGAAGGTCCCGAGCAACGCGCCAACCGCCGCGCCCAGGAGCCGGCGCAGACTTGCGCTGCGCAAACGCATCTCGGCGAGAATCACCAGGACAGCGAAGACAAACCCGGCAGCCGCTGCGGCAATCTGCGCCAGACCAAACGGACGGAAGTAGTAGCATGCGACCACCGCCAACACGACCACGACCGCGCGGACCAGAAGGAGGTCCCACCAGCTTCCGGAGAATTCACTCTTGACCATGTCGGAGCGGGGGGAAACCGCGTTGCCGGAGACGGCCGGAAAGCGATTGGGAACATTAGGAGTGCGGCCCATGAGTCCCTCGCTTGATGATTGGATTCTTATGACGCGATTCTAGTGCCGCCGGAACGTATAAGCGGCACAAGCGAGCCCGGGATGAAAAATTGGAACTCACTTTCCAAAATACATATATATCGGAAATGCGGCCTTCGTCAAGGGGAAGTAAGCGGCTGAAAGGGAACGAGTTGGTTCAAGGAAAATAAAAGCGAGGAACTCGCTTGCTGACGGCGCAAAGAAGGTCGGAAGTGACCGTGCCAATTCCGCGGGCAACGACGTTTGCCGGAAGGGTGTGGGAACCGTCGGCTCCGTAAATTGTCACGATATCGCCGATCCGGGCCTCGGGCACGCCGGTGAGATCGATCATCGTCACGTCCATCGAAACGATGCCGACAATCGGCGCCAGCTTCCCGTGCACCAAGACGTTGCCGCGGTTTCCGAGGGAGCGGTGCAAGCCGTCACCATAGCCGGCCGCGAGAACGCCGATCCGCGAGGGCCGGGTGGTGACGAACTGGGAGTCGTAGCCTACTCCCTGCCCCGCTGCAACATTCCGCAAACCAATGATGCGCGCTCGCAGGCTCATCACCGGCCGTAGCGGAAGGCGGGCTTCGAGTTCGGCGCGGCGTTCGGCGGGATCGTATCCTGGGTGGTAGCCGTAGAGAATCGCTCCCGGACGCACCATGTCGCGCCAGGTGTCAGGCCGGGCGGCGATGGCGGCGCTATTGGCCAAGTGGATGATTCTGGGGGCAATCCCCAGTTCGCGGAGGCGGCGGAGCGCCGCGAAGAACATTTTCTCCTGTTCTTCAGTCTGCTCGCCATGAATTGCGGGAGAGAAAATTCCCGACGAAGCGAAATGCGTGAAAACGCCTCCCAAGCGGAGATGCTTGCACGGCGCGAGTTGGCGGGCAAAGCAATCCACATCTCCGGGAGCGATACCCAAACGATTCATGCCCGAGTCAATCTTCAAGTGGAACTCGACGGGCTTGGAGGCTCGGCGCGCGGACCGCGAAACGGCGGCAGCGGCGCGTTGGAGAAGAGGAAGCTGCTCGCAACGGGTCACTGCCGTGGTCAGACGGTGCTCGATAATACGCCGCTCCTCGCCCGGCCAGAAGCCGGTCATCAGGAGGATGGGAGTCTTGATGCCTGCTTCGCGCAGCTCGACGCCTTCAGCCGAGCAGGTGACGCCGAACCATTCCGCGCCGGCTTTGGCAAGCGCCTTGGCGACCGGCGCAGCACCATGGCCATAGGCATTTCCTTTGACGACAGCTAGAACCTTTCGCGGGTCGCGAAGGCGTTCGCCGGAAGGATTGACGTACTTGCGGATGGCGCGGAAATTGTCCGCCAGCGCGGAGAGATTGATTTCAGCCCAGACGGGCCGCCCCGAAAAATTCACTTCCTTCGCTCGCGCTCCAGACATTCCAGCCCGCCCTCAGTGGAAAATTCCAGCATAGTCCAAGAAGCAGTGCCTGCGCACACGAATTCTGCTTTCTTGCGACGCTTAATGAGCAACAGCGCGCCCTTCGCGGACCTGGGGAGCAAGTCAGAGGCCACGCCGGGGACGCGCCAGCCTGCCCGTAAGTTCTGTCGAATGAGTTCGTGACGCGACAACGAACCGACAGTAGGCGCAGACCTCGGGCCCGGCGAGGCCGGGAGAACACACGTGTGTGGCTCGTTGTACGCGGGCATGTGCTGGAGAGACTCCGCCTATTCCTGAGTCCAGGTATCCGGAGCGGCTTCTTCAAAGCGGGTGAACTGGCTCAGAAAAACGAAATTGACGCGGTCGGTGGGGCCGTTGCGCTGCTTGGCGATGAGGACTTCGGACTTGGCGCGCTCTTCGGGGATTTCATCGGGCTTGAAAGCATTGGGGCGGTGGATGAAGAAGACCACGTCGGCGTCCTGCTCGATGGCGCCGGATTCGCGCAAGTCGGCGAGTTGCGGACGGCGCTCTTCGCGCTCGGGGGCGCGGGTGAGCTGGCTCAGGACGAGCACAGGAACCTGCAATTCTTTGGCGAGGCCTTTGAGGCCGCGGGTGATGCTGGAGACCTCTTCGTTGCGGTTGCCGAAGCGGCCGCGCGCGGCGATGAGCTGGAGGTAATCCACGATGACCATGGACAGCTTTTTGTCCCGCTTGAGACGGCGGGCCTTGGCGCCCATCTCCACGACGGTGGCCGAGCCGCTGTCGTCAATCCACAGCGGAGCTTCCGAAAGGCGCGCAAGCCCTTCGGTCATGCGCCGCCAGTCTTCGCGGCCCAGGTGCCCGGTGCGAAACTTGTGGGAGTCGACACGCGCCTGCGAGGAAAGCAGGCGCTGGAGGAGCGATTCCTTGGACATTTCCAGGCTGAAGATGGCCACGGGCTCCCCGCGATGCAGGGCCACATTTTCGGCAATGTTCAAAGCCAGCGAAGTTTTCCCCATGGAAGGACGCGCGGCGAGAATGATCAGCTCGGAAGGCTGCAGGCCGGAGGTGAGATTGTCCAGTTGCGCGTAGCCGGTGGAGATGCCGGTGACGCGTTTGCCTTCGGTGAAGATTTTTTCGAGGCGCTCGAAGCTGTCGCGGACCAGGTCTTTGATGCCAATCAGTCCGGCGCGGGCGCGGTCTTCGGCGAGTTCAAAAATAGAGGATTCGGCCCCGTCAAGAATGGTGTCGGCGTCTTCTTCGGCATCGAGCGCGCGCTGCTGGATTTTGTGCGTGGTGTGAATGAGGTTCCGCAGGATGGCTTTTTCTTTGACGATCCGCGCGTAGTGTTCGATGTTGGAGATGTGCGGCACGCCGTCGAGAAGCTGCGCGAGATAGGAAGCCCCGCCGGAGGCTTCGAGCTCGCCGTGGCGATGCAGCTCTTCGGTGAGGGTCACCAGGTCAATGGCCTGCTGGCTCTCGTGCAGCGCGATCATCTGCTGAAAGATGCGCCGGTGATGGTCGTGGAAGAAATCTTCGGGACGCAGCTTTTCGATGGCCGCGTTAATGGCGTGGTTGTCCACCAGGATGGCGCCGAGGACGCTGCGTTCGGCGTCAAGATTCTGCGGCAGCGGGCGTTCGAGAACCGGTTGCGTAGCCATTGGCCTATTTCGCCTTAGTTTCGCCTAAGTGGTCCCGGGGTTCAACAGGTTTTTTCGCGCCCTTGAGAGCGCCCACTTGGGACTAGGGATGCGCCATTGTCGGCGAGCATGCGAGCCGGGTCAATTACAGGGGGATGTGGATATTCGGACAGTCGTGGATAACTTTATGGGCTAGGAAAACTTGTGAATAACTTGTGGGGAATCGAGAAAAATCCCCAGCGCACCAGGAACGCCGGAGCGTCGAGTCGCGCAGATGCTACGCTTCTTTTTCGACCACGACCTTGAATGAGCCAGTGATTTCCTGATAGACCTTTGCAGTCACCTGGTATTCCCCGACGACCTTGATGGGTTCGGCGAGCTGAATCTGGCGCTTATCGAGCGGGAAGCCCTGCGCGGCAAGCGCCTCGGCGATGTCTGCCGAGGTAACCGAGCCGAACAGTTGGTCGCTTTCGCCGGCCTTGCGCGTAAAGCGCAGGGCCACGGCGGCGAGAGCCTCGGCCTGTTTCTGCGCGGCTTCGCGCTCGGTGGCGGTGCGTTTGGCGAGCGTGGCGCGGATTTTTTCGAGGCGCTTCAACGACGAAGCGGTGGCTTCGATGCCCAGTTTGCGCGGCAACAGATAGTTGCGCGCGTAGCCCGCGGCGACTTCCACGATCTGGCCGCGCGTGCCGAGTTTTTCCACATCTTCCTGCAAAATAATCTGCATCGAGCGTCTCCCGAAATTCGTGTTCCGGCCAAACCGCAGCCGGAGGATCACATGCCGGTGGCAAACGGCAGCAGGGCAATGTTGCGCGCGCGCTTGATGGCTTCGCCCAGCCAGCGCTGGTGGCGCGAGCACGTGCCGGTCATGCGCCGCGGAAGAATCTTGCCGCGGTCCTGCACGAAGGGCTGGAGCATTTCGACCTTCTTGAAGTCAATAAAGTCCACACGGTCCACACAGAACCGGCAGACTTTCTTTTTGCGGAAGAATTGCCGCTTGCCCTTGCGCGGGCCGCCCGGCCCGCCTTGTCCGCCTTGCCTGCCCGGCCCGCCTTCGCGGCGAGGCGCTCCGGGAGGAGGCCCGCTCTGCGATCTTGGTTCTTCAGCCATCGGTGTTCCCTTTCTTCAAAGAAATTCTTGAGCCAATTCGGCGATACAAGCGCGGCTAACCCTGCGCCGCAGCCTGCTCGGCCGGGGGCGCTGCGCCTGCCGCTGGCTTGCGAGGACGCCGGGCCGCCTTGCGCTCGCGCTTGCGCTGGAACTTCTGCTGGCGTTTCAGCTCTTCGTCGAGGCGCACGGTCAGGTACTTGATGACCACGTCCGAAACCGCGAGGCGCCGCTCGAGTTCTCGAATCAGTTCGCCCTGCGTGCTCTTGATTTGCAAATAGACGTAATAGCCTTCCCGATGCTTGGCGACGCGATAGGCCATCTTGCGCGTGCCCCACTTCTCGAGCTTTTCGACCTTGCCGCCCTTTTCGGCGCAAGCGTGCTCGAGCGTGGCGATGACTTTCGTGATTTCCTCTTCCGGCGTGGTCGGCCGGCAGATGAAAATCAAATCGTACAGGCGTTCTTCCATGTGTTCCCTCGATTCTCCGTCAACCCCGCCGCCCTACCCTTCGCTCACGCTCCGGGCAAGGGGCGGCGCACCATTTCTCAATTCCGTGCCGGGCTAAACCCCGGCGCTACAACTGTTCGGCCGGGGGCGGAGCGCGCTTGTTGAAGCGATTCATGGCCTTGGCGACTCCCTCGGCGAGAATCAATTCGACCGCTTCGCCGGCCTGCGCCACCATCTCCGCAGCGGTTTCCCGTTCGGCCTTGCGCATGGGGTGAAGCACATAAGCCGCGCGGTCCGCGACCGGATGGTCCGGTTGAACTCCCAAGCGAACCCTGGCGAACTCATCCGTGCCGAGCGCGCCGATGATGGAGTTCAGGCCGTTATGCGTGCTATTGACGCCGCGCTCGCGAATCCGAAGCATGCCCCACGGCAAATCCACTTCATCGAAAATGACGATCAGCCCGGCCGGGTCGAGGTCGTAGCGCTGCACCAAATCGCGCACCGAGAGGCCGCTGAGATTCATCATCGTCTGCGGCTTGGCCAGGAGAACTTCCTGCCCGGCCAGCGTCCCCCGGCCGACATACGCTTTTGCTTCAGGCCGCTCCACGCGAATCCCAGCCTTCTCCGCAAGTTGGTCCACCGCCAGAAAGCCCAGGTTGTGCGGCGTCCAGACGTATTCCGGGCCGGGATTGCCGAGCCCTACGATCAGCCTCATGTGCCGCACCGCCGTCGAGCGAACCGTCCGAGCCTTCCCGCGTTTGAACAAAAGGCGCCACACACAAGCATTCCGCGCCGCACCGCAACACCGCTACTTCTTCTTCTCCTTGTCCTTGTCCTTGTCCTTGTCTTTCTCTTTCTCCTTGGGCTTTTCTTCCGCGGCCTCGGCGACTTCTTCGCCTTCTTCTTCCTTCTTGCCCTTCTTGATGACCTCGGGCTCGGCCGGCGCCGCCGCTTCCGCAGCCACGGCCTCGGCAGGCTTTTCTTCCTCGACGCGCAGGGCAACGACGTGGGCGATGACGCGCTGCGGGTCGGTCACCAGCGTCATCTTCGCGGGATCAACGGGCAGGTCGCCCACGCGCAGCTGTTTGCCGATCATCAGCTCGCTGACGTCCACGCGGAATTCCCCGGGGATTTCCCCGGGCAAGCATTCGATTTCCACTTCGCGCGTCACCATTTCGAAAATGCCGCCCTGCAGCTTGACGCCTTGCGGCTCGCCGAAGGTGTGCACGGGCACCTTTACCTTCATGCGCACGTCCATGGCGATTTTCAGCAGGTCCACGTGAATCAGCGAACCCTTGACGGGATCCACCTGCCAGTCTTTCAGAATGGCGGTGTGCTGCTGGGTGCCGAACTTCACTTTGAAAATCGTGTTGTGTCCGGATTCCGAACGGAAGATGCCCGCAAGCTGCTTGGCATTGACGGCGACGGCCACCGGCGCGCTTTTCCCGCCGTATAGGACGCCGGGAATTTGCCCGGTGGTGCGGAGACGCCGCGCAGCGTTTTTGCCGCGGTCTTCGCGGGGCGAGGCTTCGACAATGATCTGTTCCATACGTCCTTCCTTGCAGCAGCCCGCCGGGGGGCTAGATAAACAGTTCGCTAATCGAGGTCTCTTCGTGGATCGAGCGGATGCCGCGCGCGAGCAATGCGGCGACGCTGAGGACCTTGATCTTGGAAACTTTCTTCGCGGCTTCGTTGAGCGGCACCGAGTCGGTGACCACAACTTCGGTGATCTCCGATTTGCAGATGCGCTCAACCGCCGGGCCGGACAGCACCGCGTGCGTGCAGGCGGCAAAGACCTTCGTGGCGCCCTCCTTGAGGAGCGCTTCGGCGGTTTTCACCAGCGTGCCGGCCGTATCAATCATGTCGTCGATAATGAGCGCGGGGCGTCCGCGGACATCGCCGATCAGGTGCATCACTTCGCTGACGTCCACGTCCACGCGGCGCTTGTCCACGATGGCCAGCGGGGCATCAATCTTTTTTGCAAAAAACCGCGCGCGTTCCACGCCGCCGGCGTCCGGAGAGACCACGGTCACATGCGAAAGATTCCGCTGCCGGAAGTAATCCACGAGGACCGGCGAGGCGAACAGGTGGTCCACCGGCACGGTGAAATAACCCTGAATCTGCGGCGCGTGCAGGTCCAGCGTCAGGGCGCGGTTGGCGCCGGCGGTCTCGAGCAGGTCGGCCACCAGCTTCGCGGAGATGGGGACGCGCGGCTTGTCTTTGCGGTCCTGGCGCGCGTAGCAGTAATACGGCACCACCGCGGTGATGCGCCATGCCGAGGCCCGCTTAAAGGCGTCAATCATCATCAGCAGCTCCATCAGGTGGAAATCCACCGGATCGCTGCAGGGCTGGACGACGAAGACGTCCGCGCCGCGAACGTTTTCGAGAATCTGAAAATAGATTTCCCCATCGCTGAACTTGCCAAGATTGCATTGGCCGAGCTGCACGCCCAGAAACTTGCAAATGCTCGCCGCCAGCGGCTGGTTCGCGTGGCCGGTAAAGATTTTGAATTTCTCGTCGGTCACAAGAAACCTTTGCGAACTTGGAATTGAGATTACCTGCCGCAGTGCGGGAGTCGAGACGCGATGCGAATTGCCCGGTGGTCAGACGACGGCGCGCAAATTCAGTGCGCGACGGTACCTCTCCCTGGAGAGGGTTTCACAGACAAACGTCTGGTCTTTCAGGAACCCCTGGGCAGCTCGGCGCGCCTGCGCTGGGTTACGGAAGACACCAAACACCGCCGAACCACTACCCGCCAGCGCGGCTTCCGCAGCTCCTCGCCGGAGCATTTCCCGCTTGATTGCCGCCAAGCGGGGAATCCGCCGGAAAACGGCGCTCTCGAAATCGTTCGAGAGACCGCTTCCCTGCGAGCTCCAGCACAGAGCGCAGAACTTCCAGAGTGTAGAGGGATTGGGGCGCTTTGTCAATTGAAGGCCGAGCCAGCGGTAGGCATCCGCCGTGGGAACGGAGACGCCGCTTGGAGAAACCACCAGAATCGAGCGGCGCGGGATGTCCGGCAAGGGGTAGACCTCCTCGCCGCGTCCTATTCCGAGCGCGCGTCCGCCCAACAGGAAAAAGGGCACGTCCGAGCCCAGCGATGCGGCAATTTCGATCAGCACCGCGGCGGGGACTTTGCGCCGGAGGAAGCGCGCGCAGCCGATGAGCGCTGCAGCGGCGTCGCTCGAGCCGCCGCCGAGTCCCGCGCCGGCGGGGATACGTTTCTCGAGCAGAATGTGCACTCCCGAACCGATTTTGCATTCGCGGCGAAGAGCGTCCGCGGCGCGATAAGCGAGGTTGCGCTCGGGCGCTTCGCGCTGCAATGCAGGATCCCCGCGAATCTCGAGATGGATTCGCCGACCGGGATACGGCCGAAAGGTCAGATCGTCGTGGAGCGAGACGGTCTGATAGACCGTGCGGAGCTCGTGGTAGCCGTCCGGGCGCTTGCCAAGAATATCGAGAGACAAATTCACTTTGGCAAACGCCGGGATGCGGACCACGCGCATGCAGGCCGTTATTGCGGCTTGGCCACGGCGTCGGTCTTATCCTGCGCGACGCGGTGCTTCAAGCCGGCAATCTTTTTTTCGAGTTCGGCGACTTTATCGGCTTCGGTTTCCGTGGGAAGCGCGCGGCGCCATTCCATCAGGGACTTCTCCCATTCCGCGGCGGCCA
>DASWCG010000276.1:0-15571 GCA_036390175.1 Candidatus Acidiferrales bacterium | reverse complement strand
GGGCCGTCAAGGGACGACCGCTTTGCGGCTGTAGGGGGCGCTCCAGGTTCCGGCACTGCCCAACCTGCGGGCACGTCGCGGCCCGCGAAAGGCGCAATCTTATTGCAGGAGCTGGCCGAGCCCTGGTCTTCCAAAACATTCCAATTCCGCTCGTTGACCGGCTCACCGGTTTCGGCACTGATTATCCGGCTCCCGGCCAAGGCCAGCGATCAGACTCAATCCTATTGGGCGTTTTCCCTGAAAGAAGCTTACGGAAGCTGCCCGCTCGAATACATCACGGACCTTAACCGGCTCTCCAGCGAGTACGGATTCGAGGCCAAGCACCCTATGGTGGCAAATCCGTGCAAGCGCGCGCTGTACGATCCTCTGCAGATGGCCAGCATGCCCACCGGCGCATGGGCGCGTGGCGCCATCGTACATGGTTCCGCCCTCCGGCCGCCCATGGCGATTGATATTCGGATTGAGGGAGGTCAGATTATCCCGGTGCAGATGGAGTAGGAAAAAACATTGCGCCACGGCGGGAGCCGCCAGCTCGAGCCGACGCGTCCTTGGCAGCGCCGCACCACTTCGCTCATTTTTCCCATCAGCAGCAACGCGACCATCTTTTGATCCGCGATCCACGACCACAGAGGGTGGCCGAATGCGGTGATAATCCCATGCAGCCCTTGACAGGCCCGCATGCATCCAATACAAAGGAAAAAGTCGCGGTACCCCCAGCCATCCGCAGCACGAGCCAGCTTGCGCCAAGACTTTTCCGCGCGGCGCGGGTTGGGTCCTGTAAGGAGAAACGATGCGAACTCGAACGGCATTCCTGGCAGCGCTGCTTGCGTTGATGGGGCTGGCAGCCGCCTGCAACAGCGCGCGCAACGACGCCGCCATAACCACGAACATCAAGGCCAAAATGTTCTCGGATCCGCAACTCAAAACGGCCACTCTCGATGTCTCCGCGAAGAACGGCGTGGTGACACTCACCGGGCAAGTCCCGGATGACTCCGCGCGTTCGGAGGCGTTCAAGCTAGCCAACGAGACGCCGGGCGTGACCAAAGTAAACGATCAGATGACTGTGGCGACCGCGCAGGAAGCTGCGCCGCCTGCACCCGCGGAACCCGAGCGGGCTCCGAAGTCGGTGAAGAGGAGTTCGGCACGAAGACCAGTCTCTTCGTCCGCCTCCGCGACCCAGGGCCAGACGGCTGCTGCGCAGTCAGCGCCTGTCACCAGCACAGACACTGCCTCATCGGCGGCCCCTGCCGCTCCCGCTCCTCCGCCGCCTCCGCAGCCCAAGACGGTTGAGATCCCGGCGGGAACGCTTGTGACGGTTCGAACGATTGATGCCATTGACTCCGCGAAGAATCGCACGGGAGAAGTCTTCAAGACGTCGCTCGATGCGCCAATCGTGATGGACAATGAAGTTGTAGTGCCTGCGGGCGCCGATGTGTACATGAAGCTCGTCGAGTCCCGCTCGGCCGGTCATATCGCGGGCCGCAGCGAACTGGCACTCGAACTCGTGCGCATGGTGTTCCAGGGAAAATCCTACAACCTGGTCAGCGGTGAATATCGCCAGACCGGCGCTTCCCGCGGCAAACGCTCCACGGAAACCATCGGCGGAGGAGCCGCCCTCGGAGCCATCATCGGCGCCATCGCTGGCGGCGGCAAGGGCGCGGCAATCGGCGCCACCGTCGGCGCCGCGGGCGGCACCGGTGTTCAAGCCGCCACGAAGGGACAACAAATCAAGATTCCTTCGGAAACGCGTCTCGAATTCAAGCTCGATCAACCTGTCTCGGTGACCTACTTCCCCGGGAAGAATCAGCGCGCGCATCACTCGGCCGATTCTTCCAACTAGTTCTTAATCGCGGGGGCGCGGTCCGCACCGCGCTCCCGCTTTCCTTCTGCGCTCCTGCTCGCCCCTGCTTTCTTCAGTCAACTCGCATGGCGAAAGCCGCGCACGCGAGTATTTGTCGCGCGCCTCGTTTTGTCGGATAATGTGCACGCGCATTTGCAATTCACAAGAGAAAGGAACCCACATGCGAAACAATCGCATTCTTCTTGTCCTTCCTGTCGCGGTCTTCCTGCTGGCCGCAGTCGCCGCCGCTCAACAAACCGATAAGAGCAAGCGCCCCAGCCCTCCGGGGACCGCCGAGGTAACGCTCAAAGGAAAGAAAATCACCATCGAATACAGCCGTCCTTTCATGAAAGGCAGAAAAATCATGGGCGAAGTGGTGCCTTACGGAAAGGTCTGGCGCACCGGCGCCAACGAAGCCACGGCGCTCACCACGGAAGCGGACCTCAGCATTGGCGGAGCGAACGTGCCTGCCGGAAAGTACACCCTGTACACGCTGCCCTCGGAAGGCACCTGGAAGCTCATCATCAATAAGCAGACCGGCCAGTGGGGCACCGTTTACAAGGAAGACCAGGATCTCGCCCGCGTGGACATGGAAAAGTCCAAGCTCTCCGAACCCGTAGAGCAATTCACCATCTCCTTCAAACAGAAGGGCGCCGACGCCGCCGATCTTGTTCTCCAGTGGGAGACGACTCAGCTCTCAGTTCCGGTGAAAGCGAAGTAGGCGAGCCACGGCTCTGCTTGACTTCGCTTCCGGCAGCGTGTTAAAGCGCGGTTCATGAACTCTGCTTCCACGATATTTTCGAACGGTTTCCTGGCAGTTTTTTGGGGCGGCCTGGCTTGCGGAGTGCTCGACATAACGCAGGCGTTTGTGGCTTGGGGTTTCCAGGGAGTCAAGCCCCTCGCGATCCTGCGCCACATCGCCAGCGGCCTGCTCGGTGACAAGGCGTTCAAAGGGGGACTGGGCACAGCCGTCCTAGGCACCGCGCTGCATTTCCTTATCGCCTTTGGGGCAGCAGCGGTCTATTACGCCGCAAGCCGCAAGCTCACCTTTCTGACCCAGTGGGCCGTCCTTTCTGGTTTGCTCTATGGTGAAGCCGTCTTCCTGTTCATGCACTTCATCGTGGTGCCCCTGTCCGCCGCTCAAAAGAGCCCCTTCTCAATTCCATTGCTCATTACCGGCCCGATTGGACACATGTTCCTTGTCGGGCTGCCCATCGCTGTCGCCGTGCGCCGGTATTCGGGATAACGCGGAAGCTCAAGGAGGGTGCACACATCATGGCTCTTTCTCGCCGCAATCTGCTCAAGAGCGGAGCAATCCTCTCTGCAACTGCGCTGCTGCCTCCTTCCGCGGCGGCGCAAGCCCAGCAGGAACTCCCCAAAGCGTTCCAGGCGCTGCGCCCGCTCGGAGACCGCGTCAAGCCCATCATGCCGGACGAATTTCGCGCGCGCGTTGCCAGGGCGCAGAAGCTGATGACCGACAGCAACCCGCAAGTCTCGGCGCTGTATTTGACGCCGGGCACTTCGCTGTACTACTTCTCCGGCATTCGCTGGGGGATCAGCGAGGGGCTTCTCGCGCTGGTCATTCCTCGCGCGGGGGATGCGCTGGTGGTCTGCCCGGCCTTCGAAGAAGGCCGTCTCCGCGAACAATTGCGCTGGCCCATAGAAGTCCGCGTATGGCAGGAGGACGAGAATCCCTCCGGAGTCGCGGCCAAATGGCTCGCCGAGCGCGGCACGCCCACCGGAGGCATGGCTATCGAAGAGACCGTTCGTTACACGTTTTTCGATCGCCTGCGCGACGCCGCTCCAAATCTGGAATACGTGAGCGGCGACCCCATCACGATCGCCTGCCGGGGACAAAAATCCGCACACGAGCTCGAACTGATGCGTCTGGCCTGCGAAGCCACGTTCGACGTCTTCCGCGCCGTCTTCGCATCCTTGCAACCCGGCATGACCCAAAATGACATCGCGGGTCTGGTCGAGCGCGGTTTCTCCCGCATGGGCTTGCGCGGCGGCGCGCTGGTCCTTCTGGGCGAGTGGGCCGCGCTCCCGCACGGCACGGTGAAGCCGCAAAAGCTGGTCGAAGGCGAAGTCGTCCTGATTGATGGCGGCACATCGGTGGAAGGCTACCAGTCCGACGTCACGCGCTGCGGCGTGATGGGCAAACCACCGGATAAACTGCGGAACGCCTTCGCAATATTGCGCCGCGCGCAGGACGCCGCGTTGGACGCCTGCCGCAGCGGGAAACTTTCCGGCACCGTGGACGACGCGGCGCGCGCCGTCGTGACTTCTGCGGGCTTCGGTCCCGGCTACAAGTTCTTCACGCACCGCCTGGGTCACGGCATCGGCCTCGACGGCCACGAGCATCCCTACCTGGTCCGCGGCAGCAAGACCGTCTTGCAGACGGGAATGACGTTTTCCAACGAGCCGGGGATTTACGTTCGGGGCGATTACGGCGTGCGTCTGGAGGACGACATGGTCGTCATGCCCGATGGCGCGGCGCAACTGCTCACTCCGGGCTTCAGTGCTGGGTTCGAAAAGCCGGTCGGTTAATTCTTGTGCGAGCGGCAAAATTCGACTACACGCGTTTCGGCCCAGAACCGCTCTTCGCCCGCCATCCGCGAGATGAAGGCGCAATGGCCGCCGTGCTTGGGGGTGACGAGCCGGATAAAAACATTTGAGGTGATCGCCGAATCCGAAAAAGATTCGATGGGAACGAAGGGATCGTCCTGCGCCGTGACGATCAGCGTCGGAACCCGAATCCTTCCCGCCACGCGCATTGCGCTGGCCCGGTAATAATAGTCCACCGCATCGCGGTAGCCCGAGCGCGGAGCCGTGATGACGTCGTCAAACTCCCGCAACGTGCGGATCTTCGGGAGCCCGTCGAGGGAATACCGGCCGGGAAACAGCCGCGCCTTCTTTCGGTAATGCCGCATCAGGCTTCCGACGAAATGATTTCGGTACAGAATATTTTCACGGCGCTCGAGCGCGTCGGCGCACGCCGCCAGATCCAGCGACGGACACACCGCAGCGACTCCGCGCAACTGGCGCGGCGCGGCCTCGCCGAGTTCGCCTGCCATTTTCAGCACCAGGTTTCCGCCCATGGAATACCCGGCAAAGAAAATTTCAGGGATTGCGTCGCGCTCCGCGAGCTCGGCGAGGACCGCGCGGTAGTCGCCGCTCAGCCCGGAATTATAGAGTGTCGGAGTGAGCCGCTCCGTTCCGCCGCAGTTTCGCTGATTCAGCCGGATCACGCTAAGTCCCGCGCGGAACGCTTTTTCCGCGATTCCCTGCATGTAGCCGGATTCGCTGGACCCTTCCAGGCCGTGCACCAGGATCAGCGCGGGATGTTCCCCCGGCTCGGCTTGCCAGTGACAGTGGCCGAGCAGTTGCGTCCCTGGCTCGGTTTCGAAGAGCCGCTCGCTTGACGCAGGAAGCGCGGGGAATCGCCGCGGGACAAAACTCGCGGCGAGCGTCATCAGGTGATTGTTGCGAAGAAGAGGATGCGGCTCGAAAGGAATCATTCCGCTTCGAGTTTAGCTCACGTCCCGGTCCGGCGCGAATTTCCGGCGCACGGCGATTGCCGCAGCGGAGTTCCTTACGAAAACTGGCTGCGGAAGACGGCCTTGATGTGCTCCAGCCGCTTCGACAGTTCCGCCGATTCTTTATGGAGCCCAAGCTCCTTGGCGATGTGCATCGCTTCGTGGAAAGCCTCTTTCGCATCACTGTAGTGGCTGCTGGGCGATCCGGACGGAGTCGTCTCGTACAGCTGGTCATAGGCTTTTTCGCCGAGGGCCTTGCTGGCGCGCAACTGGTTCAGTTTCAGATCGCGTTTGGTGGGCTTGATGATTTTATCGCTCGGTGAGAATTTGACGGGGAGCGTCGTCAATATCGCTGCGTCGTTTGCCAGATTCGTTGTTCGGAAAAGCGGCGGCAATTGGCCCGGCACATTTTCCCGGGGAATCAAGAACAAGTCCGGAAAGTAGGGCTCCCGCAGCAGCGAGTCCCAGCTTTCATCGAGGAGCCAGTTGCTGGCGACCGGAGCCGCGCAGTACTTGGCTCCCACAGCTTTGTGCAGATCGAGCAGGACGCGCAACAAGGACATGGCGTGATGCGTCGAGAGCCGCTGCTCCTGGTACGCTTCGAGCCGCTGGTGCAGGAAAACCACCGGTTGCTGCCGGCCTGCCACGCGAAACTCCAGTTGAAACCGCTGGTCGCCGGAAAACGCCGCGACAACACCGTTCCAGGAAGGCCCCGCACTCACGACCTCGGCGCCCGTCGAATCATGGAACGGTTCTTTTTGCAGCCAGAACCGCTCGTTCTTGTCGTACACGAGCTGCGCCGCATTCAGCCCGCCGCGCATTTCAAAATCACGGTGCAACATGGCGTCCACGGCGTCTTCGATGTATTTCTGCGGCGGCTTTTCCAGCGCCCAAAAAACCGCGGTCCAGGAATGCAACCGGTCCATCACCAACTGGCAAGCGCCTCGCGGGACAATCGCAGTCCGGGAAGGAGAGTTTGCGTGAAAGCGGACTTCCACGCTTTGCTCTTGCCCTTCCTCGATGGGCAGAGTCCGCGTCACCGTTCCCTGCGCATGCTTCGGAAGAGAGAGCTCAGGAAGTCCATGCACGAGACGGATGGTGTCGCCCTTGAATAGCATCAGGTTTCCGAATTAGACGACAAGAAAGACTAAGTCTTCGCCTGTTCCGCCGCAACTCAATTTTCTGTGATAAATTCTCGGCTCGTCACCGCGGCAGTGGATTGAAACAACGGACGGAGGCCTCCAGCGAATGCCCAACGGCGGACCGGATAATTGCGGAACCTGCGGATATAACCGCCGCAACTGGGGCATCTGGAGGAATCCCCAACCCGATGAGAACGAGCCGTCCTATTGCCGGATCCGCTCCGTGCCTCTTACCGCGGACCATTGGACATATTGCCAGAACTGGCACACGCGCACCAGCGAACCGATTGGCCCAGTCTATGCGTCCGGGTTGTATGAAAACGGGTACCGCCGCATCCCCTGGCACGGGACCATCGAACCGGATCATATTAAGGCCGGGGTTTGCAACGAATGCCGGGAACGCTTTGAGGAGGGGCTGGCCATCGCCGTTCCGGACGCCCCTCCCGTCCAGTTCTGCAGCAACCTGCACTATCTGAAATGGTGGAAGCGCCAGCACCCCGGCGAAAATGCGCCCATGAGCGAAAATATCTGGGAGCATTAAGTCGCCGAGGCGAATGCGTCTTGCGCGTCAAAACGCGGATCGTTACAGTATTGCGTCACACTTGGGGAGAGTATCTATGACCCGCCAAATTGCTTGTGGGTTGTTGCTGTGCTCCATGTCTATCGCAGTTCTTGCGCCCGGGCGGAGTCATACGCAGAACCCTCAGGCTTCAAACGCCAGCCCCCCAACCGCCCAGCCCAAAGACGTTGACAGCGTCGAGCACATCCTCGCGGCGGTTTACGACTCCATCTCCGGCACCGCAGGTCCGCGCGATTGGGACCGCTTCCGCTCGTTGTTTTATTCCGGCGCCAGGCTCATCCCCAGCCGTCGCGACGATAAAGGAAAAATCACCGCGAATGCCTTGACCGTTGACGACTACGTTCAGCGGGCTGGCGACTATTTTGCGAAAGAAGGCTTTTTCGAGAGCCCCGTGGCCAACCGCATTGAAACATGGGATCACATCGCTCATGCCTGGAGCACCTACGAATCCCGTCACGCCAAAGGGGAGAAGCCCTTCGCCCGCGGCATCAACAGTTTTCAACTTCTGTATGACGGTAGCCGCTGGTGGGTCCTGTCCATCTACTGGGAGGGCGAAGAAGCCGCCCACCCCTTGCCCGACAAATACCTCAACGAAACCAAATAACCGCAGCCCCCTTTGCTTCATCCTGCATCACGCGTCAACCTGAGGCCATGCTTGACCGGATTGCCCCGGCTGTCTACAATGCCAGTTTCATCTATGAATGTTTGCGGTTCCATCGGACTAGCACTCGGCCCAGCGGCCGCCCGCTGGGCTGCGATGTTTATGGGGCCGAAGACGAGCGGACTGTGAGGGACGGATGACAGACGGAGCAATCCCCGAAGGGCTGACGTTCGACGACGTGCTGCTGGTGCCGGGAAAGTCCTCAGTTCTGCCCGCTCAGGTGGACACCCGGACGTGCCTGACCCGGAAGATCCCCATCAATATCCCGATCGTCTCCGCGGCCATGGACACCGTCACCGAATCGCGCCTGGCCATCGCCATCGCCCGGCAAGGCGGAATCGGCTTCATCCACCGCAACATGCCTGTGGACCGCCAGGCCGAAGAGGTGGACCGCGTCAAGCGCTCCGAAAGCGGCATGATCGTTGACCCGGTGACCATTGCGCCGGAGCTTTCCATCCGCCAGGCGCTCGAAATCATGACCAAGTACCGCATCTCCGGGCTCCCCGTGACGCGCGGCCCGAAGTTGATGGGCATTCTCACGAACCGCGATTTGCGCTTTGAAAAGAAACTGGACCAGCCCGTCAGCGCCACCATGACCAAGGAAAACCTGGTGACCGTCCCGGTGGGAACAACGCTCGAAGAGGCGGAGAAAATTCTTCAGAAACATCGCATCGAAAAGCTGCTCGTCGTGGATAAGGATTTCCATCTCAAGGGTCTGATCACCGTCAAGGACATTCAAAAGAAACTGGAGTTCCCGCAAGCGGCGAAGGATGACCACGGCCGCCTGCGGGTCGGCGCGGCCATCGGAGCGACCGGTGATTTTCTCGAGCGTGCCGTGGAAGCGGCGCGCGCCAAAGCCGATTTGCTCGCCATTGACACAGCCCACGGCCACCAGCAGCTTGTGATGGAAGCCATTCGGGCGGTGAAGAAGCGCCTGCCCGAGATGCAATTGGCCGCCGGCAATGTCGGCACGTTTGAAGGGGCGCGCGACCTGATTGCCTTGGGGGTTGACGGCGTCAAAGTGGGCATCGGACCCGGCTCCATCTGCACCACGCGAGTCATCAGCGGCGCGGGCGTACCGCAGATTACCGCCATCATGGAGGCGGCGCGGGCCGCCCAGGGAACGGGCGTGCCGATAATCGCCGATGGCGGAATAAAATTTTCCGGCGACATCACCAAGGCGATTGCCGCAGGCGCTTCGGTGGTGATGATTGGGAGTCTGTTTGCGGGCACGGAAGAGTCGCCGGGAGAAACCATTCTCTACCAGGGCCGCACGTTCAAGACCTATCGCGGCATGGGTTCGCTCGGCGCCATGGAAGCGGGCGCCGGCGACCGCTATTTCCAGGACCCGGCCGAACGCGGCAAGTCCGTGCCGGAAGGGGTGGAAGGCCGCGTAACCCATAAGGGTCCGCTCGGCGGTCTGGTGGAGCAGCTCGTCGGCGGGCTTCGCAGCGGAATGGGTTATTGCGGCGTCCCGAACCTGAAAGAACTCCAGGAGAAGGCCCGGTTCATGCGCATCACCGCCGCTGGTCTCCGTGAGAGCCATGTCCACGACGTGGTCATCACCAAGGAGGCGCCGAATTACCGCATCGAGTAGCACTCCCGGCGGGAACTCCCAGCGCCCTCCTGCGTTTCCCGCGGTTTCCGCAATGGGGAAGCGATAAGTGCGCTGGCTGCGCCAGTGGTGGCCCGCCCTGTGCTGGGCAGCCGTTATCTGGGCATTCTCGACAGAACATTTTTCTTCCGCGGCCACTTCGCGGGTGATCGAACCGCTCCTGAGATGGCTGTTTTCATCGGCATCTCCGCACACGGTTCGATATATCCATCGCCTGATCCGCAAAGCCGCTCACGTGACCGAATACTGTGTCTTCAGCCTAATGCTCTTCCGCGCGTTTCGAGGAAAGGAACGCGGGTGGCGGATCACCTGGATGGTGGAAGCCATCGTAGTGGCGGCGTTTTACGCCGGCCTGGACGAAGTGCATCAAGCCTTCGTGCCCGGCCGCGAGGCCAGGTGGCAAGACTCGATGCTGGATACCCTGGGCGCGGCAATCGGACAACTCGTCCTGTGGATGTGGTTCCGGCAGAAATCCAAGAGTCAAGAAAGAGTGGCCGCCCAGGGATTGGAAGGGAGATCCTAGTGGTTACCATGAGCCGCCCGCCGCGCCGGCAAAGAGGAAACGAAAAGCCCGCCCCGACCAGGTCGGGACGGGCTTTTAGCTCGAGAAGAACGGCCGCGCTGTCTTAGCTTCCCGCTTTTGCTTCCTGGGTTTCTTCCGGCGATTCCTTCTTGCCTTTTTCCTTCTTTTCCTTTTTCTTCAGCTCTGAGCCGATGAGCTCGAGGATGGCGACCTTCGCCCCATCGCCGACGCGCCAGCCCGCCGCCACAATGCGAGTATAGCCGCCGGAACGGTCCGAGAAGCGCGGGGCGATGTCGCGGAAGAGTTTCTGGGTTGCGGCGGGAGTCATCAAGAAGGCCGCCGCCTGCCGCCGCGTTTGCAATGTGTCCTTCTTGCCGAGGGTGATCATGCGCTCCGCGATGGGACGCGCGGCCCTGGCACGGGTCAGCGTCGTCGTGATGCGCTCGCGCTCGATGAGATTGGTGACGAGGTTGCGGAGCGTAGCCCGGCGATGCGCCGGATTGCGTCCGAGTTTTGAGCCGGAGTTCAGGTGTCGCATGGTCGTTTAGCAAGCAGGGACTACAGCCCCGCAGTTTCCTCCGGAGTGGGAGGAGCGGTCTGGCTAGGCAGCGGCGGCCAGATGATGCGGCCGTGCTCATCAAACTTCATGCCCAGGCCAAGACCCATCTTGTGCAGGATCTCCTTGATTTCGTTGAGCGACTTGCGCCCGAAGTTTTTCGTCTTGAGCATTTCGTTTTCGCTCTTCTGCACCAGCTCGCGGATGGTCTGAATGTTTGCGTTCTTCAGGCAATTGTAGGAACGAACGGAAAGCTCCAACTCCTCGACGGAGCGGTCCAGGTGCTCGACGCGCGGGTCGTTGTAGGACTCGATGGGCGCTTCCGCCAATTCCGGCTGCTCCTCGAAGTTGATGAAGATGCTCATGTGGTCCTTCACCAGCTTGGAAGCGAGGCCGATAGCGTCCTGCGGGGTGATGGCCCCGTTGGTCCAGACTTCCATGGCGAGTTTTTCGTAATCGGTCATCTGTCCGAGGCGCGCGGCTTCGACCGAATAATTCACCTTGCGGACCGGCGAATGGACCGAATCCACGGGAATGTAGCCGATGGGCAGATCCTCGTCGAAGTTGCGGTCGGCAGCGACATACCCGCGGCCGTTTTTCACGCGCATTTCGAGCTGCAGCTTGCCGCCTTCGTTGACCGTGGCAATGTAAACGGTCTTATCGAGCACGGCGAAGTCGGCATCTTCCTCGATCATCGCGGAAGTAACCACGCCGGGATTTTCGACGTTCACATAGATGGTCTTGGGCAAATCGTGATTCAGCTTGAGCGGAACCTGCTTGAGGTTCAGGATAATGTCGGTGGCGTCTTCGACCACGCCGGGGATGGACGAAAACTCGTGCAGCACGCCTTCGATCTTGACGGCGGTGATGGCCGCGCCCTCGATCGAGCTCAGCAAAGCGCGCCGCAAGGAATTGCCGACGGTGGTCCCCCAGCCGCGCTCAAAAGGCTGCGCCGAGAATTTTCCGTATTTATCGGTCAGAGATTCGAGTTCCGCTGCCAGCCGCTTGGGTTTCTGAAAGCCTTTCCACATTGTTTCCCTTCCTTCTCCCCGGCAAGCCGGGGCCGAAAATCGTTTCGCGGGCGCCCCGCGAGGGCGCGGCGCTTATTTCGAGTACAGCTCGACGATAAGCTGCTCGGTGATCGGAGGCGTGGTGACGTCCTCGCGCTTGGGCAGGGCGGCCACGCGCGCCTTGAAATGCTCGCGATCAATTTCGAGCCACGGCACCGTATTCTGGCTCTGCGCGACATTGCGCGCTTCCAGCACCATGGCGTTCTGGTGCATGTTGTCTTTCAGCGCGATCTCTTCCCCCGCACTCACCAGGTACGACGGGATGTTGACCTTTTTTCCGCTGACGCGGACATGGCCGTGCAGCACCAACTGGCGCGCCTGCGCGCGCGAGGAGGCGAAACCAGCGCGCCACACGGCGTTGTCCAGCCGCCGTTCGAGCATGACGATCAGGTTTTCGCCGGTCGGCCCTTTGGCGCGCCCGGCCTTTTCCACGTAGGTGCGGAATTGGCGCTCGAGGAGCCCATAGGTGCGCTTGACCTTTTGCTTTTCGCGCAACTGCAGGCCATAGCCGGCGATTTTCGCGCGCCGCGCCTGGCCATGCTGGCCCGGGACGAAGTTGCGCTTTTCAATCGCGCACTTCTCGGTAAAGCACCGCAATCCTTTCAAAAAGAGCTTTTGCCCTTCCCGGCGGCACAGGCGGCAAACCGCTTCACGATGTCTTGCCAAGTGCTTCTCTCCTTTTCTGCGACTCCAAACGAATTCGATCAGACGCGGCGGCGCTTGGGCGGCCGGCATCCGTTGTGCGGAATCGGCGTGACGTCTTTGATGTACACGATGTGCAGTCCGGCCGATGCCAGCGCGCGGACGGCGGATTCGCGTCCCGAGCCGGGCCCTTTCACGCGCACTTCGACGCTCTTCACGCCGTACTGATCCCGCGCGACGCCGGCCGCAGCCATGGACGCTTGCTGCGCGGCATACGGCGTGCCTTTGCGCGAACCCTTGAACCCAATCGAGCCCGCCGAGGACCAGCACAAAGCGTGGCCCGTAGGATCGGTAATCGTGATCAACGTGTTGTTGAACGTGGCTTGCACGTACACCACACCATGCGGGACGGTGCGGCGCTCGCGCTTTTTCTTGAACTCTTTCTTGCGCTTCGCCGGCTTGGCCGGCGCCCCGGATTCGACTGCGCCTTCCTTCTGTTCCTTCGCCACTGCTTGCTCCGTTTCTTTGCGGGTATCGAGCGACCCGCACTTTGGCGAGTCTGCTCCTCAAGCAACCCTAGCCTTTCTTGCTCAGTACCTTCTTCTTGGCTGCCACAGCGCCTCTGCGCGGCCCCTTGCGCGTGCGGGCATTGGTGTGCGTCCTCTGTCCGCGCACGGGGAGGTTCCGGCGGTGCCGCAAGCCGCGGTAGCACTGAATTTCAATGAGCCGCCGGATGTTCATCTGAGTCTCTTTGCGGAGGTCGCCCTCGACGCGGCCTTCGGACTCGATGGCCTGGCGCAGCGCGTTGATTTCCTCCTCGGTCAGATCCTTCACTTTTTTGAAGTGATCCACTTTGGCTTTTTGGCACAGGGACTGCGCGCGCGGCTGTCCGATGCCGTAGATGGAGGTCAGCCCGACCCAGAGCCGCTTCTGCGGCGGCAAATCCACACCTGCAATACGTGCCATGCGTGCTCCTTATCCCTTCGCTCCGGCTATCCCTGGCGCTGCTTGTGTTTCGGATTGCTGCAAATTACCCGAACCACGCCGCGCCGGTGAATCACCTTGCACTTGTCGCAAATCTTTTTCACCGAAGACCGAACTTTCATGTCTGCCTCTCTCCCGGGCCCGCGAAGCGGCCGCCCGCGGATTACTTGTACCGATAAACGATCCGGCCGCGCGTCAGATCGTACGGCGAAAGCTCGACGGCCACCTTGTCCCCGGCCAGGATGCGGATGAAATTCTTGCGCATCTTTCCGGAAATGTGCGCGAGCACCTGATGCTTGTTTTCCAGCTCCACGCGGAACATGGCATTCGGCAGCGGCTCAATCACCGTGGCCATCACCTCGATGGCATCCTCTTTAGGATTGCCCGAGTCCGATTTCTTCTTGTCGTCTACTGGCCGCTTCGCCATACGCTCCAAATTCCGCCTACCAGGATGGGCCGGTGATTTCTCTTGGCCGCGTCAGGATCCAGGGCCCGTTTGGCGTCACTGCCACGGTGTGCTCGAAATGCGCCGACGGGCTTCCGTCGGCAGTGACCGCCGTCCAATCATCCACCATGCGAACTTCGCTCTTGCCCGCGTTCACCATCGGTTCAATCGCCAGAACCAGGCCTTCGTTGAGCCGCAATCCGCGCCCCGGTTCGCCGTAGTTCGGCAGGTTGGGCTCGTCGTGCATCCGTGTGCCAATGCCGTGTCCCACAAACTCGCGGACCACCGAGAATCCCTTCGGCTCGACCCAGGCCTGCACGGCTGCCGAAACATCACCCAGCCGGTTGCCGACGCGCATTTTCTCAATGGCACGGTCAAGGGCCTCACGCGTGGCAGCCAGGAGCGCCTTGACTTCCGGCGCCACCTTGCCCACCGGGACGGTCACCGCCGCATCGGCGAAATAGCCGTCGAGCTCGACGCCGAAGTCAATCGAAACAATATCGCCCTCGCGGAGCATGCGCTTCGGCGAAGGAATCCCGTGCACCACTTCCTGGTTGACCGAGGCGCACAGCGCGCACGGGTAACCACGATATCCCTTGAACGCCGCGCGGCCCGGATGCTTCGCCATGCGCTCGACGGCGAATTTCTCCAGGTCCATCGTCGTGAGGCCCGGGCGAACCATGTCGCGCAGGGCCGTCAAAACGTCCCAGACAATCAAGCCGGCACGATGCATCTTAGCGAGCTCGTCGGCCGACTTCAGTTGGATGGGCATCGTTCTACTGGGCGCGGCGAAAAATATCCAGCACCCGTCCGGTCACCGCTCGCACATCCGCCGAAGCATCCACATCCTGCAGCACGCCCTGGCCCCGGTAATAGGCGATCAGCGGCTCGGTCTGCTGTTCATAGGTTGCCAACCGCGAGGCGATCACTTCTTCGCGATCATCAGGCCGGACCAGCAACTCGCCGCCGTCGTTATCGCAACGGCCGGAAACCTTCGGCGGGCGGTCATAGACGTTGTAAATCTCTCCGCAAACTTTGCACATGCGCCGCCCCGTCAACCGCTGCAACAGCTTCGTTCTGTCCACCACAAAGTGCAGAACCAGAGGCCGCAGCATGTTCCGCGACTTCAGCAACTTCGCCAGGCTTTCCGCCTGCGCGATGGTTCTCGGGAACCCATCCAGAACGAATCCCTTTGCGCAGTCGGGCCGGGCAATGCGCTCTTCGACCATGCCCATCACAATCGCGTCGGGAACCAAGCCGCCTCGCTCCATCACCGGCTTGGCCTGCATCCCCAGCGGGGTGCCGCGCCCTACATGGTCGCGGAACATGTCCCCGGTGGAGAGATGCGGAACGCCGAAGCGCCGGGCAATCTCTTTCGCCTGAGTGCCTTTGCCCGCTCCCGGAGGCCCGATGAAAATGACCGCGCGCCCCAGGCCCTGGGCAGGCTGTGCCGCGGCAGAATCACGAATAGCGGCGACCACGCATCCGCCCCTTCTTGGCAAAGCCTTCGTAGTGGCGCATCACGAGCTGGGCCTCGATCTGCTGCACGGTGTCCATGGCCACGCCGACAACGATCAGCAGCGACGTGCCGCCAAAATAAAACGCGACGTTGAGCCCTTCGAGAATCAGGCGCGGGAAATGCGCGTCAAACCACGACCCGACCAGCCAAAGGTGGTTCAGTTTGATGCCCGCAATCATCCACTCCGGCAGCAGGCAAACCAGAGCCAAATACACGCCGCCCACAAACGTCAAGCGGCGGAGAATGCGGTTGATGTGCTCGGAGGTGTTCCGTCCGGGCCGGATGCCGGGAATAAAGCCTCCGTTCTTGCGCATGTTGTCGGCCAGCTCGGTGGGATTGAAGACGATCCCCACGTAGAAAAACGCGAACAGAATAATCAGCGAAACGTAGATCAGCGTGTACAGCGGCTCGCCCCATTTCAGCGTGTTCGACAGGTCCTGGAGAAACTTGTATTT
>DASWCG010000275.1:0-3851 GCA_036390175.1 Candidatus Acidiferrales bacterium | reverse complement strand
GTAAACACCAAGTGGCCGGTCAGCGCCGATTGAATCGCGATTTGCGCCGTTTCCTGGTCGCGGATTTCCCCCACCATGATCTTGTCGGGGTCGTGACGCAGGATGGAGCGCAAACCACGCGCAAACGTCAGTCCCTTCTTTTCATTCACCGGAATTTGCGTGATGCCCCGGACCTGGTATTCGACGGGATCCTCAATCGTGAGGATCTTATCTTCGTCGGTCTTGATCTCGTTGATGGCGGCGTAGAGCGTGGTCGTCTTGCCCGAGCCGGTCGGGCCGGTCACGAGAACCATTCCGTAGGGCTCGTGAATGTACCGCCGGAACCGCCGCAATTCATCCGCCGCAAATCCAACCACGTCCAGGCTGAGCGTCCGGAACTTCTCGGAAAGTGTTTCTTTGTCGAGCACGCGCAGGACGGCGTCTTCGCCGTGAATGGAGGGCATGATGGAGACGCGAAAGTCTATGAAACGTCCTTTGTAACGCACGCGGAAGCGCCCATCCTGGGGGACCCGCCGCTCGGCAATGTCCAGGTCGCTCATCACCTTGATGCGCGAAAGAATGGTGGCGTGGGATTCCTTGGAAATCGGGGGCATGGCGTATTGCAGCACGCCGTCAATGCGGTACTTGACCACCACTTCGGCGTCCCGCGCTTCGATGTGGATATCGCTGGCGCGCCGCTCCAACGCGGTGAAAATCACCGTATCCACCAGGCGAACCACCGGGCTGACGGCGGTGTCCCGGGTCAGGCGGTCGGCCGAAATAGTCTCGTCGGTCTCCTCCTCTTCCTCGACCACTTGAAGCGTAAACGCTTCGGTGGCCTGTTCCAGGACGCGCTGCGACTGCTCGGTGCGTTTCAGCAGATCGCTGATCTGCGTCGCGGTGGCCACCTTGATAATGAGCTTCTTACCCAGCAGCAACTGCAGTTCATCGCTTAACAGAACCTGGCTGGGGTCCGCCACGGCAATGGCCAGCGCATGGTTCTGCGCCTCGAGCGGCACGAAGTTGAAGCGGAACATCAAGTCAGCGGGGATAGTGCGAAATAATTCCGGGTCCGGGTGGTGCTCGCGCAGATCCACAAAGGCGCAGCGGTAGCGTTCCGCCAGCTTCTTGGTCCGCTCGCGCTCGTGCTGCTCTTCCGCAGCGGAAACCGCCCCGCCCGGATCCTTTCGATTCACTTTGTGATCTGCAGCGCTCATGTCCGCCTAACCCGGCCCCGCTCCGCCGACGGAAAGTGAGAAAACCGGCAGATACAGCGCAATCAAAATAAACAGGACGATAGCCGCCATAAAAATCAGGATGACCGGCTCAACCACGGCAACCAGCGCCTGCAGCCGCAAGCCTACTTCTTCCTCGTAGAACTCCGCAACGCTATTCAACATCGGAGCGAGGGCGCCGCTCGATTCGCCCACTTCAATCATGTCCAAAGCCAGCTCCGGGATGACCGAGTTGGATGCCAGACTGGAGTGCAGAGATTGTCCCTCGCGCACCTCTTGCGCCGCTTGCGTCACGGTGACGCGAATCAGTCTGCTGGTAAGCGCATCGCTGGAGGTCTGGAGCGCGGCAACCAGCGGCGTCCCGCCGGCGAGCAGAGTGGACAGAGTGCGCGAGAATTGCGCCATCTGAAACTTGATCCACGTATCGCCGACTACCGGCAGCCGCAGTTTTATCCGGTCCAGCGCTTCCCCGCCTTCCTCGCTGCGCGACCACAAGAACACTCCCACGGCCGCGGCCAGGATCAAGCCGACCCCCGCCAGCAGATACAACCGGTACCCGACCGTGAGCGCGACCAACAGCCGCGTCGCACCCGGCAAAGGGACGTTCAGCTCGTTGTACAACTGAGCGAACTTGGGAATCACCACCGCTACCAGATAGCTCACAATGACCGACGCAAAGGTGACCAGCAGCGCCGGATAGATCAGCGTAAATAAGACTTTCTTGCGCACGCCGGTGGTCACCCTCTGGTACGCGATGTAGTAGTCCAGCACGCCAGACAAGTTGCCGCTCTTCTCTCCCGCGAGAACTGCCGTCGAGTACACCTTCGGGAAGACTCCTTGCTGATCTATCGCTTCGGAAAGGGATGCCCCTTCGCGAACGCGTGTCCGGACTTCGCCAAGGATCGGACGCAGCCGAGGGCTTGCCGCTCGATCCGCGAGCAACTCCAGCGCGCGCAGGATCGGCAAGCCCGCCTTAATCAGCGTACTGAATTGCTGATTGAAGATCAGGAAATCTGCGCCACGCACGCGGCGGGACGACTCCCGCCGCTGGAACCGCGCGAACAGCCCACTGCGCCGCTTCACGGAATACACGTAAAGCCCGCGCTCGGCAAGCTTCTGGCGTGCTTCGTTTACAGATTGTGCCGGCTCGATCTGCGAAAATACCCGGCCCGTCGAGTCCGCCACGCGACAAACAAACTCCGCCATGACGCCCAGTGTACAACATCCATCGCAGGTTCAGAAACCCGCTCGCTGGATTGGTGTGCAGCCTGCTACGGCCCGAGGCTGGTTCAACGTTGAGGATCGAGCCAGGTCTTCGGTGGGTCGTCAGTGTGTCCTCGGTTCGCCTCCGCCGCTATCGGAAGGCGTTTCTACAATGGCTACGCCGATGGGCGCAGCAAAGTGGAACAGCGACTCTTGCAACGGAGGGTTGAATTCCCAATTCGCAAAACGATATTCGAGTTCAACTCCGCCAGGCTGCCGCACCAACACGCTGGCCAGCTCCCCGGTGGTCCTGTCCACCTCGAGGAGAACCTCGAGAAAATCGCCTTCCGGAGATTCGGCCGCGCTCAGGCCCTTGGCTCTGTCGGGATCGCCTTCTCCCCGAGGGATGCAACGCAAAACAGCGTGCCCCGCCAGTTGCTGAATATTCTCCGGAAGGATTTCAATTCGTCCGCAGAGCCTTTTGAGATTCGCCTTACCGGTGAGAAGAGCCAGCGGCGTACGCCAATCCGCGCTCTCCTTCACCCGCGCTCGCGTCACGGTGCGATCGGAAGGGACATAAAACCACACGAACCTCCCATCCGAAAGGAAAAGCTTTTTCTCGGGGGCCTCGTATTCCCATCTCATCCGGCCCGGCCGGCTGAAGAAGACGCGCCCTGATTCGACTTCGGCCGTCCGGCGCCCCTCGCTATATCGCTCCAGAAACGTGGCGCCGAGCGTCTGCGCACTCTTGTAGCGGGACTCGATTTTCCGGACGAGAGCCTGCGCCTCGTCCGTCGTGTGGCCCAATCCGGCCCACGCAAAGGCGGCAAGGATCACCAAGAGCATAGGCACAGTCTAGCAGAGCAGGTCTTCCATGTGGTCATGGCAGATGCATCCAGGTCTCCTTCGTGACAAAAAGACAGCGGAGGAAGCCTTCGCTTCCTCCGCCGTTCCTCGGCCTGTATAACCGATAATTGGTTTCGCGCCTCGGACTACTGTGGTATTGGCGGGCTGACAGCTCCTGCCGTTCCAACCGTGGGGCAAGCACCCGCGGCGAAGGTGATCACCCCCGACTGGTCTATATAGAAATCCCTGTGACCGGTCGTGTCGCACGTGGTCGGATCGCCGTTGATGCCCCAATTCGCAAGGTGGCAAACGCACCCCGGCGGTACAACCCCGCAAGTCGCCGGCGTTGTATTGATGAACACACCGAGACCACCGATAGGGAATTGGTAGCCGCTCTTAGTGCCACCAGTCAGAACTGCATCCAGAAGACCAGCTTGGGTGCAGTCGTTGAGCGCTGCGGCGCCTACAGGAGTGCCAAGCTGAGCCAGGTTCGCAGCATTGCCCACGCCGTACATCGTGCTATACGTCGCCTGGGCGGTGAAAACGCTGCGCAACGAAGCCACTGCCGAAGCCTCGTTGGCGGCCATC
>DASWCG010000274.1:0-9313 GCA_036390175.1 Candidatus Acidiferrales bacterium | reverse complement strand
GGCAAACGGTCCCGAAATCTCACGACAGATAGAAGTTTTTCGTCCTTCAGGATTGCCGGTAGTTCGGCACAAATGCCGGCCATTCGTCACGATTCACCCCATCATCCATCTTGCTCTACTCTTCATACCTGTAATCTGTTCAAAATAAACTGGTTAGAAAAACTGGCGGGAGCAGCCGTTCGGTTGGCAAATTGCCAGTGCTCTGGCGCCAGTTGAAGGGGAGCCGATGCTGCGAATCACAAAATCGGACAACGCCGGGATCGCCACATTAAATCTCGAAGGCAAGCTGGCTGGTGCGTGGGTGGCGGAACTGGAACGTTGCTGGCGCGAATTGACCGCCGGAAGCCCGAAACCTTTGGTCAGGGTGCGGATTTGCTCGGTCACCTTCGTTGATGACGCGGGGAAGGGGCTTTTGCAAGAGATGTACGAGCAGGGCGTGGAGTTGGTTGCGGAAGGCTGCCTGAATAAGGCGATCGTGGCCAGGATTCGGGGAGCCGCCACCGGTTCGCAGAAATTTCGCACGGCCAAAGCTTCGAAAAAGTTTCCGGGGATTGTTTTCTGGGTATTCGTCGCGGGAGCCCTAATCGGTGGCGGCACAATGCGGGCGCAAGACCGCGGCGGTCCGCAGGGCCCGCAAGCGGCGGCGGAAAAGCCCGCGGTTGGGCTGACGCTGGACCGTGCAGTGGCGTTGGCGCTGAAACAAAACCCCCAGGTGCAGATTGCCGTGCTGAGGGCGGCGCAGAGCGAACAGGATCGGTCGATTGCGAGAGCGGCGCTGCTGCCGCAGGCTTCACTCGATGCCCAGGACGCGGCGCGACGCGGTAACCTGGAAGCAAACCTCGGCGCGAGAATTCCGGTCCCCGGATTTCCGCAGCACTTCGGACCATTCCAATTTTTTCAGGCAGGCCCGCAATTCGGGATGCCAATTTTTGATCTGACATTGTGGCGGCGCTGGCAGGCCGCGCGCGAGGGTGTGAGCGCCAACCGCGCCGACAGCCAATCCACGCGCGAGCAGATTGTGCTGTTGGTGGTATCGCAATACCTGGGCTGCCTGCGGGCCGGCGCGGACGTGAAGGCGGCCGAATCGCGTGTCGAACTCGCGCAAGCGCTTTACAACCAGGCGGCGGATTTGCAGAAGCAAGGGGTGGGCACGGGCATTGATACGCTGCGGGCCAACGTCGAGCTGCAGAATGAAAAGCAGCGGCTGATTCAGTCGGAGGCGGCGCAAAAGACGCAGCTTTACGGGCTATCCCGGTTGTTGAACCTGGACCCGCAGCAGGCCATTGCCTTGGGCGACGAGCCGAGCTTTTTCGAGACACCGGAGTTCTCCGCCGAAGAGACTTTGGACAAAGCCTATGGCGCGCGGCCGGAGATGCGCGCGCTCGAGGCGCGCGCACGCGCTGCGCAAGCGGACAAACGCGCTGCGAGCGACGCGCGGCTGCCTTCGGTGCGGTTCGCCGGCTTCTGGGCGGTGCAAGGAATTTCCGCGCCGAGCGCCATCCCCGCATACCAATATCAGGTTTCTGTGGGGATGCCGCTCTTCACCGGCGGGCGGATTCACGCCGAGATCGCCAGGGCAGATTTGGAGCTGGAGAAGTTTGCCGAGCAGCGCGCCGACCTGCGGAACCAGATCGCCCTGGAAGTGAAGACCGCCATGGTGAATCTGGACGCGGCGCGGCACGAAGTCGAGGTGGCCGAACTCGGTGTGAAGCTGGCCCAGGAAGAAGTTTCCCAGGCGCGCGACCGCTTTGAGGCGGGCGTGGTCAACAACATCGAAGTGATCTCCGCGCAGGATTCATTGGCGCGCGCCAACGACAACCAGATTGCGGCGCTCTACCGGTTTAACCAGGCGCGGGCGGATCTGGCTCGCGCGACGGGACAGATGGAAACGCTATACGCGAAGTGAGGGACTCATGAGCATCGAAGTGGAAGTTGGACTGGAAAATTTTGACAAGATACCGCTGCTGGAAAGACCAAAACCCAAGCGGCTGGCGGAAGGCTGGGCGAATCCGAAGTGGCGCTGGGCTGCGGCGCTCGGAGGCACGCTGGTGCTTGCCGCCGCGACGGGGCTGTTCGTGCACTTCCATGCGCGGGAGAGCACGGACGACGCGCAAGTGGACGGGCACCTCGCGCCAATTTCCGCGAAGATTTCGGGCAATGTGGTCGAGGTGCTGGTGGACGACAACCAGCCGGTGAAGGCTGGCCAGGTGCTGGTGCTTATTGATCCGCGTGATTATCAGGCCAAGGTGGACCAGGAGCGGGCGGCGGTGTCCATGGCGGAAAGCCAGGCGCAGGGAGCGCATGTCGGCGTTCCGCTGACGAGGGAAACGACGGCTAGCGGCAATTCAAACGCCGAGGCGCAACTGGCCACGGCGGAAGCCGACTTCGCGCGCGCGGGTCTCGCGTATGAGCAGGCGCGGACCGCGGACCTCGCTTACGCGCATGCCGAACTGGAGAAACAGCACGCCACATTCGAGCTGGCTAAGTCGGATCTCGCCCGGATGATACCGCTGGCGCGGAAGGAAGAGATTTCCAAGCAGCAGTTGGACTCTTTTGCCGCGAATGAGCGCGTGGCGGAGAGCCAATTGAAGGCCGACGAGCAGAGACTGGCGCAAGCTGAAAGGAGTGTGGAGATCAGCAAGGCCGCCATGCTCGCGGCGGGCGCGCGCGTGGCCCAGGCCAGGGCGGCGCTCGATGACGCGCGCGCGAATTTCAAGCAAGTCAATATCCGCACCGCGGACGCCAGCACGGCAAATGCGGCGGTGGCGCAGGCTAAGGCGAATCTCGAGGCAGCCGGGCTGCAGTTGAGCTACGCGACGATTGTGGCGCCGGTGGATGGAGTGGTCACACGCAAGCAAGTGGAGGTCGGGCAAGTGGTGCAGCCGGGACAGGGCCTGCTGATGGTCGTGCCGCTGCAAGGCGTTTGGGTGACGGCGAATTTCAAGGAAACGCAGCTTGCCAAGGTGCACGCCGGGCAGAAGGCGGAAATCAAAGTGGACACCTATGGAAGAACCTTCACCGGACACGTGGATTCCATCGCTGGGGCAACGGGCGCGCGGCTGAGCCTGCTTCCGCCGGAAAACGCCACGGGGAATTTCGTGAAGGTAGTACAGCGCATTCCCGTGAAGATCGTGCTGGATCCCGTTCCTCAGGATAAAGCCGTGCTGCGGCCGGGAATGAATGTGGACGCGACCATCATAACGCAGTGATTCCGCAGGAACGCGGAACGCAGGGTAGACAGGGCCGGAGAGCTAATGAAAAGCCTGCTGACCAGACTCAAGCTGATCGCGCCGAACGGCGAAGTCAATCCGTTCGTGATTGCGGTCACCGTGACGCTGGCGACGTTTATGGAGATTCTGGACACCTCGATCGCCAACGTTTCGCTGCCCCACATCGCGGGAAATCTCTCGGCGGGGGTGGACGAAAGCACCTGGGTGCTCACGTCGTACCTGGTCTCGAACGCCATTGTGCTGCCGCTTTCGGGATGGTTCTCGTCGTTGATCGGCCGGAAGCGCTTTTACATGCTGTGCGTGGCGCTGTTCACCGCGAGTTCGTTCCTGTGCGGGCTGGCGCCGAGCCTGGGGATGCTGGTCTTTTTCCGCATTTTGCAAGGGGCGGGCGGCGGCGGCTTGCAGCCGAGCGAGCAGGCCATCCTGACGGATACCTTCCCGCCGGCCAAGCGCGGGATGGCGTTCGCCATTTATGGAGTCGCCGTAGTGGTGGCGCCGACGATCGGGCCGTGGGTAGGCGGCTGGATCACCGACAACTTCACGTGGCGTTGGATTTTCTACATCAACATCCCGGTGGGAATTATTTCTCTTCTGCTGACCTCGGCGCTGATCAGCGATCCGCCGTACATGAAGCGGCAGAACCTGCGCGAAGGATTGAGGATTGACTACATCGGGATCGGACTGCTGAGCTTGGGGCTCGGAAGCATGCAGATCATTCTCGACAAAGGGCAGCGGGACGACTGGTTTGGTTCGAACTTCATCCGCATCTTCGCCATTTTGATGGCTGTGGGACTCGTAGCGGCGGTCATCTGGGAACTGCGGTCCAAAGACCCGGTGGTGGATTTGCGTATGCTGAAGGACCGCAACTTCGCGCTTTCCACGGTAAGCATGTTCTTCCTGGGCTTTGTGCTCTATGCCAGCACCGTGATGCTTCCCCAGTTCATGCAAATCCTGCTGGGTTACACCGCGGAGACCTCCGGGCAGGCGCTGATGCCCGGCGGGCTGGTGATTATGGCGTGCATGCCGCTGGCAGGCATGCTGGTTTCCAAGGTGGAGGCACGCTGGCTGATTGCGTGCGGCAGCGTCATTGTGGCGGCGTCGTTGGTGGTCATGTCCAGATGGAATCTGGAGATTGATTTCTGGACGGCGGCTAGCGGCCGCATGATACAGGGCCTGGGTCTGGCATTTCTATTCATTCCCATCAACGTTGCGGCGTTCGCATTCGTCCCGAAAGACAAGACCAACATGGGAACGGGCATCATCAACCTGGCTCGCAACGTCGGGGCGAGCGTGGGCATCGCAACGGTGACCACGCTGCTGGACCGCCGGGCGCAGGTTCACCAGAATTTTCTCGTGGAACACGTCAACGCGACCAATCCCGCGTACCAGGCGATGGTGAACAGCATGACCCACCGGTTGACGGCAGCGGGGTCGAGCGCGGCGCAAGCGGCCGGGCAGTCCAACGGACTGGTCTACGGGATGATCCAGCGGCAGTCTTCCTTGCTGGCCTACTTGGACAATTTCCGGATGCTGGCTTTGATTTTTCTGCTGCTGATTCCGCTGATGTTCCTGATGAAGAAGTCAAAGCCGGGCGGCATGCTGCCCGTGCACTGAGGGAAGAGGGAATTTCTGCATCGGAAGGGCCGTCTGGATCATTTAATACACTAGGGAGGTGGGCGATGGCAGTCGCAATGGATGCGACCGGCAGGATGAGCGAGGAGTTGTTGATTCGAAAGGGGTTGCGGGGGGACGAGGAGGCGCTCGAAACGCTCTTCACCCGGCACAAGAGGACCCTGTTTCAGACCGCCCTGCGCCTGCTTGGCAATGCCGAGGACGCGGAGGACGCTTTGCAGGATGGGCTGCTTTCGGCCTACCGCAACCTCAAACGGTTCGAGGGCCGCTCGCAGTTCTCCACCTGGTTGACGCGCATCGTCATCAACGCAGCACTCATGCGCCGGCGCAGCAAGAAGGTGCGCACGGCCATGTCGCTCGATGAGCCCCCGCGCGAAGACGAACTGCCCGCGTCCGAGCGCTTCGCCGACGACGGGCCGACACCGGAACAAACCTACCAGCGCACCGAGTTGCGCCGGTTGATTGGCGAGAATCTTGACGAGCTTTCGCCGCTCCTGCGGACGGCCTTCATCCTGCGCGAGGTCGAGGGGTTTTCCACCGGCGAGGCAGCCTCTCAGCTCGGCGTGACCGAGAACACCCTCAAGGCGCGGCTGTGGCGCGCGCGGCAGCAACTTGCCAGCCGCCTATCCAAACACATGCGCAGAGACTACGAGGAATCTGCCAAGGCCGGAGCAAATCACGGCAGCCACTTGTGCGGGCGGCTTTGCGGGTGCGAAGGCGCATAGTTTTCTTCCGTCGTCACACCGAAATCGCTGGCTCATTCTCCCTCGAACTCCCATCGCGTCCCGGTTCCCGGCATGTCCTTCTCGAGCCAGGCCAAGACGACGCGCGGCCGGACGCGGTAGATTACGCTTTCCCCGGGAATCATGACCAGCGGCATCTTGTACTTGGCCCTGGAAGCGGCGTCCAATTTCTTGAACGTTGCCGGGTCGCTGACCTCGCTGGCTTTTCCTTCGAGGATGATGACGTCATCGCCCGATTCCAGGTGCACGGAAACGGCGGGATTCTGCACCAGGTTACGCGATTTCCGCGTTGCGCGCGCCGTGCCGAAGTACAGAGCGCCCTCGACCCACATCCCCCAGAGGGGAATCGAATGCGGGCGGCCGTCGGGCCGTGAAGTGCAGATCCAATAATTGCGCGAGCGCACCAGCCGCTCTTCGGCGTGGCTCCATGGGAGATACTCTTTGCGCTTTTTTGCCCCATACAGCTTGGGCATGTGCGGCGGGCCGACAGCGACCCCCTGGGGTTGAGCGGACTGTTTTGAAAGCTTGGGCGCGGGCATGGATTACCTCACCGTTGTAAGTTTCGTCCGAAGATACTCCGAATCCTCAGTCCTCATCCAGTGGCGCTCAGGGCCGGTCCGGGGAAAACAAGCGAACCTCCCGATTGCGGGATGGCCGTTGCGGGGTGGCACCGCGGCTGGTAAAATTGCGTTTTCAGTGGGTTGAGGCGGCGCGGAGAGCGAGACCCTGCGCGCCGGCCTGAGTCGTTTCCCATCCAAAACCCATCCCGCGGCGCAAGCTGCGAGCTACTCCGCAACCGGTAGTTGAGTCTGGAGAGGGAGGCAGCGCTTGTCCACATACGACCTGGCGATTATCGGAAGCGGGCCGGGAGGATATCAGACCGCCATTCGCGCCTCCGAGTGGGGATTGAAGACCGTAGTCATCGAGAAGGACGGTTTTCTCGGCGGCACCTGCCTGCACGTCGGTTGCATCCCCACGAAAGTGCTGCTGCACCACGCGGACGTGTACGAATACTTCAAGAACGCCAAGGAGTTCGGCATCGAAGTGGGCGAGTTCAAATTGAACTGGGCGCAGGTGATGGCGCGGAAAGACCGCGTCGTCAAGAAACATGCCAAAGGCATCGAAGCGCTGTTCAAGAAGAACAAAGTGGACTCGGCGACCGGCTGGGGGAAGTATGCCGGGCCGGGGCGGGTGAGCGTCGAGAAAGACGGGAAGACCACCGAAATTGCCGCGAAGAACGTAATGCTGGCGACGGGTTCGGAAGCGCGGTCGCTGCCGGGCGTCGTGTTCGACAACAAGACCATTGGAGGAAACCGCGAGATTCTTTCGCTGACCGAGGTGCCCAAGAGTCTGGTCGTAGTGGGTGCCGGGGCCGTGGGCGTCGAGTTTGCGTCCATCTTTCGCACGTTTGGGACCGAGGTGACCCTCCTCGAGATGCTGCCGCGAATTGTGCCGCTGGAGGATGAGGAAATCTCCCAGGAGCTGGACAAGGCCTTCCGCAAGAAGGGCATTCAGATTTTTACCGAAGCCGCGGTCGAGTCCGTGAAAAAAGACGCCCGGGGCGCGACGGTTACGTTCAAGACCAAGGAGGGGAAGACCCAGACGGTGGCCGCCGAGAAGGTGCTCATCGCCGTCGGCCGCCGGCCGATGACGGAGAACTGCGGGCTTGAGAAATCGAAGGCCAAGGTCGAGCGCGGATTTATTCACGTGGGGCCGTACCTGGAGACGGCGGAAAAGGGTCTGTTTGCCATCGGCGATATCGTGGCGGGCATGCCGCAACTGGCGCATGCCGCCTCCATGGAAGGAATCACCGCCGTTGCGCATCTCGCGGGAAAAAATCCTCAGCCGCTGGTGCGCACGCGGATTCCCGCCGCAACGTATTGCGAGCCGCAGATCGGCTCGGTGGGCCTGACGGAGAAAGCGGCGCGCGAGGCCGGCTATTCCGTAAAGACGGGGAAATTCCCGTTTGTAGGCAACAGCAAAGCGACCATCCTCGGCCAGCACGACGGCTTCATCAAAGTGGTGGCCGACGAGAAATATGGCGAAGTCCTCGGCGTGCACATCATCGGGCCCCTGGCGACGGAGATCCTCACCGAGGCCGTGACGGCGCTGCAGCTCGAGGCCACCCTTGATGACATGATGTTCATGGTGCACGCGCACCCCACGGTGTGGGAAGCGATGGGGGACGCGTTTGCGTCGGTGCGCGGGCTGGCGATTAATATTTGAAGGGCGGGAGGGCGTTGTCCGCCGGCAGGTGACAGCGCAAAGCGGAAAGCAATCCCGCAGGATGACTCATGACTGTGGACTGTGAATTGTAGGGCTCATGAAGACATGCCTCATCGTCGAGCTTGGCCTCATCGGCTACCAGCAGGCCTGGGCGCTGCAAAAGAGAATTGTCGCGGCGCGCAGGGCGAATTTCTTGCCCGACGTGCTGCTGCTATGCGACCACCCGCACGTGATCACGCTGGGGAGGAATGGAAAGCGCGAACACTTGCTCGCGCCGGATACTCTGCTCCAGCAGATGAATGTGGAGTTTTGCCCGACCGACCGGGGCGGCGACGTCACCTATCATGGGCCCGGGCAGATCGTCGGCTACCCCATTCTCCAACTCGCGGAGATTCGCCGCGACGTCGTGTGGTATGTGCGGCAGTTGGAAGAGGCCATGATCCGCGCAACGCAAGAGTACGGAATCGCCGCGGGACGCGAGCCCGGGAAGACCGGCGTCTGGGTGAAGACGGCGCGCGGCGAAGAAAAGCTCGCCGCCATCGGCGTACACTTGAGCCGTTGGGTGACTTCCCACGGATTCGCGTACAATGTTTCGACCGATCTGCGCTATTTTGATTTAATCGTGCCCTGCGGTATCTCCGGCAAAAAGGTCACGTCGCTCGAGAAGTTACTGGGGCGGGTGGTGGAGCGGGGCGAAGCGGCCGGGAAGCTTGCGCGGCGCTTCGGCGAAGTGCTCGGATTGGAGATGCGCAGCACCGCCTGCGGAGAATTGCTGGCCCGGCTCGCCGAAGGGGAGCAGCCGCGCTCTGCCGGACTGGCGGTCCCCGCCTAGCGGCAAAGGTCAGGCGCGAGGGAGCCACGGATGAAGGTTGACGTCACACCGCAACAGCACCTCGAGCTGTACTACTACATGAAGCTGAACCGCGGGCTCGAGGAAGCCATGGTGCGGCTGTTCCGCCAGAACAAGATTGTCGGCGGGCTGTACTCGAGCCTGGGGCAGGAAGCGATTTCCGTGGGCACCGCGTACGCGCTGGAGAAGAAAGACTGGCTTGCGCCGATGATCCGCAACATCGGGGCGCTCCTGGTGAAGGGTTTCCGTCCGCGCGACATTTTTACGCAGCACATGGGCAAGTACACTTCGCCGACTCTCGGCAAGGACGGCACCAGCCACTTCGGCGATTTGGAAAAGTTGCACACGGTTTCGCCGATTTCCATGCTGGGCGACCTGATTCCGGTGATGGCCGGCATCGCCATCGCCGGCCGTTACCTGGGGCAGAACATCGTGGCTCTGACGTGGATCGGCGACGGCGGCAGCTCCACCGGGGTGTTCCACGAAGGGCTGGATTTCGCGGCGGTGCAGAAGGCGCCGCTGGTCCTGGTTCTGGAGAACAACCAGTGGGCCTATTCGACGCCGGTGCGCCGGCAGGTGCCGCTCGAGAATCTCGCCGACCGCGCCAAGGCTTACGGGATGGACAGCTACGT
>DASWCG010000273.1:0-2871 GCA_036390175.1 Candidatus Acidiferrales bacterium | reverse complement strand
AATTTTCCTGGCATCGTCCGCAACGGGAACTGCAATCCAGCCAACGGCCCTCTTCAGGGTTCGCCGTATTTCAACATTTGCACTCCGGGTCCTCCGGGCATCGGCCGCAATTCCTTCCGTGGGCCGCGTTACTTTGGCCTTGATTTAAGCCTGGCCAAGCAGTTTGGTCTGCCCAGCGTGAAGTTCCTCGGCGAGGCCGCAAAACTCGAGTTGCGCGGCAATTTCTTCAACGCGTTCAACAAGCTCGACCTCCAACCCATCGGCTTCGGCTCGGACCAGGCCCGAATCGAGAATCCTAAGTTCGGCCAGTCTCCCGGTGGCCTGGCCGGGCGCGTGATCGAATTCCAGGCGCGCTTTAGCTTCTGAGTCTCAACTCTCCAGCAGGGGCGCGGCCTGCCGCGCCTCTGTTTCTCCTCGTCGATCTTCTGGAGCTGCCGGATGCGCCGCCTAATTTTCGAAAAAAATGTTCTTCGTGTCGCGATTCTTCTGTCCATCGCGGCTCTTCCCGCAATGGGGCTACGCGCGCAGACCGCCGCGCATTCTCAAGTACTGGCGGAAGCGATCGAGATTGACGCCGGCGCTCCATCGCATGCCTTTCCACACTTCTGGGAAAAAATGTTTGGGTCGGGGCGCGCCATCCTGAGCCTTCGCGAGAGCTACCGCAACGACCTTCGCGAAACGCGGCGGATCGCAGGCTTCGAATACGTCCGCTTCCACGCCATCTTTCACGATGAAGCCGGCCTCTACGACGAGGACAAAGATGGCAAGCCCTTCTACAACTTCTCCTACGTCGATCAGATCTACGACGGCTTGCTCGAGAATCACGTACGACCCTTCGTCGAGCTAAGCTTCATGCCAAAGAGACTTTCCTCTGACCCCAGCGCGTTGCATCCGTTCTGGTACAAACAGAACGTCGCTCCGCCGAAAGACTGGGACAAGTGGGAGCAGCTCGTCGAAGCATTCGCGCGACATCTCGTGGAGCGCTACGGCATCGACGAAGTCTCGCAGTGGTATTTCGAGGTGTGGAACGAGCCCAACATCGATTTCTGGGCCGGCAATCCGAAAGAGGCCACCTACTACGAGCTCTACGACCGCGCCGCCCGCGCCATCAAGCGCGTGAGTCCCCGGCTGCGCGTGGGCGGGCCCGCCACCGCGCAAGCGGCCTGGATGGACCGTTTCCTGGCGCACTGCAAAGAGAAAAACGTTCCGGTGGATTTTGCCTCAACTCACGTTTATGGGAACGATAGGGCCGAGGATGTTTTTGGCACTCATGAGCGAATCTCGCGGAATCAGATGGTCTGCCGCGCCGTAAAGAAAGTTCACGACCAGATCGCCGCTTCCCCCTACCCGAGCATGCCGCTGATCTGGAGCGAATTCAACGCCAGCTACATGAACGAGCCCGAGGTGACGGATACAGCATTCATGGGCCCATGGATCGCAGACACGATTCGGCAGTGCGACGGCCTTGTCCAGATGATGAGTTACTGGACTTTCTCGGACGTGTTCGAGGAACAGGGCGTCGTGAAAACGCCGTTCTATGGAGGCTTCGGTCTGCTGGCCGAGCGCAGCATTCCCAAGGCCGCCTTCAACGACTTTGCGCTTTTCCACCGGCTCGGCGAAACGCGCCTCGATGTGGGCTCGGACTCCGCGCTCGTCACGCGCCGCAAAGATGGCTCGCTGGCCATCGCGGTGTGGAACCTCTTCCTGCCGGAAGAAGCCGGTTCACCGAAAACCGTCACGCTGCATTTCAAAGGCCGCAGCGGTCAGCCATCCGCTCGCGTCACCATCGTCGACCAGGAGCACGGTTCACCGCTTCCGGCTTGGAACAAAATGGGCCGGCCAGCGTATCCAACGATCGCGCAGATCGAAGAGCTTCGCAAAGCAGGCGCGCTTCCCGCCGCGCAATCGCAAGCAATCAGCAAGGGATCACTCACGCTGACGCTGCAACCTCAGGCCCTCGCTCTGATCGAGATCGGCAGATAAATCGGAACGCAGTTACCCGGGCTGAAATCCCGCCAGAGTCATCCCGTTCTGCGCCGCCGGGTCTTTCATGAAGGTGTTCCACACGAATTGCGTGCGCTGGTTCTCGGCCATCAACGTGGAAATCCCAAGATCGATCCCGATCACGTCCGGGTCATACCATGCGGTAAGGAGATTGAACGCATCCACGTAACCGTAACGCTGCCAAGCCAGGGCATAGTGTCCGCGTATCCATCGCAGCACGTGAATTGTGTCCGAAAAATCAAACGGGAGCGACCCCGCTGTCGCGCAGGGCACGACGGTTCCGTCAATCGGGCCCATCGCCGGTGGCCCGCCCCACGCGACGTATCCTTTGGCGGAATCAGACGCCGTAATCCCCCAAAGGTCGCTGCTGTAGTCCGAAAACTGGCCGGCAAGCGAAATGCAAAAGAGGCGATGGGCCATCGTCGCATTGATTGAATTCTGAAAATAATTCGCGAACGCGTCCTTCTTGTTCCGGAAATCGAACCACGCGTGCGAATACTGGTGGGTAAAAAGCGGCGCGCCGGAAGAGATGTACGTGAATCCTTGATACGTAAAACTTGGCCTCGTCCATGCCCCCCAGCTCGACGCCGGAATCGGAAATGTGGGTGAAGCCATGCCCAACAGATACAGCATCATCAGTTCGTTATAGGTGTCCCAGCGCGCGGTGATAAAACCGTTCTCCGGTGTCCAGCCCATGGAAAGGGTTGTCCCGCCATTCAGCATCCACGCGAAATTCACTTTGTTATAGATCTGCGTGGCCAAGCCGGGAATTTGCGGGTCTTGCGAAAAATGTTGACGGCACATCAGCGCGCCGCAGAGCAGGATCGCCGTGTCGATGGAAGATACCTCCGAATTGAACGCCCGCGC
>DASWCG010000272.1:0-6956 GCA_036390175.1 Candidatus Acidiferrales bacterium | reverse complement strand
ACGCCGTCGTATTGCGTCTTCCACTCGGGCATCTTGTTGCGGATATAGCTCTGAATGCTTTCGGCGAGTTCCTGGAAGGTCGTGCTGGTGGTGCGGCCGCAGCCGGGACAGGCCGTGACGCTGGGCGCAAAGGAGCGCAGGCCGAGCGCCTGAAGCAACTCGCACGCGGCATAGACTTCTTCGCGGCGGTCGCCGCCGGGACGCGGCGTGAGCGAGACGCGGATGGTGTCGCCGATGCCGTCGTGCAGCAGGATGCCGATGGCCGCCGCCGACCAGACCGTGCCCTTGATTCCCATGCCGGCTTCGGTGAGGCCGAGATGCAAGGGCTGCGCAGTCTTGGAAGCCAGGTGGTGATAGACGGTGATGAGGTCGCGCGGGCGCGAGACTTTGCAGGAAATAATAATCTGGTCGTTGCGCAGGCCGCATTTCAGAGCGAGCTCGGTGGATTCGAGAGCGGAAATCACCATACAGTCGTTGATGATTTGCTCGGAGGAGAGGCCCAGATCGCGGTCGGTGTTCTCCTGCATCTTGCGCATGACCAGCTCTTGATTGAGCGAGCCGCCATTGACGCCGATGCGCACGGGCTTGCCGTTGTCGCGGGCGACGCGGCAGATGGTGGCGAACTGGTCGTCGCGGCGCTGGCCGGCGCCCACGTTTCCCGGATTGATGCGGTACTTATCGAGCGCTTTCGCGCAATCGGGATATTTCGTCAGGAGGACGTGCCCGTTGTAATGAAAGTCGCCGATGAGCGGCGCCGCACAGCCCGCCTCGAGCATGCGCTTTTTGATTTCCGGAACGGCGGCCGCGGCTTCCGGGACGTTCACCGTGACGCGCACCAATTCCGAGCCGGCGCCGGCCAGCTCCACGCACTGCTGCACGGTCGCGGCGACATCGGCCGTGTCCGTGTTGGTCATGGACTGAACCACCACGGGCGCGCCGCCACCCACGCGGACGTTTCCCACTTTCACGCCATAAGTCTTATGGCGGCGGGACGCTGCCGGTTCCGCTCCATCAATCTGAATAAACATGCTCTTTCCCAATCCGACGATCGCTTGCGCTCTTCGTTTATTTTAGCGCGGATCCATGGCGTTGCGCGAGGCGCATCATCTTTTTTAAGCGGAACTGGCGACCGCGCCGCGCAGGCCGAGCGAGTCCGCCGCGCCTTTCATGGCCTCGATGCAGAAGGCGATATGCTCCTCGAGCGGGATGCCCAGCTCTTCGGCGCCGCGGCGGACGTCGTCGCGATTCACGCCGCGCGCAAAGGCCTTGTCCTTCAGCTTGCGCTTCACAGAGTCCGTTTCCACTTCCAGGATACTCTTGCTCGGCTTGATAAGCGCGCAGGCCGTCAGAAAGCCGGCCAACTCGTCGCAGGCGAAGAGTGTGCGCTCGAGCGGCGACGCGCGCTTCACTCCGGAATAATCCGCGTGCGAAAGAATCGCGCGGATGATCTCTTCGGAATAGCCTTGCTCGCGCAGAATCTTCGAGCCCTCGGAGGGATGCTCCTTGTCCGGGTGATGCCCGGCGTTGGGCCAGCGCTCGTAATCGAAGTCGTGCAGCAGCGCGGTGATGCCCCAGAGCTCTTCGTCGGCGCCATTCTTGCGGGCGTAGGCGCGCACGCAGGCCTCCACGGCCAGGGCGTGCTTGCGCAGGCTCTCCGACTGCGTGTATTCGCAGAGCAATTTCCAGGCTTGGTCGCGATCCGGCATCCCTCCTCCTTGGGACTTACAAGGGTATCGCAGACCGTGAGATTCGGCAGAGCCATTATGGCAGAGGGATTGCAATTTATACCGCCCCAGGGTGAATTGAGGCTGTCTTGGTGGTGAAGGGTTCAGGTCGTGAAACATCACAGAAATGCTCCCAAGTCGAACGTTTGTCACAGGTTGGAGCCGTCAAACGGGCGCGAAAGGGAAGAGGAGGCGAAAGCCATGATTGAGACGGCTCTGTCTCAAAATGAAAAAAGACTTGACACATGGGACACCATGCGTATAACAATGGCGCCGCGCCAGTTTCTGTCTTCCCCCGAAAAGAGTCTCCTCACAACCGCTCGCCGGAAGAGTCAGCGAGGAGCACCGGTGTCGGAAAACAACGGCAGCACGAACACGATGGACATGGACCGCGAAGTGATCCGCTGCAAGGTTTGCGGTCTGGTGCAATATCGCACGAAGACCGGAAACTGCCGCCGCTGCGTGCGACTGCTGCCGCCGAGGCTGGAGTTTCTCATCCCGCCTCCGGAGCCGCCCGAAGTCCAGGCCGGGGAGCAGGCCGGTCCGGACAAATGGCCCAACCAGGAGACGGTGGAAAACATTGGGCAGCGCATCCGGCAATTGCGCGAATCCCGCGCCATGACGCAGAGCCAGTTGCAGGCACGCTCGCGCGTCTCGCGGTCGTATCTCTCGCGAATCGAAAGCGGGCAGATGACCCCAAGCCTCGGGACGCTGGAGAAAATATCCGAGGCGCTGAGCGTCGGCCTCAACCGCTTCTTCATCCCCGAGTCGGATGGCGAAGCTCTGCTGGAAGATCCATTCATTCAGGGGCTGCGCCCGTTCCTCCGGCAACTGGATTGGGAGCAGTGGCAGTCCATCCTGAAGAGGCTGCAGGCCATCAGCGACAATGTCTCCGCAACGCCGGCCAACATCCGGCCCATTGGGAATCCGGCGAGGCTGCCGCAGGCGCATCCCCAGCCGCAGTACGGGCGGCGCGCCGTCCATGCCGGGGCATCTGTGCTGAGTCATCACCGCTAGCGCAAAACACGAAACTCCACTCGGCGCCACCGCGCGCATGTTGGCCGGCGGCGCCGAATCATTTTTGCATGCTATTCGCGGGTGACGACTACTTTTGAGGCAGGCACTTCGAGACGCCTCAGCCGGTGATTGGCATCGAGGAAGAGATGGACTTCGAGGTCCGCTGTGGTGACCTTGAGGGTTTCGAAGGATTTTCCTGCAACGTTTTCTGATGTGCCTGCTTCGACAGTGATTACGCCGGGCGTCATGTCATCCTGCGGAATCAGTACCGGGAACGTCTGCGCTCCTCTTTTGTTCCAGTCGTAGATCCGCGCAAGAATGGCGTAGTGATGGTAGAGATTGTTGTCAAGCACGGCGACCATCGGCGTGCCGAAAGTCACGTCTTGCTGAAACGGAATGGCGTTTCCGATCTTGCGCGTCGTCTTAGCCACACCGCTTTCAAAGTCGACAGTGGCCTCGGCTTTTCTTTCGCCTTCTACAAATAATTCGTACTTCTTCGGCGCTCCGCTCGGGAGGAGGCGGAATGCGCTCTTTACGTGCGAGCTTACTGCGCCGGGGACATGAATTTCCGTCGTGCCGTGAGCCAGCCACGCGTCGCCCGAGGGCGCAATCTCAAATTCCTCGCGGCCCACCAACTGGCCGCCCAGAAGAATCTTCAATTCTCCCTTGTCGGAGACGAGGGCACCCTTTACCGGGGGATTTTTCTTATTTTTCTGGGGTTGCGCGTGGAGGGCGGCAGAGCCGAGCGCGGCAAGCACAACAATGGCCAGCAGTCCTGACGCCTCCGGCAAAACACGGCGTCTATTGAAAATTTCGAGCCGAGCGGTGTTCATGGCTTGATGATCCCCCCAGAGGATTGGGCTGTACCGATGGCGGGCTCCAGAATGCCGAGCGACAGAATCTGTTCGACTACGCGAGACGTCTCGCCGCCTGTTTCCACACGGTAATTTGCCTGGCGGTAAGACGGCAGGCGTTGCTCGTACAATTGCCGGAAGCTTTGTTCATCGCGGAACAGCGGGCGTCCCGTCATGGTCGCGCAACGGGACAGCAGAAGTTCCACAGGGCAATCCAGCCAGACCACGGCGCAGCCGCTGGCGCGCAGAAGCTCGAAATTGGCAGGCTGCGAATAGGTGCCTCCGCCGAGCGCCAGGACCATCGGCGCGGACTGCACGGCCGCTTGCCCCAGCGCTTGCTCGAGCTGTTCGCGCTCGATTTCGCGGAACGCCGGTTCGCCCAGCCGGTCGAAGATCTCGGTAATGCGGAGACCGGAAGCCTCTTCAATGCGCGCGTCGAGGTCCACAAAACGCCAGGCGAGCTGGCGCGCCAGGAAACTCCCTACGGTGGTTTTCCCCGAGCCCATAAAACCGGCCAGGGCGATGGTGCGGCTCTTCCGGGCGCCGGGCGGCGCGGTGGGATTCATGCGTTGGGAGAGCGTGTCCAGTCGGAGTTACTCATTCTTCCGGATTCGAATTGTACCACTAAACGAGGAGAGGTCCACGCGGGCCAGACCCTGATTGACCGACCCGATAAGCCCCTGGGCAAACCGCGAGGGGAGATGGCGAAGTCCATGCTTGTCGGGCTTGAGTTCTGCCTGAGCCTGGTTGTCCACGGTGCCCTTGCTGGTCCTGACCTGCAGATCAAACGAATTGTTTTCCGAGAAGCGGACTTCGGTGAACCCGCTGGCGTTGTTCATGGAATAGGTTCCGCGGGAGAGGAAATCGCCGTCGAACAGAATATTTCCCGAGGTCGTCGAGACCCGCAGGGTGTTGAGCTGCGGCTGCAGAATCTGGATGTTTCCGCTGATGGTGCGGACTTCGAGGCGCCCCGCGCACTCCGTGCAAATCAGCGAGCCGGCGACGGTATGAATATCCACGTAGCCGGAGATTTGCTTCAAACGAATGTCGCCCGAGACGGTGTCAAAGGTCATGTCGCCATAGACGCGCTCCACCACAATTAAACCCGAGTCGGTGCGGATCTGGAGTTCGCTCTCTTCGGGGACGGTGAGCTCATAATTGGCGTCAACCTCTTCGGCTTTGACGGCCTTGTCCAGGATATGCGTGGTTACTTCGATGCGGTTTTCCGCCTGCTCCGTGTCCACTTCGACTTTGTCCGAGGAATGATTGCCGATCACCACCACCTCAGGGTTTTTCCAGGACTTGACCTCGATGCGCCCGTGCACGCTGCTGTTCACGTTGATGACGGGCCGCCCCTTCACGGTGAAGTGTTTCTCGATCTTGTGGGCGGAAGCCGTCGAAGCGAACGGGAGAAAGAGCGCAGCCGCCGCGAGCGTTCCCAGCCAACAAAAGGTTCGGTGCGTTTTCGTGTCAGACATGTCTTTCAATCCCCTGTGGTGTTGCGATCCTGAATTGTGGCGAGCAATTCGGCCTTTTGCTGGTACGCCCCGGACAGGTAATCACGCGCCAGGTCGTCCTGGGGATTGTCCTGCACGGTCTTTTCGCACGCCGCAATGAAGTTGTCCACAATCTCAAGATTGTGGCGGAGAGAATCGTCCACATCGGAAGGTCGGCCGCGAGGCGTGGAAAGAATTCTATGTTCGGCATTGTTCAGTTGAATTTTCGCCTGCGCCAGGACCGGCTGCGATCCAGGCGATGGGCTGGCTCCCGGAGGCGCCCAATTCGCGTGCCTCAAAGAAAACAGCATGGCTCCGAGGATTACCATTGAAAGGAGACCGGCTGCCAGTGCGGGGCGCGTGAAGAGGGCGTGAATCGCTTCCCGCCACCCCGCGCGCCGCGTCGAGGGAACCGGCGTACGGATGATTCCTTCGCTCTTCAGTTGCGCGCGCAGCGCAATCCACACCCTTTCGGGCGGTTCCACTTCAGCGGGCAGTTCCCGCGCCACGGCTTCAATTCGCTCGAGCTCCGCGAGCAACTGGCGGCACATCGCGCAGCTTTCCAGATGCGCCTGCGCGGAGGCCGCAAGCGGTTCGCCAGCGCTCTGCTCCAAAACAAGTTCCAATTCTTCACACCGCATGGTCTTCTGCCTTTTCCTGTACTCTGTTTTTCAGGGACCCGCTACCCCAGACGGCGCAGGTTGCCCATCTTAGCTCAATCGTCTCCGGCGGACTCGCCCTTCGCCGCCTGGCGTTCCCGGCGTGCGAGGTCGCGCTGGGTCTCCCGCAACAATTCGCGGATCCTCATCCGCGCTTTGTGCAACTGGGATTTCGAATTGCCGATCGAGCATTCCATGATGTCCGCGATCTCGTTGTGTTCGTATCCCTGCACATCGTGCAGCACAAAAACCGTCTTGTACCCGGGCGGCAACTGCTCGACACAGCGCTGCAAATTGACCCGGTCGATGGAACCCGTCAGCAACAAATCCGGTCCCCCGATATCCTTTCGCGGCCCGCCGGTTTCTTCGTCCGGCTCAGTGGTTTCCTCGAGTGATGCCACCGGCAGCGACTTCTTGCGCAGGCGCATCAGGACCACGTTGACGGTCATCCGGTGCAGCCAAGTTGAGAAAGCCGATTCCCCGCGGAACGTTGCAATCTTGCGAAACAGCTGCAAGAAGGCTTCCTGGGCAAGATCCTCGGCATCGGCAGGGTTCCCCACCATTCGCAAGCACAGGGCGTAGACGCGGCGGCTGTGCAGCCGGTACAGCTGCTCAAAGGCGTTCGCGTCACCCTGCTGGGCCAGGCGAATCGCCTCCGCCTCTGCCAGCGCGCCATCTGCCGGTCGTCTCGTTCGGGCCAACGTTCCGATCGGGACGCTTCCAGTGTTGGGATGCGCCCCTTGCTCCCTGAGTTGTCCATGCTGGTGCTTGCGCGGCACCTTCCGCCGGGTAAGCAGGGCTCGTCAAACCGCGCGGTGCCGCAGCACCGCAAGCAAGCCCGTGCCAGTAAGGTGGCTCTATTGTCTTCAGATTGCCGTCGCGCGTCTATGGCGAAGGTCGGAAAAGCCCGCGCTGACTGCACGGGAGGGTTCCTTGCCGGCAGCCTGCATGGTTTGCTCGAAGGAGCGCAATTCCCCATCGGGGAGGACTAGGAGGAATGACTTCAGAACAACGATGGACTCTCGCAGACACGTGTTGAAGTCGTAGTGCAGGGTATCCAGCGAGGCCCAATCCATCCGCGGCTCTATGGAGATTCCCTCGGCGACCTCTCCAGCAATCTCGCGGAACTGCACGGCGGCCTCTTCGGCCGCCTCGGAAAGCGTGTGCAGCTTGTGGAAAAACCGCGACCGCGACGAAAACAGAACC
>DASWCG010000271.1:0-15056 GCA_036390175.1 Candidatus Acidiferrales bacterium | reverse complement strand
TCGAAGTCGCGCACCTGCCTGATCTTCATCAACCAGATCCGCGAGAAGATCGGCGTCATGTTCGGGAACCCCGAAACCACGACGGGCGGCCGCGCGCTGAAGTTCTACTCCTCGATGCGCCTGGACATTCGCCGCATCCAGGCCATCAAGGAAGGGGATCGCGTGGTGGGTTCGCGCACGCGCTGCAAAGTTGTAAAAAACAAGGTGGCCGCGCCGTTCCGCGAAGCCGAGTTCGACATCATCTACGGCGAAGGCGTTTCGCGCGAGGGCGACCTGATTGACCTCGGCATAGATCAGGGGGTCATCGAGAAATCCGGCGCGTGGCTGGGATTCGGCGGCGAGCGCATTGGCCAGGGCCGCGAAAATGCGCGGATTTTCTTGAAGGAAAATAAAGACATCTGCCAAAAGGTGGAAACCGCGCTGCGCAAGAAGCTCGGCGTGCCACATCCCAATAACTCCGCCTCGGAAGCCTCGGCATCCGCCCATGCAGAAAAACCCGCGGCCATGGCGGCCGCGGCCAATGCGGCGGCCAAAGCCAAGCCGGCACGATAGGGGCGGGGCCCGGCGCCGGCCCAGGAAGCCCCCGTTGCGTGGATGACCTCGCCCAGGCCGTGCGGGCCTGACCTCCCGCCTGTACGAAAGTCCGTGTATCTGTATGGACACATACGCGAGTACTAGTGCGGGTTTCCCATTGTGTCTGGTTGCTGCGTCCCGGTAGACTACACCTCCGCGCCGAAATACCGGTGTGGGCCGTGCAGAGGATTGCCCGGCGGGACGGCAAAGAAGGCCACTGGAGCATCTAATCGGAAGATGAAATTCGCGATTCGAGCAACGCATACGCTTCTTGCGCTCCTGCTTTCGTCTGTGCTCGCGATTCCTGTGAGCGCTGCCCCGGGAGCAACGCGCAGCTCGCGGCGGAGCATGCCTTCGCGCTATCGCGGAGTGCCCACCTTTGCGGACTCCACGAAGGAAGACGTGGCGGGCTTCGATGACCCGGTTGTGCGCCAGGCCGCTGTGGAGGCGCTGGGCCGCTACAACGGCGCTGTGGTCGCCACGGACCCCAACACCGGACGCATCCTGACTGTGGTGAATCAGAAGCTGGCATTCTCTTCGGGTTTCATTCCGTGCTCGACGATCAAGCCGACGATCGCGCTGGCGGCCCTGGAAGAGAACATCATCCGGGGCGACACTCTGATTAAAGTTTCCCGCCGCCGCTACATGAACCTGACCGAGGCCATGGCGCGCTCGAACAACCGGTTTTTCGAAGAGTTGGGGCGCCGCATGGGTTTTGAAACCGTGTCGCGCTATGGACGCCTGATGGGTCTAGGCGAGCTGGCCGGCTACGCATTGCCGGAAGAACAGCCCGGATCGTTCCCCACGGCCCCGCCGCAAAATGGCGGGGTGGCGCGGATGTCGAGCTTTGGGGAAGGCATTCAAGTCACGCCGTTCCAGCTGGCCGCATTGACCTCTGCGCTGGCCAATGGCGGGACCATTTATTACCTGCAATATCCGCGCACCGTGGAAGACCGCGATCAGTTCACGCCGCGCATCAAGCGCAAGCTGGATATCGAGCCGTTGCTCCCGGAGCTCCGCGAAGGCATGCTCGCGACGGTGCTCTACGGAACCGGCAGGGCGAGTTTCGATCGCGAGGGCGACGAGCAAGCGCTGGGCAAGACCGGAACGTGCTCGGACCAGCATGCCGGAGCGAGGATTGGCTGGTTCGCCTCCTACGCCGACGAGCATCATCCCAAGATTTCTCTGGTGGTCTTTCTCCGCGGGAACACGCGGCGCGTGAAAGGGCCGACGGCTGCGGTCGTAGCCGGCCGCATTTACCGAAAGCTGCGCGAGGGGAATTATTTCGCCGAGTCGTCCTCGCCCTCCCGAGATGTCCGCACAGCCGCTTCGCTGAATCCCGGCGCAGCGGCCCGCTGAACGGCTGAGTCCCGCATCCGCCTCGCGTTCTCTCACCGCAGGACTTCAATTCACAAAACCAAGCGGGTAGCGGCGAGTAACCAGCGGCCAATGCCCGGCGACCCATGCGCGCTTCAATGCCTTGGCGGCTTCCGGAGGGTCTTCAGGTAAGAAACAATTTGCCAGCGCTGCGCATCCGGCAATCGAGACCACGACGGCATTCCCCGCCACAAATTACCGTTCGTCAGGAACCAGAACAAATCCCCGGGCGGCGCCTGATACACCGATGCCGAATCGAGTGGAGGAGCATGTTCGCGCCCGCGGGCGTCGATTCCATGGCATTCCGCGCAGTGGCGCTTGAAAAGCTTTTCTCCCGCCAGTGCGGCGTCTGCGCTGCCCTGGTAAGGGTTTCGCCGGGCATGTGCGGACTCCGGGGCCGACGCGAGGCCCGAGCCGTGCCTGCGTTTCTCAGCGTCGCTCTTGCGCGCAGATCCCAGCGCGGAGCTTAGCGCGAGGATTGTAAGAACCAGGAACAAGCGCCTTTTCATGGTTTTTTCGCTCGAAACATTTGCCGCATGCGGCGTTTGAAGCCCGGGATTTCGTAGGAGATCCCGAAACGCAAGAGAAAGCGGTGGCTATTGCCGTTCAGGCCGAAAGACGGGGAAAGGCGCAGAGTCAGGCCGCTCGGCAGGTTCCACGCGAGCAGAGGAGCAAGATAGTGCGACGTATCTTTCAGCCCGAAACTGTAACGGTCGCCCAAACCGCCATACATCTCGACGCCCGCAGTGAAGTTCTCAGGGCAAAGAGTGCAGGAATAAGGCCGAGCGGCCAGCGCCAATGGCCGGCTGAGGCCCACGGCATATCCGAATTCCCACGGTGAGTTCGAGAGATTCTTCTCATGGATGATGTTTTCGGAGATATTCCAGCCTTTGAAGTTGCTGGACAGAATCAGCTTGGCCTCGATTTCTCGCTGGCGGTTGTGCCGAGTCAAGACATTGGGCAGGGCATGGTCGGCTTCGACGTCATGGCCCACGACCTCCAGCATGGTCTTGTCGGCGGCGTTGATGTCCTCGAACTCGACGTATAAGACCGGGTTAATCCAGTGCTCGCGCAGCAAGGGCCGGAAACGGTTTTCCCAGCGGAAGCCGGTGAAAATGGTGCTGTCGCCGTAGGTTGTTTGGCCGTCGAGATAAAATTCTGTAGTCCACCAACCCTTCGCTCCATATTCAAGCTCGGTCCGGGAAGCCAGAAAATTTCCGCCCCTGCGCTGCGCGGCGAAGAGAGGATTGATGGAAATTTCAAGACTGCCCGGCTCCTCCATCTGGTGGTTGTAGGTGACGAAGTAGGGCCGTTCCTGAGCCCGTGCCACAGTACAAGCTCCAAAGTAGATGGCCATCGTCGGCAGCCCGGTAAGGACTATGCTTGCGAAACGTCGGAACCGTGCGATGCGCAATCGCATCATGTTCGCAAAGGAAGCCGGCCTAAAACTCTTCAAGAATCACTCCTCGTGGGCTCAGCGCACAAAAAGATGGAAGACAAGTGTACGAAGCCCGGGCTCTAGTTGCAAATGAGTCTCAACTATATTTCGAGGGTACCTCGCGGCTTGGAAACGGCGCAATCCGATTGCAGGGAACAGCGGCTTCTTTCATTCGAGCGCAGCGATTCGCACGTCAATGGGCGCAGCGGCTGCCCGAGGCGGGAATTCGAACGCCAATTGCGCGCCCCGTTTTTTTCGTGGTGCCGCGGTTCTGTGTGATCAGTTGCCAGTTAAGGCTTTGTACTGGGCATTGGTCAAAGGAACGACGGAGAGCCTGCCTTGGCGGACCAGAGGCGAAGCGGAGAACAGTGGGTTGGACTTGATTTCGGCCAAGGTGACCGGCTTCGCCAGTGCGTTTCCAGCTTTGATCTTGACCGCCGGATTCTTGGGATTCGAGAGGTCCACCGAAACGACGGACGCAGTGCCAACCGCGCTCTTGCGCGCTCCCGTTTCGTAGATGACCAGGCGAGTGCCCGGGGTCATCTCGCGGAGGTTCCTCAGCGCGACGGGGTTCGACACGCCGTCCCACACCGTGACGGCGTCGCGCTGCAGATCGGCGAAAGAATATTCGGACGGCTCGGTCTTGAGCAGATAGTCGGAAGACATCAGATTTTCACTCCTGGTTTGGTCCTCAATTGCCAGTCGCCAGTGTTCAGTTGTTTGCAAGCTCGTCTTTCCCGGCTGGGTGGACGCCGCCGCTCGGGCGTTTTCGGCGGCGCTGCTTTGAGAGGAGCACAGGCGAGGCCTGGTCCTACTCGTTATCGCTGGCCGGTGGCGGATGTGGCGGCTGCGCCTCCCGGAGCGGGGCGGATGTCGCGGAATGCAAACCGCGATTTCACTTCGGCGGGTTTGCCGTCCTGCTCGGCGTATGGATAGATGAAATAGTTGAGCGGCGCGCCCTTCTGATCGGCGCCGAGGCGGATATCCCGGCCGCGAGTGAACAACACGCGGTTGTCGTCGTGCGCGCCGAAGAAGTAGTCACGCCTATCCGGATGCTTCCAGGCTTCCGACGCATCCACGGGCACCCAGCCGATGCCTTCGATATAGAACTCCGCCCAGCAGTGATAACCGGGAATTTCTCCTCCAGATTTGTCATCGGGCAGCGGGAAGCCGATTTCAAACCGGGCCGGAATGCCCTTGGTCCGCATCATCCCGATAAGAACAGAATGGAAATCGGTGCAATTGCCGCGCTTCGAGTCGCAGGCCCAAACCGCATCGCCGCGGCCCCAGCCCTGGCCGGTCTTGTCGTACTTCATTGTCGCAACCACATAGTCATATGCCTTGCGCGCCTGCTGCAGCGGATCGGTAATGCCCACGGTCTGCTGGCGAGCGAGGTCGGCGATGGCACCGCCGAGCGGGACCATGCGGTCGGGCTCGAGCGAGCGCTTCATTTCCGGAGTGAGCCTGGCGGGCGCCAGCGCCAAGGCATGCGCATCAGCGAGCGCAACCTGATGCTCGCGCCGTGTAGCCTGGAAATGCAGCGTGATGCTGAACGGCGCGGCAGCCCGCTCGGGCGGGACAACGAAATAGGCGAACCGGTTGCCGTATTCCCGCTCCGTCCGAATTCTGTAGGCAACCGGCCCGTCAATCTTGAGATCGCTGATGGTCTGGAAAGCGTCCGACGGCGGCAGCGGAATCCACAGATGCAGCGGAGCGCTGCCCGCGGCCAGCGCGGGCACGGTCACCTTGTAGGTGAATTCAAACTGGCGGGTCGCTACGGGCGCCGCCTCGCGGGTCTGCGCGGCAATTCCGGCAAGAAGGAGCGCAGCGATGAAGCCGAGGAAAATCCTCGCGGAATGCAGAGACATGATAGGACTCCTGACTATGAAGACTACGTCGTCTTTCCGTTAAGGATCGAAGCAGATAAATTATCGTAATCGTGCCAAAACATCAACCTTCGTCCGCAAAGAAAAAGCCCGCCCCGACCAGGTCGGGGCGGGCTTTGATCTGACTTCGATCCTCGTTAGCCAATTACCACGTGAGTCTACCTCCGACGAGGAGGGTACGCCCGGCGGCAGTGAAAAGCCGCGGGTTGGCAAACCCTTGGCCAAAATTGGCAAGGCCGGCATCCTCCAGGCCAACATCGACGTTGGTAAAGTTGAAATGGTTGAAGGCATTGAGGGCAGTCGCGCGGATCTCAAAATTCGACCGCTCGTTGAATTTGAACTGCTTGAACACGGAGAAGTTGGCAATGTTTGTGATCGCATCCCGCAGAGGGTTGCGCGGTACATTGCCGAACGGCGTGCCGAAGACAGCCTGCGCAGTTGCGGTATTCATGATGAACCGAACATCGTTGCTCGTGACGGCAACGACACTGCCGTTATTCAACGAGTTGAGGCTGACGAGCTGAGTGGCCGGCAGGGCGGTGAGAGCAGCCGCATTCGCCGGCGAACATGTTACGGTTACCGAGAGACAAGCCTGGTGCGCGAAGACCCCAACCGTGTTGCCTGGAGCGCTGAGGCTTCCGAAGAACGGGCGCGCAGTGTCCACGCCGACAAACGCGGCCACAAAAGCCGAGTCGTAGTAATTGGCCGCCCCCGTGGACAATGCCTCAGCAAAGTTCTGAACGGGCGTGAAAGGCTGGCCGGACCCCCAGATGTAATCACCCGAAAACCCCCATCCACCGACTGCGTGGCCAATAAACCCGTGCTGGCTTTTCAGGAACGGCAAGTACTCGATGAACTCGACCGTCGTGAGGTTGGGGAAGTCTATTCCAGAGATGGAGCGCTCCGCGCCGCCGGTTTGAAACGGGTTTTGAGCTGCAAAGAGTGTATTTCCGGCTCCGCCGGTGGCGAAGATTTCGCTCGCGTTGTCCAGGGTCTTGCTGTAGGTGTAGCCCGCGCGTACGGTCAACTGTTTGAATAGATTGGTGGCGCGCAATTCGAACTGCGCGGCCTGGTAGTCAGAGAACGCGCCATTCTTGCGGCTGCGGGCCACGCCCAGGCCGCAACTGACACGCCCCACGTCCGTGCCGGCGCCGGGACCAGATTGGGTAGTCGCCGCGCAGGGAGTCAACGAGGAAGCGCCGGGCACAAACTGTGGGAAGGTCTGGAGCAAGCCGGGAGCCGTGGCGGTTCCCAGATACGGATTGGCGTCCACAGTCTGGTAAAGATTTATGGCGTGGTTGCCGACGTAGCGGGCCTCGAAAGCCAGGCTGGGGTTGACCTGGCGCTGAATGCCAAAGCTCCAGCTATGCACCTTTTGCGGACCGAAATTCGAAGCGACGTTTGTCTCGTTTTGCGTGCGCGGATCAAAGGTGTTAGGTGTGATGGACGACGCCAGCGCCGCGCGCACATTGGGGCCGGTTGGCACCGCGGGCAGCAGTGTGCCTCCCGGGACAATAGTCTGTAGGAAAGTCATCGGAGCCGATGACGATATGTTTACGAATATGTTGTAGAACGGCGGGTCATAAGCCAAACGATACCCGCCGCGAAGGACAGTCTTGCCGTGGCCCGTCAGAAAGCCGCCCCACTGGGGCGAATAGGCAAAACCGGCGCTGGGGCCGAAACTCTTCTTGACCGCCGGGATGACGGGGTTAGAGCGTATCGAAACGGGCAGGGATTGCAGCCAAAATGCCGTGCTGGCGTTGCTTTCGCGCGCGGCGGTGATTTGGTTGAAGAGATTGGCCGGAGAGCCGAAGTAGGTCCAAGTCAAACCCAGGTTCAAGGTCAGGTTCCGTGTGATCTTCCAGTCGTCGCCCCCGTACACGAACGTGTCGTACTCGCGGAAATCCAGATTAAATTGTCCTTGCGCGATCTGAATCCGATTGGCCTGATCAGCTGCGAGCGGCGTGCCTCCCGGCCCGCATGTAGCACAACCGGCCAAGAATTGACTCAGGCTGGCAAAGCGGAACTGGCCGTTGATATTCGGCAGGAAGATATTGGGTGAACGCTGGTAGGTCCAGTTGGCGCCGGCCTTCAACTGGTGCCTGCCCAGAATGTAGTTCCAGTTGTCCTGGGCTTGCCAAGTGTTCACAATACGGCTCTGGGGGAGATTGGTTGCCGGGCCGATGCCCAGGAATCCGCCCGTCTGGAAACTGATATTGGTGAGCGCCGACGGTAAGCTCCCGGCCGTCGGCAGAAGGGGACTCACCCCACCGCCAAACTCCACGTTCAACCGGCTGAAGCCGCCACGGAGGTCGTTCGTCATGCGCGGACCGAAGGTGCGGGTCCATCCAAGCAGCCCCCGCTGGCTCAGTGCCGGAACGTTATCAAACCAACCCGCAGCGGCAGCAGCGCCGCCGCTATCCGTTCGATTGAAAGTAGTCCCCTTATTGTACAGATACCGGCCTATAATCTGATTTTTTCCAAGCTGCCAGTCGGTATTCCCGATCCAGTTGAAACCATGAAAGGGAGTTCCCAGCACACGCGTCACCCCACCGACCTGGATAGGCGCTGGATCACCTGCAGCGCCATCACAGGTTCCGACTGACATAGTGCGGAATGTCCCACCCGCACCGGTCGGCCTCGGAGCCGGGTTGCCGAACCCGAAGGCGTAAGGCCCGAAGTTGCTCAAGACGGTCAGGGCCGTTGCGCTGATGCCACCGCAACCCGCCAATTGGGCAAGGCCGAGCGGTGTCGGGGTAAGCGCAGTGGTCGTAAACACGTTGCTGCCCTCAAAGATATCGGTGTCAAAGCCGCCGAACAAAAACATTTTGTCCTTGATAGCGGGGCCTCCGATGGTTCCCCCGCTGAATTCCTCGTTGGAGCGGGGCGGACCGGTAAAGGCTCGAGGAGGGACAGTTCCCGGCTTGTTCGTATTTCTTTGAGTGTTGCTCAGAGCGTTCAGGTAGGAACTGTTTTCGCTGCCGTAGACAGTTCCGTGCCATGCATTGCTGCCGGTTCTGGTGATAAGGTTGACCACTGATCCGGAATTGCGGCCGTACTCTGGGCCAAAGTTGTTGGAGACCAGGTTGTACTCCTGGACGAAGTTCGGATCGCTCACAAACAAGCCCGGGCCGCCGACGCTGTTGTCGTTGTTGTTCTGACCGTCAATTTCTTGGTCGTTATTGCGGCCGCGCAGTCCATTGCTGGAAAAGCCCGTGCCCGCGCCGTTTTGGTTTGAAAAGTTGTTACTGCGGCTGCTCTTTACGCCCGGTACGAAGAGCGCCAAGCGGTCCAACCCCTCGTTCTCTTGAATGCCGGCGAATTCTTGGAGCGTTTCGCCCGAGAATGTGTTGGTGACCTGCGCCTGGGTGGTCTCAATCAAGGGGGCCGTGGGGGCCGTGACTTCGACCGTTGTCGTGGCTTCGCCAACCTCGAGGGTCAAAGACCCCAACCCGGCATCCGTGCCGGCGCCCACTGCCACGTTGTTCTGCGCCAGGGTCCTGAATCCCTTTGCGGTGATCTCGACAGTGTAGGTTCCGACGGGCAAGAGGCTCAGCCGGAACAGACCGGCGCTATCGCTCGTGGTCGTCGTAACAGCCCCGGTTTCGATGTTTTTCGCCTTGACCTCGGCGCCGGCTACCACGGCGCCCGACTTGTCAACCACGGTGCCGGAGATCGAACCCTTGATGACCTGTGCCGCAGACGGCAGGCACCACACCAGTGCCAGGGCAACCGCCGCGAGAGCCACAAAATTCCGCAGTTTTGAACTCATTCTCTTCTCCATTTTCTCTTGAATTATGCAACGCGAGGCCTTCCGTCGAGCCCTCCACTCGCTGTTGTTTAGGGCTGCTGCAATCGGGATTCCATAAAGTTGCGCCTTTAAAATCATGGACTTACAGGGGGAGTCTTTGCGGATATACTTCTTTCCGTATATCGTCGGTAAAGAGTATTCCAATTTTGGAATAACGTTTCACAGCCCAAGCGTCCAACTCTAAACGCAAGCGCGCCGGTTCACACAACCTATCGTTGCTGCTGTGCCCCCGCCGCTACCGGTTCCGCCGGGCGAGGCGCGGCGTTTTTGACAAACTTGTCGAACCAGGTGAGCATCTCCCAAAGCACGTGCTCGATGGATTCCCGCGCGGAATAGCCGTGGGCTTCGTCCGGCAGAGTCACGTAGCGCACGGCTCCGCCGTTACCCTTGACCGCGCGGTACATCCGGTCCGATTGCATTGGAAACGTTCCTGAATTGTTGTCCGCTTCCCCATGAATCAGCAGGATCGGCGCCTTGATGCTGTTGGCGTGCATAAACGGAGAGACCTTGATGTACATGTCGGGCGCTTGCCAGATGGTCCGCCGCTCGTTCTGGAACCCGAACGGCGTCAGCGTGCGATTGTAGGCGCCGCTGCGCGCTATCCCCGCGCGGAATAAATCCGAGTGCGCGAGAAGGTTCGCGGTCATGAACGCGCCGTAGCTGTGCCCGCCGACTCCGACGCGGTTCGGATCAATCACGCCCATCTCCGCCGCCTTATCAATGGCTGCCTTGGCATCGGAAGTGATTTGCTCGATGTACGTGTTGTTGACGGTTTCCGGGTTGCCGACGACCGGCATGGCAACATCGTCCAGCACCACGTAGCCATCCAAGAGGAAGAACAGTTGCGAAGGCCCCGCGATCGTCGTGAAGCGGTTCGGCGAACCGCTCACCTGGCTGGCCACGCTCGGATCGGTGAACTCCAGCGGGTGCCCAAACCACCGCCGGACGCCGCTCGCCCGGCTTGTAGTCCGTCGGCAGGTAGACTCTCATCGAAAGGCCGAGTCCGTCGGCGCGTTTATAGCTGACCAATTGCTCCTTGATGCCGCGCAACTGTGGCGCCGGATCGGAGAACTTCGTAAATGCCGCGAGTTGATCGAGCGAGCCCGGTTCGGCAAAATTCCCATTAAATCGCGAAGAGTCGCGGAGGAAATAATTGGGCGCGTCCGACGGGGTTTCGCGGCGCGTAAGCAGCTTTCTTCCGCCGGTCGAGAGCATTGCCACAACTTCCTCATAACTGCGCGAATCGCTTTGGAAAATTCGCTGGACCTCCAGGGTCCGGATATCGAGGCGGTCCAGGAACGGATGATCCCCTTCGGGGGACGCTCCGGCGCCGGTCAGGAAGATGAAACTGCTTTGTTGCAATACAGCGCTGTGGCCATTGGGAAGCGGCCACTGCACGGGCGTGCCGGGATTGTGGTAACGGTCCTGGGAGCTCATGTCCCAGACGAGACGCATCTCCGCGGGATTCGCCGGGTCGAAAAACCACGCGCGGCTGCGGAGGGTGTCGCGGTCGAAGTCGCGCAGGATGGCGAAGTCCCTCTGTTCACCCCAGGCCAGTCCCGCAAAGCGATGCTCGGTGCGGGCTAATTCGGCCGGTTGATCTTTGAACGGCGCCTTAAGCAGCATCACTTTATCCCGCTGGGGGACTTTCTTTTTCGGGTTGCCGTCGTCGAGCGCCTCCACCCACACCAGCGTGGCCGGTTCATTGGGCCGCCAATGGACGTTGCGCGGGCCGGTGGGCACTCCGCCGATGGGGACGGTTTCCTCGAGAGGCAGGCTGGCAAGCTTGTGCACCGGACGCCCCGTAAGGTCCCACACTTCCACTTCACGCGGAAAATCGAAGTAGGGCACGATGTACGAATACGGACGATGAATCCGTGTTACCAGGATGTTCTGCCCGTCGGGAGCCGGATCAACCGCCCCGAAGATTGCCGGTTGGCCCAACAGCGTGATCTTGCCGCTTTCCGTATCCACCAGGGCCAACCGCGCCGTGGCGTAATAATCGAAAAGCTCGCTTTCGTGCTCGTTCTCGAGCAAATCCTCGAAGGTGGGCACGGGCGCCGCCTTGCCGAAACTTTCCTGAATGCGCGGACCTGCGGGCACGGGCGGCTCTTTCGGCGGGGCGCCGCGCCCCGCCGGAATGGTCCGGCAAATAAGATTGCGACTATCCGGCATCCACTCGCACGGCGCGCTGGCATTGAAAGGACTCGGCGTGCTCAGAGCGGCATTCAGCCGCAGGCCGGCGACCGCTCTCGCTTTCCCCGTGCCCGCATCAGCCACCCACAGCTCGATTGCGGAGTTCGTGGCATGGGTGAACGCAATCCGGCGTCCGTCCGGCGACCAGAATGGTTGCGACACAATGAAGCCAACGGGCAGCGCGATTTCCTTTTCCGCGCCGTCCGCCACCTGCTTTAGCGCCAAGTGATCATACCGGGGCGGGTTGTGCGGCCCGTTTGTGGCTGCATCAATGCGCACCCCCGCAAGCCGCAGGAACGGCCGCGCCACGTCGGCGATGGGCGGATACAGTTCCGGAGAATAGAGCAGCACAACGTCGCGAGTCCGCCCGACGCTGGCCCGCGGCGTCACCGGAGCGTTTAACACGTCCAGTACGGCCTTTGGCGGCTTCTGGTAACCCTGCTGCCCCCACGCTTGCTGATTCACTCCCCCCGCGAACAGCGTCACGGCCAGAGCGGCGAAGGCCAATGTCTTGCGTCCGCGGCTGCGCTCGGGTAGAAATTGAGTTCCATTCATGAGCCATGCCCTCCCACAAAAATTTCGCCGCGATTCTACAGCACAATGAGGGATGCTGCACCGGCGAACCGCGTTTCAACATTCGCTACAGCGCCTGCACGCCGGGGTGCTTTCCAGTCTTGCCTGATTTAGACTAAGTGTTGAGCAAGGGCATGCCAAAGGGATTGACCCGCAAGCGGACAAACGCAGATTCCACGGGCGGCCACTAAAGACTCAAGACTCAACGAGCGGACAATAGACTCGGCCGGATTCGAGGTAAGCCATGAAGATGTTTGCAGTGATGATGCGCAACAACAGCTTGGCGCTGAGCGCCGCTTTGTTTCTGCTGCTGGTCGCGGGAGGCTGCAAGGCTCAGACCACCAAGGCGTCGGAAACCCTGAGCGATGAGATCATTCACCGCATTCAGTCGGAGATCCGCTCTCGGTATAAAGTGCCGAGCGAGATTGGCGTTTCCATTTCTGCCCCGCGCCCCAGCGACTTCCCGGGATATGATCAAATTGTTGTCACTTTCACGGGAGGGACCCACAGCAGCACCCACGAGTTTCTGATCTCCAAAGACCGCAAGACGCTCGCCCACCTGGAGAAGTTCGACATTTCCACGGACTGGATGTCAAAGATTGACGTGAAAGGCAGGCCGTTCCGCGGCAGCGAGCAGGCCAAGGCGGTCATCATCAGCTACCAGGATTTCCAGTGCCCGTTTTGTTCCCGCATGCACTCCACGCTCTTTCCTGGATTGCTGCAGGAGTATGCAGGCAGGGTCAAGGTCATTTACAAAAACTACCCGCTGACAGAGATTCATCCCTGGGCCTTGCACGCCGCTGTGGACGCGGATTGCCTGGCGGATCAGAACCAGGACGCTTACTGGGATTTTGCCGATTACGTTTTCGCCAACCAGAAGCAGGTCGGCGGCCGAGCCCCGGAAGAAGCCTTTCTCAATCTCGACAAATCGGCCCTCGAGCAGGGAATAAAACACAAGTTGAATGTGCAGAAGTTGGTGGCCTGCACGGAGAAGCAAGACGAATCCGCCGTTCGGGCGTCCATGGCGGAAGGCGACAAGATCGGCGTGGACTCCACGCCCACGATGTTCATCAATGGTGAGCGGGTCTCGGGCGCCGTTCCCGCTGAGGATTTGCGCGGTGTTTTCAATCGCGTCCTTGCAGGGCATCCATAAGACGCTGCCCGCCGTCCCCATTACATGGATTTCAGCAGCGCCAGCCACCTTTGCCAGGCCTCCGCGCGCGCCTAAGAGCTTTCGAGTAGAAGGGCTTTTGGTGTTTCCCCTAATCAATGATTCCGTCAAATCACTGTGGCTTCTGGTCGGCTCCGGGAATCGGTATAGGTGTCTTAATGTCCTGAAGCTCGGGCGGTAGTCCCAGCGCTGCGTTTGTATTTTGGGCCACTGCAACTAGCCAGGTGCCGCTCCGCTTTTCCGCGACCATGGTCATCATGCCGTAGCGCGGCTGCTGGCGCGCTGTCCCATCCATGTTTCTATCGCCTTCGATCTTCCAGCTCCAGTGAATAACGGCCATATCGGGCCGTAGAAAACGCACAGTTGTTTGAAGCGGCGTGATGGTGGACTCCTTGAATCGCCCGCTGAGCAACCGAGTGTGGAATGTTTCGAAGTCCGCTCTGCCATGCAGGTAGGTCGTCGCAACGGTCACAAAATCGACATCGTCTGCCATGATTTTTGCGAGTTCGTGACCATCATGCTTTGCCCAAGCCTCGCGGAATGCCTGGGGCAGTTTGCCCACGGCTTCTTCGTCCGCCTTGGTCTGCGCGTTCAAGGTCGCGGCGAGAAGAAAGAACAAAAGGCCGTTCACGAAGTATTTCATCTTCCATCCTCCAGGTGCCTAGCGGGAAGTTCAATCAGGAATGGTCTGATCTCACATCGTTTTCAGTAGCCCCAGCCACCTTTGCCAGGCGTCCGCGCGCGCTTTCTTGTTCGCTTCGTTGGTATTGGCCGGGTCCTCGCCCGCCCGCATGAAGCCGTGTCCTGCGCCTTCGTAGGTGACCGCGTCGTACTTCTTATCCGCATTCTTCATGGCCGCAGTCGCTGCGGGGATCGTCGCGTCAATGCGCGCGTCGTTGCCGGCATAGAAGCCATAGACGGGCGCGGTGATCTTGCTGACGTCCTGCGGCGGCGGGCCGTAGAAAACAAATGCCGCGCTCAGGTCCCTGCGGTTGGTGGCGAAGCGGAAGGACTGGCCTCCGCCCCAGCAAAAGCCCGCGACCGCCACCTTGCCGTTCACCGACGGAAGTTTTTTCACGTAGTCGGTCACCGCGTTCAGGTCGGCCGTCACCGTGTCGGGGTTGAGTTCCGAGACGGCTTTCATGGCGTCGCCGGTGCCTGAATAATCGCTGGTGCCGCCGCCCTTGGGTCCAAACCCGGAGAGCAGGTCCGGAGCGATGGCCACGTATCCCGCGGCGGCGAGTTCGTCGGCAGCGCTCCGTGCCCAGTCGCTGAGCCCGAAAATCTCATGGATCACCACGATCGCCGGCGCTTTCTGCTTCACCTCGGGATAAACAAGAAAGGCGTGCACCACACGGTTATCGTGCTGGATCTCCACCCACTCCTGGTGCCGCGGGGACTTCTCCAGCGATTGCTTGGCCCAATCTTGCGCCGACGCGGGCACAACGCAGAACCGTAGCGCGCAGAACAAAGTAGCGGCAGTGATCGAAATTCGCTTTGTCGCCATTTGATGCACTCCCCATAAGAAGTCAAAGATATTTTCCAACCACACCGGAGAAACTCGCCCCGATGCTGGCCCTTCGTGCATTCTAGGAGTGGTATGCTCTCAGCCATGGACGCCGTCAAGAGGAAAGAACAACAACCTGCCCCGTCCACCCGCCCAAATGCGAAGCTGCGTGCAAGAAAGGAAAGAAATAGAGCATATGCCAAAAAAACTTTTCACGACGTTCCGGATTCTCTGGATCGTAGTTTCTGCGAGCGTCCTGATTCTAGCAACTGTGAGTTATCACCAAACTCATGCGAGCGACGTCGATGATCTCCTTTTCTGGCCTATGTTGGTGTTGGGATTTCCGCTGAGTTGTCTGTTCGTTGGCCTGTATTTTAGCATTCTGCACACGCTCTCACTTAATCTTGCCACGTCGTACTTAGAGCTCGCGACTTCGTGGTTGGGGTTCTTCGTTACAGGCTATTTGCAGTGGTTCAAGCTCGTGCCGCTTGTGGCACAGAAACTCAAGACTCATCGGGCCAATC
>DASWCG010000270.1:0-12688 GCA_036390175.1 Candidatus Acidiferrales bacterium | reverse complement strand
GGATTTCGCGGCGGTGCAGAAGGCGCCGCTGGTCCTGGTTCTGGAGAACAACCAGTGGGCCTATTCGACGCCGGTGCGCCGGCAGGTGCCGCTCGAGAATCTCGCCGACCGCGCCAAGGCTTACGGGATGGACAGCTACGTAGTGGACGGCAACGACGTCGTCGCCGTGTATACCACGGCGAAGGAAGCCGTCAACCGCTGCCGCGCGGGCCAGGGGCCGATCCTCATCGAAGCGAAGACCATGCGGATGAAGGGCCACGCGCAGCATGATTCCGCCGAGTACGTGCCCGCGGAGATGCTCGCCTACTGGAAGCAGCGCGACCCTATTGAGCGCTACGAGAAATTCCTGATGGCCGGAAAGATTCTCGATGCCAAAAAGAAAGCAAAGATCGAGGCGCGCATCGAGCGCGAGGTCGAGGCAGACCGCGAGTTTGCGGAGGCTTCGCCGCTGCCTCCGCCGGAACTGGCCGAGCAAGGAGTGTATTGCGACGGCTGCCACACCATCGCGGCGAACTGGGTGCGTCCGAAGGAAGAAGTCATGCCGCCGAAGTCCGGCGTCGCCCCGGTGTGGAAGGTTGCCGCCTACGGCGAGGCGCTGCGGCCTGCGGAATTTGTCCCCGCGGCCGATGCGGCAAGCGGCAACGGAGCGCGTCCGGTTTCGAAATTGCGGGGCAAGGCGCCGGCTGCCGGAAAAGCTTCGCCGAAGAAATTGGCCAGGGCCGGCGCCGCCCGGAAAGTGCGGAGGTAGCCGTGGCGCGCGCCGTGACATCTTCGGGAAGCGCCGGGAAAGTTCTTGAGGCGGGAACCCCGGGACAATCCGCGGGTCCGGTGACGTTTCTCGAAGCCATCCGCCAGGCCATGTTCGAGGAGATGGAGCGCGACCCCGCGGTTGTCCTGCTCGGCGAGGATGTCGGCGTCTATGGCGGGGCGTTCAAAACCAGCGAAGGCCTGCTGGAACGCTTCGGCTGGGAGCGCGTGATAGACACGCCCATCGCGGAGTCCGCCATCATCGGCGCCGCCGTGGGCATGAGCTACCTCGGGCTGCGCCCCATCGCCGAGATGCAGTTCATTGACTTCATCGCCTGCTGCTTCAACCAGATTACGAACTTTGCGGCCAAGTCGCACTACCGCTGGGGCGCGCCGGTGCCCCTGGTGGTGCGCGGGCCTTCCGGAGGCGGCGTGCACGGCGGGGCGTTCCATTCGGCCAACCCGGAGATGTATTTTGTGCACACTCCGGGGCTGAAGGTGGTCTATCCCTCGACGCCCTACGACGCCAAGGGCCTGCTGAAGGCGGCCATCCGCGACAACAATCCGGTGCTCTTCTTCGAGCACAAGTTTCTCTACCGGCGCATCAAGGAAGAACTCCCCGGCGAGGACTACACGGTGCCCATCGGCAAAGCGGTGGTGCGCCGCGAGGGGCGCGACCTGACGATTCTTTCCTATGCGGCGATGATGCACACCTCGCTCGAAGCCGCCGCGGAGCTTTCCAAAGAAGGTATCGAGGCCGAGGTGATTGATTTGCGGACGCTGCTGCCGCTCGATAAAGAAACGATTCTGCAGTCGGTGAAGAAGACCAACAAGGTGCTGGTGGTCCACGAGGACACGCGAACCGGCGGCATCGCCGGAGAGATCGCCATGATCGTCTGCGAGGGCGCCTTCCAGGACCTGGACGGTCCGGTGCTGCGCGTGACGTCGCTGGACACGCCGGTGCCGTACTCGCCGCCGCTCGAGGAGCATTTTTTGCCGAATGCGGCAAAGGTAGCAGCCGCGGCAAGAGAGCTGGCACGATACTGATTGACGGCAATGCCGCGGCACCGCTTCTGAGTGCAGGGAAGATTTTTTGTCCCGCTGGGTTGAGCAAGGCGGAAGGATGAAACGCCTGGCCAGCGCGGGGAAGAGAGGAGAGAGACCATGGCAATAGACGTCGTCATGCCCCAGATGGGGGAGAGCATTTTTGAAGGCACCATCACCAAGTGGCTGAAAAAGCCCGGCGACAAAGTGGAGCGCGACGAGCCGCTGTTCGAAATCTCCACCGACAAAGTGGATGCGGAGATTCCTGCGCCCGCCGCCGGCGTGCTCAAGGAAATCAAGGTCGGCGAAGGACAGACCGTGCCGATCCAGACTATCGTCGGGGTGATTGATTCCGACGGTGCTGCCGCTGCCGCGCCTGCCCCGGCTCCGGCGAAAACCGATGCGCCTTCCCCGGCTGCCCAGCCCAAGGCCGCAGCCGTACCGGCGTCTGCGCCCGCGGCATCGGCGGCAAAGCCTGCTCCCGCTCCACCGGCGCCGGTTCCCGCAGCAGGACCTGCGGCGCCGCCGCGCCGTCCGGGCGAGCACATTCACAGCTCGCCGCTGGTGCGGCGCCTGGCGAAAGAGAACAACATTGACCTGGCCACCGTCTCAGGCACGGGGGCCGGCGGGCGCATCAGCAAGAAGGATATTCTGGAAGTGATTCAAGGCGGCGCCTCTGCGCCGCGGGGCGTAACGGTAATGCCTTCACCCTCCGCGGCCCCTGCCCCGCCGGGGGTTTCCGGCGCGCAGGTTCACGTGGCCATGGAAACCGCCGTGCCCCGCGAGCGGATCTATTTCGGGAAGTACGAACTCCAGCCCATGTCGGTGATGCGCCAGCGCATCGCCGAGCACATGGTCGCCTCCAAACGCGTCTCCGCGCACGTCTACTCCATCGATGAAGTGGACATGACTAAGGTCGTCACGTTGCGCAGCCGCTCGAAGGAGGAGTTCGAGAGGCGCCACGAGACCAAGCTGACCTTCATGCCGTTCTTTGTGCAAGCGGTCGTGGAGGGGCTCCGCGCCTTCCCGGTCCTGAACGCCTCGGTGGACGGCACCACGGTTGTCCTCCACAAAGACATCAACATCGGCATGGCCGTGGCCCTCGACTGGGGCCTGATCGTGCCGGTCATCAAGAATGCCGGCGAAAAGAACCTGCTCGGCATTCAGAAAATGCTCAACGATCTGGCCGAGCGCGCGCGGACGAAAAAGCTCAAGCCCGAAGAGGTGCAGGAAGGCACCTTCTCGATCACCAATCCGGGCGTTTTTGGGGGCCTCTTCGGCCTGCCGGTGATCAACCAGCCGCAGGTGGGCATCCTGGGCCTGGGAACCATAGAGAAGCGTCCGGTGGTGATCGACGACGCCATCGCCATCCGCTCGATGTGCTACCTTTCGCTCAGCTATGATCACCGCGTGGTGGACGGCGCGATTGCCCACCAGTTCATGCGCAAGGTGAAGGAGACGCTGGAAGGCTGGAGCGAGCCTGTTTTATAGCAGCGCAATTTGTGACCCGTGATTGGTGATCCGTGGAGAGGCTTGTAATTGCCGGGCCTCTTGGCACGAGTCACAGGCCACCCGCGGGAACCCCTGCCGGAATCCCTCAGCGAATTAACGGCCTCAATTTGTTCACCCAGACCGCCAGCGACTCCACTGGCACCGCCTCGATTCCCTGGTCCTTCAGTGTTTCGGCGACGAAGCGGCGGCGGTCGTTTGTGCCGGCCAGAGGGACATCGGTAACGGCGGTGAATTCCGAGGAGGCTATTTTCGCGCGGATGCGCTCCGCGGTGTACGCCAGGATTTTTGCTTGCGCCGGGTCGCGCGTCACCGAGAGGGCGTGCACGAAGCCGCGCGTCCCGTTTCGCCGGTAGGCGTAGTCGAGTTTCAAGGGGTCGCCGGCGAAGGTGAATTCCTCCACCGGAACGGATTTATCGATCTTTTCCCAGACATGCGCCAGGCGGAAGACCTGGTTGCAGTAATTGCGGATGGGACCGCGGCTGAACAGCGTCTCGCGGGCGCTGGAGCTGCGCAGGCGGGAAGGCGGGGCCACGTGGTCGGCGTAGAGCCGTTCGATCTCGGCGTCGAGATCGTCGGTGAGCACGCCCTTCTGCGGCCCGAGTTGCAGGGCGTTGGAAAGCGTCTGGTTCAGCGTTTCGACGGCTTTTCGGAAACCGCCGTTCTGCCCGGCAAACTGTTTTTCGAAGTCGTCGCGCAGGGCGCGCAACAGCGCCTCGTCGGCGTGGGGGTGCAGGCGCTTGACGCGGGCATACTCCTCCTGCTCCTCAATCAGCCGCAGGCGCCGGGCGCCGCCGGCGGGGTCGAACAGCAGGACGCCGATGTTGACCCATTCGTCGCGCACCAGGTTCGGCGTATAGCGCAGGATGTGATAGGCGCAGGGCTGGCGGTTTGGTTCAGGCATGGTTCACGTCCAGTTGGGAAACGGCTGCCGGTTCGAGCGTTTGGCGTCCACCAGCAGCTCGCGCACACGCGCGCGCCGCCGGTCGAGCGTTTCCAGCAGTCGGTAGAGCTCATCCTGGTTGTCCTCGTACCATTCGGGAGGAATCTGCTTGCTGAGCTCGTCAAAGACGCCGGGAGTCACGCGTGTCTCCAGGCGCTCGAGCCACGGGGCGAACGATTCCATCCCGATGACGCCCTCGTAGACGCGCTGCCGCGTATACAGGCCGCGCAGCGGGGCGTCCGGAAAATTCCATTCTCCGGCGTTGAAGCAGAACCCCTGGTCAATCATGAGCGCGCGATACGGCGCGTGGTTCGCGTGGCGGAGAAAAATCGCCTGGCGCCCGTTGGTGTTGCAGGTCCACTTGTCGTACGCCAGCATCCCCGCAAAGTCGCCGAGGTTCTCTACTTCGCGCAACTGTTCGTCGGGCAGAAAATCGTGCAGCGTCAGCTCGCGCGGGTCTCCGGGGTAGCGCGAGGCGAATTGCAAGCCCGCCCGGCAGGGCACACTGCTCTGCCCCAGTTGCATCACCAGGTCGGCAGTGTAGCGAATCAGGGCTTCCGGCACATCGACAACCGCCACCTGCGGCACCGGGAGCCCCAGCCGGGCCGCCAGCTTAGTTCCAAGCAGTTCGTTGACCAAAACGCGGCGATGTTGCGGGTTATTTTGGAATTTGACGACGTAATACCCGCCGTCCGAGCAGCGCAGCAGGTGTGCCTGCGCCCCGCCCCGCATCCGGCGGATGTGCTCGAGCGCGTGCAGCATTGAGGGGTATGCTAAGGGCGCGCTGCCGGACGCGCAAGGATATTTCTCACCAGTCTAGGAATCAGTCCTGCCGCGAGAGGATTCGCGCGGCTGCGGGAAGGGACCAGCCGGATCAGGGAAGGAGGATTGCCAGAAGGCCGTCCCGGTTTGAACTGGAACGGGTCCGGAATGAAACCGGAACGGTCGGGAGTCGCCAGCCTAACGCCTTTTCCGCCGCTTCGCCGTCTTCTTGCGGGCCTTTTTCTTTGGCTTCGCTTTGCCTTTTTTCCTCTTGGCCTTTTTTTTCGCCGCTTTCCTGGCAGGCTTGGCCTTCCTGGGCTTGGACGAGCGAGGAGGGGCTGCCGGCGCGCCGGTGCCTTCCGGGCGCTCGACGATAACCACTTCCTCTTCCTCCGCTTCGATGATCTCCTCGCGATCCGCACCGGCATCTTCTTCTTCCTCGAAGCGGGAGATCTCGTTTTCGTCCCCGAATCCGTCTTTGTCAAGAGCCATTCGTTCCTCCGTTGGATGAAGCTTCGAACACTTGGGTGCCGCGGGAGCGTGGGGCCGCGTCAAACCCCATGTCAAGGGTTGCGGTCCATCGCGCGCTTATAAACGCTCTCTTACACCTTTGTCAAGCGTTATGGAAGCGTCTTCACGGAAGCCTGTCCGGGGGCCTGGCCTGTAAGCCCTGAGCAAAGAACGAGAAGAAAAGGGTGGGGGCTCGCAGCCTTCCCCAATCACCTCGTTACTCTCTCAGAATGAAGGAGTTACGGCGAGCGACAGACTGGCGCGCGAGAGTTTCAGTTTGGCGAGGGAATGTGCAGGCGGTCGCCGGCACGCAGTTGTCGGCTGGCAAGAAAGTGGTTGGCCTCCCGCAGTGCTTCGACCGTGGTGCCGTAGGACGACGCCAGCGACCACAGTGTCTCGCCGGGCTTCACGCGGTGGACTGTCATTTTTCCCTCTCGTGCCACCTCCGAAGCTGAAGGCGCGGCCGCGGCCCTCGCCGCTGGCGGCGCAGCCTTATCCGCAGCGGGGGCTGCGGCCGGGTGCGCCTTCTTCCCGGCTCTCGATGAGGACGGCGGCAGGCCTCCAGGGTACACGCGCAGGCTCATCCCGCGCCGCACCCGGTTCGAATGCAGGCCGTTCCACCGTCTCAGCTCATCCACATCCACGCTGAACTGCTCGGCGATCGAAACGATGGTGTCGCCGCGCCGCACGCGATAACGCACCAGCTTGCCCTGGGTAATCTCCGAGCGTGCCGAGGGGATGATCAGTTTCTCGCCCACCTTCAGCGGCTCGCCCTTTTCGAGGCCGTTGGCGTCGGCAATCGCCGCTGCCGTGATCTGGTAGTGCCGCGCGATGGTCGTGAGCGTTTCCCCTTCCTCCACTCGGTGGCGTCTCCAGCTCACCCACTTGTCCGGTGGAATTGTGGCGATCTCCGCGAAGAATTTATCGGCGCTTCCCTGAGGAAGGCGTAGCTCGAAATCGCGATCGCTTGGGGTGACCATGCGCAGTAGCGCCGGATTGAGCGCCCGCAGAGTCCCCACGTCGGTTTCAATCGTTTCCGCCACAAGGCGCAGGTCAATGGGACGCCCCGGTTTCACCACGTCCACAGGGTCGGGGCTTTCCGGGTCCACCTGGATGCCGTAATGCGCCGCGTCTTTGGCCACTAGGGCGAGCGCCACGATGATGGGCACGTAATTTCTTGTCTCGCGCGGCAGCACGTTGCGCTTGTACAGTTCCCAGAAGTCGGCGTAGCCGGTCCGCTCCACGGCCCTCTTCACATTGCCCTCTCCCGAGTCGTATGCCGCCATGGCCAGGTACCAGTCGCCGAACTTCTCGTAAAGATCCCGCAGGTGGCGCGCAGCGGCGCGCGTGGCCTTCTCCGGGTCCTGGCGCTCGTCCACCCACCAGGTATGCTGCAACCCGTAGAGCCGGCCCGTGAAAGCCATGAATTGCCACATCCCGCGCGCGCTGGCCCTCGACAGCGCCAGCGGCTTGAATCCGCTTTCCGCTTGCGCCAGGTACATCAGGTCCATGGGGATGCCTTCTTCGCGGAACACCCGCTGAATCATTTCCCGGTAGCGGCCGGCGCGGCGCAGGCCGCCTTCCACGATGGTTCGGCCGCGCGGCGTCTGGAAGAAATTCAAGAACGAAAGAACCGTATCGTTCACCGTGAGCGGCAGGTCGTGGGACACCGCCTGGACTTCCTGCTCCGCGCGGACCTTCAACCGCGGGTCCACCGGAAAGGTCATCTCCGCGATTTCATCAATCGGCGCGGGCTCCGAGGGCGGCTCGTTGAATCCGTCGCCGGCGCGGAACGCCGCCAACTCGTAGGCGTACACCGTGTCCACGATATTGTTGAAGAGCTGCTCCAGGCGCGCGTCGGACTGCAAGTCGTAACCGCTTTCCAGCAGCCAGTCCACTGCGTGGTCGAAGTCGCGGCGCGCCGATTCGAGATGGCCCGCCTTGTATTCCTGCTCCCCCGCCTGGAAGGCCCCTTCGACCTGCGCGATCAGCGCTTCGACACCGTCCGGCTTCGGCCACGCAGGAAGAATCAAGTGGTGCAGCACGGGACTGTCCACAGGCAGCGCTCCGACGGTCAGCGGGGCAGCGCGCCCCACCGGAGCCTGCGCGGCTTGCGGCGGCGGGTGAACCTGCACCGGCCGCCGCGCCGCGTCTTCGCAGCCCAGGACGGCGACCGCGGCAACCAGCGCTCCCAGCGTGGACATCCGCATCCATATCATCCCCCTATCGTAAGAATTCTGCGGCGCGCGGTCAACGAAGAAGAACGCGCGCCATTGACCCACACATCACACTGCATTCCGCTCTTTCCGCGATGGCCCTGCCAGCTTTACTGCCGGCCGGTAATGCCTGCTACGAAACAGGATCGCGAAGGCCGCTTGTGCCGTGCGGCGCACAGGGCCGAAAATGGGAGCGTGGGGCAACCAGCTTACCCTGCCGAGGCACTTTTCCGTGCCTGCCGCCACCCAGCGGAGGCTGCACGAAGATGAAATTCGACCGCGCGGAACTGGACAAACTGGAGCGTCACGAACAGCACCTGACCATTCTCGCGTCCGTCATTGTTCTGGTGCTCGCGGGTGGTGTGGCGCTGCTGATGTATCCCCTGGTGTTCCTGCATCCCGACTCCGGGAATAAATGGACCCTCCGGTTCGCATTTATCGGTTTCTGCGTTCTGTCCCTGCTCTGCGTGGGATATCTTCTGGACCGCCAGCGAACCGTGCGGAAACTGAAACAGCAGCTCCTGGAAGAGCTCGACCGGAACTTGGAATTGCGCAACCAAGCCAACGTGGACCTGCTGCACACCATTCCCGGCCGCGATCATTTTCAGGACCGTCTGGCGATGGAGTTCCGCCGCGCCTCCAGCCTGGGGAAAACGCTTTCTCTCGCGGTGGTGAAGGCCAAGCTGCTGCGGGCCCAGCCCGACTCGAATGAAGGAAGAACGGCGCTGGGCGAAGCAGCCCGGGCCATTTCCAAGAACCTCCGGCCCATCGACTCGATCTATCTCCTGGCGCCAGGCACATTCGGCGTCGTCTTGCCGGAGACGGAAACGGCCAATGCCGGGCAGATTGTCGCTCGGCTGGATGAGATCCTTCGCGCCGTAGGAACGACGAACGGGTTTACGTTTGTAACCGCTCTGTTCAATTATCCGGATGACGTCAGCAGCGCCCACGAATTGGAGCAGAAAGTCTCTTCTCTGCTGCCGGAAAGCCAGCCTTGGATGGCCGACGCCGAAGCGCGCTGAAGTACAGCCAACACCGTCAGGAAGAATCGTCCGCTAAGCAAGGGCCTGCTTCAGGTCCGCTATGAGATCAGCCGCGTCTTCCAGGCCGACCGAGACACGCACCGTCCCCGGAGACACGCCCACTTTGGCAAGCTCCTCGTTGGACATGTTGTAATGCGAAGTGTAAATGGGCAGGACCACCAGCGACTCCACGCCGCCGAGGCTCGCGGCCAGCAGAAAAACCTTGGTGTGGTCGCAGAAACGCCGCGCCGCTGCCAGCCCGCCCTTCATGTCAAACGCCAGCATCGAGCCGAAACCGCGCATCTGCCGCCTGGCCAGCGCGTGATCGGGATGGGAAGCGAGCCCCGGATAATGCACCCGCGCGACCTGCGGATGCTCCTCCAGGAATTTCGCCACGGACAAGGCGTTCTCGCACTGCTTGCGCACGCGCAACTCCAGCGTCTTCATCCCGCGAATCAGCAGAAAGGCCGCTCCCGGGTCCATCGAGCCGCCCAGAGCGATCACCATGCTGCGCACGCGGTCCATCCATTCTTGGCTTCCTGCGGCCGCCCCGGCGATAAGGTCGGAATGTCCGCCCAGATACTTCGTCGCGCTGTGCACCACCATATCGAATCCCAGCTCCAGCGGCTTCTGCAGGATCGGCGAGGCGAAGGTGTTGTCGACCAGGGAGACGAGTTTGTGCCGCTGCGCGATGCCCACGGCCTTTTTCAAGTCCACGACGCGCAGCGTGGGGTTTGTCGGTGTTTCCACGTACAGCGCGCGGGTCCGCGAGCTGACCAGTTCTTCCGCGCCCGCGAGGTCGGCCTCCACGTGATGCACGCGGATTCCCAGGTCCGGCAGGACGTCGCGCATCAGCCGGTACGACCCGCCGTAAAGCTGGCGCGTGGCAATCAACTCGTCTCCCGCCTTCAAGACCCCGAACAGCGCCGAGGAAATCGCCGCCATCCCCGACGCGGTGACCACGGCTGCCTCTGCGCCCTCCAGCACCGCGAGCTTCTCTTCCGCCACGGTGAGTGTCGGGTTGCCGTAGCGCGTGTAGATGTAGGCCTTGCTCTTGCCCTCGGCCCAACGCTTCATCTCTTCGGTCGAAGAGAACGTGAACGTGGAGGTGCGCGCAATGGAAGTGCCTACCGCCGCGCCCACGCCATGGCGCTGTGGCTCGCCGGAATGAATGGCGCGGGTCTGATGGCCCCAGGACTGGGACGCTTGTTTTTTCATAGGAATCAGAGTGTGCGCGGATTCAGGGCGGTCGCCAAGCACCAATTTGGCCGTGGGGGTCTCTTCGTTTCGGTGAAGGAGCTTTCGTTCCCGCCAACCGGGACGCCCTTTAGGAGCGCGGACCTGCGGACCGGCAGCCTCACTTGCTCTGGCTCGGAACCACCAGGCGCGAGTCACAAGTCGCGAACTACACCTCTTCCTCCACCGGCTCCTCGGCGCGGCCGGCCTTGTGCGCGGCGATCACCTTTTCCGCGATTTCACCGGGCACGAAATCGTAATGCTTGAACTCCATCGAATAAGACGCCCGGCCCTGGGTCATGGAAGTCAAATCGGTCGCGTAGCTGAGCATCTCCGCCAGCGGCACCTGCGCCTTAACCACCACGTTCTGCCCGCGCGATTCGCTGCCGCTGATGCGCCCGCGGCGCGAGCTGAGGTCGCCCATGATGTCTCCCGAGTATTGATCGGGTGCATAGACCTCGACGTGCATGATGGGCTCGAGCAGCGCCGGCCGCGCCTGCTTCATTCCTTCCTTGAACGCCAGTCCCCCGGCGATCTTGAAGGCGATGTCGGAGGAATCCACGTCGTGATATTTGCCGTCGTAGAGCGCGGCGCGGAAGTCCACCATCGGGAACCCCGCGAGGTAGCCGCGGTCCGCCGCTTCGCGGATGCCTCTTTCCACCGACGGGATCCAGTTCTTGGGAATGGCCCCGCCGAAAATATCGTCCACGAACTCGAACCCCGCGCCGCGCGGCAGCGGCTCGAATTTCACGCGGCACACACCGAATTGGCCGTGCCCGCCGGTCTGTTTCTTGTGCTTGCCTTCCGCATCAGCCTTGCCGCGGATGGTCTCCCGATAGGGCACCTTGGGCGGCTTGAGCGTCAGGTCCACGTGATAGCGTTTATGCAGCTTGGCCACCACCACTTCGATGTGCTGCTGCCCCGAACCCGCCAGGAGAAACTCCTTGGTCTGCGGGTCGCGCGAAAAACGCAGCGCCAGGTCTTCTTCGAGGATCTTGTGGATGGCCACGCCGATGCGGTCTTCGTCCGCGCGCGTCTTCGGCTCAATCGCAAAGGTGATGGAGGGCTCGGGAATATGCGCGGGCTTGTAAAAGAGGGGCGCCGCTTTGTCGCCCAGCGTTTCGCCCGTGACGGACTCCTTGAGCTTGGCGATCGCGCCGATGTCTCCGGCATGCATTTCGGGCACTTCCACGCCGGTCTTGCCCTGCATCACCTGGACGTGCTGGAACCGTTCGGTGGTCGAGCGGTTGAAATTCACGAGTGTGGCGTCGTTCTTCAGAATGCCGCTCATCACCTTGAAGTAGCTGATGCGCCCCGCGAAAGGGTCGGCCAGCGTCCGGAAGATGAAGATCGAAAGCGGCGCGGAATCGGCCACCTCGCGCTCGGTCACGTCTCCTTTTCCGGGGGCTTGTTTATGGCCGCTGGCCTTGCGCGCTCCCGGATGGGGAAGAACGTCCACGATAAAATCCAGCAAGCTGGCGCTGCCGATATTCTGCAGCGCGGAAGTGCACAATACCGGAAAGACGCGCTTGGATTGGACGGCTACGCGCAGCCCGGGAATCAAGTCTTCCACCGGCAGCGTGCCCTTCTCGAAAAACTCTTCCATCAGTTTGTCGTCGCCCTCGGCGACCATCTCCACCAGCTTCTCGTGCGCTTCCTTCGCGGCGTCAGCCAGATCGGCGGGGATCTCCTCGAGGGAAGGCTTGCCGTCGCCGCCGGGCTTATAGATGTGCGCTTTCATCCCCACCAGGTCCACGACGCCGCGGAAACTCTTCTCCTGCCCTAGGGGCAGTTGCGCCGCGACCACGCCGCGCCCAAACACCTGCTCGATGGACTGCAACGCGCGCTCGAAGCTCGCCAGTTCCCGGTCCATCCAATTGATCACAAACGCCCGCGGAATGTCGTACTCGGTGGCGTAGTCCCACACTTTTTCCGTCACCACCTGGCAGCCGTGGCTGGCGTCCACGGTGATCAGCGCCGCGTCGGCGGCGATCAGCGAAGCCTTTGTTTCATTGACGAACGTGCTGTAGCCGGGCGTGTCCAGGAAATTGATTTTGGTTTTTTCGGCCCGGCCCGCGGGCGCCCACTCGGCGTAGGCCAGGGCCGTCTGGATGGAGATCTTTCTCGCAATTTCTTCTTCGTCCCAGTCGGTGACCGTGCTCCCTTCCGCAACCTTCCCCAGGCGCGGCGTCATGCCGGCCGAGAAGAGCAACGACGACACCAGTTGCGTTTTTCCGGTGTCGCCGTGGCCTACAATGCCCACGTTGCGGATGGCTTGTGTCGCATAGGCTTTCATTGACTCCCCCTGTTCGCGCGACCCGCCACGGCGGCGGGCAGCCGCACTGCTCTTGTGGAAGGAAAGACAGGCGCCCTAGAGGACGCCCACGGAGACGTTGGGACCGCCCCCGAAAAGCCGGATGCTAACACACGCGCGCCAGCCCGGCAATGACGGCATCCTCGCGCCCGCGGCCCATCGAAACGCAGATTGGAGGTGGTCTGGCTTTCCCGCTGGGGCTGATACGTCAATGCAGAAAGCGCTACCGTCAAAGAAAAATTTCAGGGACTAGTACCACCGCAAAAGTCCGTGAATCTCAATAGCCTTTGCTATCCGCTGCAACGCTTAGGGTTGCGCCTCGCGGAAGACCTCGCTGATTTGGAACGAGCCTTGCTGCGCTTCCCGGGCGTGGACGCTTGTCTCT
>DASWCG010000269.1:0-7305 GCA_036390175.1 Candidatus Acidiferrales bacterium | reverse complement strand
GTCTCCCGGAAACTGGTTGGCCTTCAGCAACTCGCGCACTTCCAACTCCACCAACTCCAGCAACTCCGCGTCTTCCACCATGTCGCACTTGTTCAAAAACACCACGATGTACGGCACCCCCACCTGCCGCGCCAGCAAAATGTGCTCGCGCGTCTGCGGCATCGGCCCGTCGGTCGCCGCCACCACCAAGATGGCCCCGTCCATCTGCGCCGCCCCGGTGATCATGTTCTTGATGTAGTCGGCGTGCCCCGGACAATCGATGTGCGCGTAGTGCCGATTGGACGTCTCGTACTCCACGTGGCTCACCGCTATGGTGATCCCCCGCTCGCGCTCTTCCGGCGCGTTGTCAATGGTGTCGAACGCCCGGAACTGCACCTTGGGGTTGTTCTTCGCCAACACCTTGGTGATGGCCGCGGTCAGCGTGGTCTTGCCGTGGTCAATGTGACCGATCGTCCCGATGTTGACGTGCGGCTTGCTGCGCTCAAATTTTTCCTTCGCCATGTCTGCGTCAACTCCTCAGCGTGTATAAACCAAAAATCTAATCCTGTCTTACCACTGCACCACGCTCTGCGAGCGAGGCAAAACTATGCGGGCGAGTTGAAAGTAAGTCTCTCCCACCGCATACCTTCGAAAGAAGGAATGCACACTTCACGAATCCCCCTACTGCTTTTTCCCCTTTGCCGTTTTCATCGAGTTTGATAGAAACACCGGGCTTGGGATGCACTAGTTCGTCTCGAGTCCTGAAGCAGCTATCAAGCTCAGCACGCATACCAGCAGCCAAGTCCGGGCCTCCGCTAACCAACTGTAAGAGGAGCAGAAACCGGGCCTTGGCACCGTGGCGTCCAGTGTCCTCTGCGATCCTACCGTTGGGGTGGAGAACCTTCCGCTTCTCGCGCAAGCAATCAATCTCGAATTCAGTGAGCTCTCGACCACCTATCTTTCCTGCTTGTAGGATGCGCTCAGCTAGAAAATTTGTGAACGCTTCGAATGCAGCGGCCACTGTAAGCACAGCTGCGCGCAGAGAACGTTCTCTCTTTCCCGGGTCCCGTAGCTTTTTCACAGCGGTCAAAAAGTCCATAGCGTCCAGCCACAACTGCAGGACCTCGCTCCCGAGCGAACTCATGTTGTTGAAAAACTCTACAACAACATCTAGGCCAGTGTTTTCGGGCTCGGTCATGTTCTACTTCACTGCCCGGCCGGTCGCCTTGACGATCACCTCGTCGGCGATCGAGGCGGGCGCCTCGGCATAGTGCGAAAAATGCATGGTAAAACTCGCGCGGCCCTGCGTGCGGCTGCGCAAGTCCGTGGCGTAGCCGAACATTTCGGCCAGCGGCACCTCGACGCGGATCACGTTGCTCCCCGCGCGCGTTTCGGTTCCCTGGATTTGCGACCGCCGCGAATTCAGGTCGCCGAATACCGGGTGCATGTATTCTTCCGGCGTAACCACTTCCACTCTCATGATGGGCTCGAGCAGCACGGGCGACGCTTTGCCGCACGCTTCCTTAAAGGCCATCGAGCCGGCAATCTTGAACGCCATCTCCGAGCTGTCTACTTCGTGGAAGCTGCCGTCCACAAGAGCCACGGCGATGTCCACCATTTCGTAACCGGCCAGAATGCCCGTGTCCATGGCTTCCCGGATGCCCGCTTCGATGGGTGGAACAAATTCCTTGGGGATGGCGCCGCCGACAATCTTGTCGATAAACAGGAAGCGGTGCTCTTTGTCGAACCGCCATTTGCCTCCGGAGCCGGCCACTTGCTTGGCCAGCGCGTCCAGTTCGTCGGTGGACATCTCGTGCATGTCTTCGTGGCCGGAGCTGGGCAGCGGATACACTTGGATTTTGCAATGGCCGTACTGGCCGCGGCCGCCGGTCTGGCGGATGTATTTGCCCTCGGCGGCCGCTTTCTTGCGAATCGTTTCGCGATAGGCAACCTGCGGACGTCCCACCGTGGCCTGCACGCTGAACTCGCGCAGCATGCGGTCCACGATGATTTCCAGGTGCAGCTCGCCCATGCCGGAAATAATTGTCTGGCCGGAGTCGGCGTCGGTGTGCACGCGGAAGGTCGGGTCTTCCTGCGCGAGTCTCTGCAGGGCGTTCCCGAGCTTGTCCTGGTCGGCCTTGGTCTTGGGTTCGATGGCCACGGAGATCACCGGGGCGGGAAACTCGATGGACTCCAGCACGACGGGTTTGTCTTCATCGCAGAGGGTGTCGCCCGTCGTTACGCTCTTCAACCCGACGCACGCGGCGATGTCACCGGCGTATACCGAATCAATTTCTTCGCGCTTGTTGGCGTGCATCTGCAGGAGCCGGCCAATGCGCTCGCGCGTACGCTTCGAGGAGTTGTAAACGTAACTGCCGGCTTTCAGCACGCCGGAATACACGCGGATATAGGTGACATGACCCACGAAAGGGTCGGACATAATCTTGAAGGCCAGCGCGGAAAAGGGCTGGTCGTCGCTGGCCCGGCGCAGGACAGCTTCGTCGTTATCGGGGCTGATTCCTTCCAGGGGGGGCACATCCACGGGCGAAGGGAGGTAATCCACGACGGCGTCGAGCAAGGGCTGAATACCCTTATTCTTAAACGCCGACCCGGCCAGCACCGGCACCAGTTTCAGCGCATTCGTCGAGCGGCGAATCGAAGCGCGCAGTTCTTCGGACGAAAGGGTGTGCTCGGCGAGATATTTTTCCAGCACGGTGTCATCGTGTTCCGCGATGTATTCCACCACTTTATCGCGGTGCTCTTTGTAGAAGACCTGGTCAATCGCCGAGGCCTTGAGGGCCGCTTTGATATCCGGGCGCGAATTCACGAAGGTGGCGTCCCAGAGTTTTTCGACCTCGAACACCTCGAATTTTGCGCCGAGGGTTTCTTCGAGCCAGACAATCACTTTCTGCTCGATGAAATCAATGCAGCCGATGAAGGTGTCTTCCTTGCCGAGGGGGAACTGGACGGGGACGGGGTGGGCACTGAGGCGCTTGCGCATCGAGCGGATACAATGGTCAAAGTCCGCGCCGACGCGGTCCATCTTATTCACGAAAGCAATGCGCGGAACGCGGTACTTGTCGGCCTGCCGCCAGACGGTCTCCGTCTGCGGCTGCACTCCGGCGACGGAATCGAAAATTGCCACCGCCCCGTCGAGGACGCGCAGCGAGCGTTCCACCTCAACGGTGAAGTCCACGTGACCCGGCGTATCAATGATATTGATGCGGTATTTCTTGCCGGACCGAGGCCAGGAGGCGGTGGTTGCGGCAGACGTAATGGTGATGCCGCGCTCGCGCTCCTGCTCCATCCAGTCCATCGTGGCGGTGCCTTCGTCCACTTCGCCGATCTTGTAAGTCACACCCGTATAGAACAGGATGCGCTCGGTAGACGTGGTCTTCCCGGCGTCGATGTGCGCCATGATGCCGATGTTGCGCGTTTCTTCGAGTTGGACCTGTCTGGCCATTTCCGTCGTTGTTCGATTCCTGGTTCCGTGTCCTACCAGCGGTAGTGCGCGAAGGCTTTGTTGGCTTCCGCCATGCGGTGGACGTCTTCTTTTTTCTTGATGGCTCCGCCCTTGGCATTGGCCGCGTCCATCAACTCCTCGGCCAGCTTATCGGTCATCGTCTTGCCGGCGCGGTCGCGCGCGTATTGAATCAGCCAGCGGATCGCCAGCGACTGGCGGCGAAACGGGTTCACCTCCACCGGCACCTGATAGTTCGCGCCTCCGACGCGCCGCGTTTTCACTTCCAAGACCGGTTTCACGTTCTCGACAGCCTTCTTAAATATCTTCAGCGCGTCGTCGTTGGTTTTCTGGGCGATCTGATCCATCGCGCCATAAAAAATCCGCTGCGCATTGGAGCGCTTGCCGTCCCACATCATCGAACAGATAAACTTCTGCACCAGGTCGCTGCCATACACGGAGTCGGGCGGCGTTGTCCGGCGGCTGACCCATCCTTTGCGAGGCATCTTCGAACGTCTCCTCTATTCCCTCTCAGCGCGCGCTTATTTCTGTGCGGCCTTGGGGCGCTTCGCGCCGTATTTCGACCGGCCCTGCTTGCGGTTCTCCACTCCGGCGGCATCCAAAGTGCCGCGGATAATATGGTAGCGGACACCCGGGAGATCCTTCACGCGGCCTCCCCGAACGAGCACAATCGAGTGTTCCTGGAGGTTGTGGCCGATGCCGGGAATGTACGTGGTCACTTCGACGCTGTTGGTCAGGCGCGCGCGCGCTACTTTGCGGAGCGCCGAGTTTGGTTTTTTCGGCGTCTGCGTGTACACGCGGATGCACACGCCGCGCTTTTCCGGGCAGCCTTGCAGCGCCGGCGACTTCGTTTTTACACGAACCTGTTCACGCCCGGAGCGAACCAACTGTGAAAACGTGGGCACGGCTTTCCCTCAATCGTGCAAGATTTCGTTTCGTGCTCCGCGCACAGACACAGTTGCGCGGAGCGTCGTTGGTTAATTTGCAGAAAGGTCCAGCTGCGAACCCGGAGGAACCAGCAAGAAACTCCGCACCCACTCCAGAAGCAAGGGCAGCACTTCCGGTTCGAATCGGAGAGGCTCACTCGGCTTTGCGGGGCTGGCGCCCCATTCCGGCCGCTCCCCTAGTCCCGTTCCGTCGAACTTGTTCCGGGGCCGGGGACCTTCCCTTTCACTCCCAGGGCCAAAACTCCCCTGACAAAACCGTAAGTATAGAGAAATCTGCCGCTTGTGTCAAACAGAAAAAGTAAGTCCGGCGGTGCAAAACTCTTCGCCTCCTGTTCTCCGGGCCCGGCGCAATGGCCAAACGAGGGCAGAAACAATCGCGCGAACTCAATCCAAGCAAATAAGATTTCGCTCTAACTTATTCATTCTAATACACTTAATAATGAACATGGCCTCTTCACCATTTATCCACGGTGGCCTGGTTGGCCGCCTTCCGCATTGCCACAGGGCTGTGTCGCGGAATGACCACCTGCCCGTTTTGGACCACCAGATAGCCATCGCGAATGACCGTGTCCACGTTGGCGATGTCCTCCAAGCTCACGTCCGGCCTGCCGCTTACCACGATGACATCGGCGAGTTTCCCCGGTTCGAGTGTTCCCAGTTTGTCGGCCATATCGAGGATTTCGGCATTGGTCCTGGTCGCGGTGATCAGGACTTCTGGCACGGTGAACCCGGCGGCGGCGAAATTCTTCATCTCATTGATGTACGGCGCAGGCATGTACCGAAACCACTGGAGAATCAAGTCCGTCCCGATGCCCAACTTGATGCCTGCCTTTTTGAGTTTGCGCAGCGTCTCCAGGTTTGCATCCTTTGAGAAGGTGAACCGGCGGGAAGTGGAGCCGAAATATCCGCCGAACTCGTCAAAGATAATTTGATACGGGATGAGAGTGGGATCGGCGGCCGTGCCTTTGTGCGCCATGAGTTGGATAGTCTCCTCGCTGCGAGGGAGCGGATGCTCGATGGTATCTACTCCGGCTTCCACGGCCCACTCGATGTAAAACGTTTCCGCGTCGGCGGTAACTTTCAGTCCCAACGCATGCGCTTCTTCGACAGCAGCGGCAATTTCCGCCTTCGAAAAATGGCTGCCGACTTTGATGAGGTCCGCGCCGCGCGCAAACTGCTCGCGCACGGCCTGGCGCCAGTCGTCCGGCCCGGAGGCTAGGCGCGTGGCGCCTTCCAGGAGGATCAAATCGCGCGGCAGGCCCTCGGTGGAATGGCCGCCGGTGGAGGTAATGAATTGTCCGGCGGGAAAAACGCGCGGCCCCGGAATGCGGTTTTGCGACACCCATTCCTTCAAGCGAAATGGCACGTCGCCCTTCGAACCAACATCGCGGATGCTGGTGATGCCGCACTCCAGGAAGAAACGGAGCTTTTCTGCGGCGCGAAGCGCGGAATCGGCGTCGCTAATGGCGTTTGCAATGTCCGCCGAGGCAGCCGGATAGGTGAGGTGCGTATGGAGGTCAATCAGCCCCGGAAGAATGGTTTTTCCGCTGACTTCGAGAATGCGCGCACCGGCGGGCCAATCGGTGGAATCGGGAGGGAGGATTTTCAAGATTTTGTTGCGCTGAATGACCAGGGTGCCCTCATGGGCGGGCGCGCCCGTACTGTCGAAAATGCGCCCCCCGCGCAGAACGAGGGTGCCCTCTGGACCGCGAGGACCCGGCGGAACGGGGACGCGGCGCGGATCGTCGGACGTCGGCGTATCCGCGCTGACATACTTTCGGCGCTCTTGCGGCTTTTGTTGCCCGAGAAGTGCGGGCGAAATCAGAAGGAGAATTACACTTCCGGCCGCGAATCCCTTCCAGAATTTTCTAATTGCGAATTGTGAAATCATTCTTTCGTCCCCTCGAAAAAGCCGTGGCGTATTCTGCCACGAACGAGGAAAGGAAAGAGGGGAAAAGATTGAGCCACACGAATGCGGACTTCTGCGCCCGTGTTTGGCAGGGAACGCCTCAAGCGGCCGCACTTTACCTGACGCCATGCAGAAACTACACTGCATCGGGTACGAGCTGTTGTCACTCCGAAGGAGATTTTGGTTGTTTCTGCTGCGCCGCTCTCTCCTTGCCATGGCGCTGGTGTTCTTGCCGCTCGAGGTCCGGCCGCAAGAAGCAAACCAAAAACCCACGGGGAAAAACACCTCTCATGCGGATTCTCCCTACGTCATCGAGCAATATGACCTGCAGGTGCGTTTCGAAAACGACGGCACGGGCCGGGAAGCGCTTCACGTGCGCTCGCGTGTGCAGACGCCCGAAGGCGCGCAACAGCTTTCGCGGCTCGCGTTTGGCTATGACCGTTCGAGCGAGCAGATGGCGATCAACTCCATCGTGGTTCACAAGCCGGGCGGAGGCTCCATCGAAGTGCTCCCGGGCGCCGTTATGGATGTCCCCGTCGAAGCCGTTAAAGATGCGCCCGCTTATAAAGACGCCCGCGAGAAAACCGTTCGCGTTCCGGCGCTGAAACCGGGGGACACTTTGGAATACCGGGTGACGACCACTGTCACCCAGCCACTTGCACCCGGCGAATTCTGGTTCGAGCACAGTTTTTTGCGTGACGTTCTTGCGGACGAAGAATCGCTGGACGTCGATGTCCCTCGGGGCCGCGTTCTACGGATGAAGACTCGCCCCGGCTACGAACCGGCCGCACAGGAAGGCGCGGCCGGAACTACCGAGGAAGATCCGGCGCGGCGCGTTTACCACTGGAGGCGCATCCGCGAAAAGAGTTCGGCAAGAGAAGATTCAGCAACAAAAGAAAAAACGAATTCTTCGCAGGAACAAGAGCCGCCGGCGGTCCAACTGAGCACGTGGCAAAGCTGGGAACAGGTCGCGCGCTGGTATTCCGGCC
>DASWCG010000268.1:0-2787 GCA_036390175.1 Candidatus Acidiferrales bacterium | reverse complement strand
CAACTGCGTTATCGCATCGGACCGGGCGGACCGGGAGTGCAGAGAATCAACGCGCTAACGGACGAGATTCAAACGCAGCTACTGGAAGCATTCGGCATCACCGCACTGGCAAAATTCAAACCCCGGCCTGGCGCCGCGAAGTAAATCGTCTCGCTCAGGTAGAAGATTTACATCCAGCGGAGAAAACAGAAATCAGCGGCAGGCTAAGGCAACAAACCGAAGACGGCGACGGTCGTCTTGGTGCCGATGTAGACTCTGCCATTGGCAACCGTCGGCGTGATGAAATGTCCTCCGACCGGCGAGAAATGGTCCCGGTTTGCGGCTGCTTGGTTCGAGTCGTAAAGTTCCTTTGTAAGGTCCCTTGCGTCGTAGGCGAACAGAGTCCCGGTCCCCCAGTCCAGCGCCCAAACGATTCCTTCCGCGGTGCCATTCGCGGAGATGCTGGCAACCGCTCCATTGCTGCCGAATTGATGGGCACTCTGCGAGGATGGCGAAGTCGCCAGGAGCGCTTTGGAAACCGGGAAAGCCTTGAGCGTATTGTTTTCCGGACAAATGTACACAGTGCTGTTGAAGAAGACTGGCGACGAGTGATTTTCGCTGGAGCTCAACTGGAATTGCTGGTAGGTATTGTTCTTCGTGTTGTTGAACTGCCCCATATTGTCACGGTTCACGACATAGAGATTTCCGTCCTTGCCCCCGCCCACCGCAAGATGCTGCGTCGTGTTGCTTGCGTCGACCAAATCAGGCAGCAGCAGCGGGCCTGCCGAACCGAAATCGGCGTCCCTGCTGTCTTCGCTAAGGGTGTTAAACGGCGTGAAGTAATCTCCGACCTTGAGGCCCGCTGAAGTGGAAAGCCGAACAAACGAATTCCCGTAACTGTTCATCCCGGGTGTGTCGCCAAAGCCGTTGCCGCTAATTACATACACGCTTCCCGACGCATCCGCCGCGGGCCCGCCTCCGCCCATCCACATGCCGCCGCCGGAATTGTTGGGCACCAGGTCGATGGCGCCGGTTTGCTTAAGCGTCCCTGCATCAAAAGCAATCACCCAGGCGGAGTAAGGGCCGCAATCCCCCCACAGGCCCGACCACGCCGTGTAAATGGCGTTTCCGCTCTCGAGCAGTGCGGCCCGATCATGCTGGACCCGGGGATCGAAAGTGACGACGCCGCCGCTGCTATTGCCGCCTGTACCGGGATAAGTTGCAGTGATCGTCGTCGGACCGCCAAATAGCTCCTTCCCGTTTGTCAGGTCCAGGGCATGCAAGCGGTGGAAGATGTTTCCCGTGGAATCCTTGGACATCGCCTCGACATAGATTGCATTGCGAGTCCGATCAATAACGGGCGTGGCCGTGATGCCATTTGGACTGATATTGCCGCAGGGCAGGCTCGCGGAATCGGCTGGGGATTCTCCTTGAGGGAGAACCGACGTTTTCCAAAGAATCGTGGCGGAGCTGCCGCTGATGCTTTGCGCGTCCACCGCGTACACGGTGTCGTTTTCCGTGGCCATGTACAAAACGTTTTTGTTTCCCTGTCCGGAGATCGCAAGCTGGCTGAGGAAGAGCGCCTGGCCGTCGATCTGGCCATCGACGGCGAACTCGCCCACTTTCCCGAACGTTGCCGAATTCACGTTGCTCGTGGTCAGCAACGTCTCGGTGGAGTTCACCCCGCTTCGAGAAACATCGTAATGGTGCGTGACTACGTCGGTAGACCCGCCGCTGGAGCTCGCAGTGACAGTCAAGGTGGCCGCCTTGCTGGTCGCGCTGCCAGCAGAGTTACTCACCATGACGCGGAACATCTCGCCGCTGTCGGAGGTGGTGGTGACGGGCGTCATATAACTCGATGACGTGGCGCCAGTGATGTCGGCGCCGTTCTTTTGCCACTGATAGTTGAGAGGCGCCGTACCCGAAGCAACGACGCTGAAGCTGGCGGTCTGCCCCGCGGTCACCGTTTGATTCGCAGGTTGTGTGGTGATGTAGGGGGCAACGTTCCCATTTACGGAACCAGTGCCGGAGTAGCCGCCACATCCTGAAAAGGAAAACGAAAGTAGAATGACCGTGATTGAATATGAGAACGGGATTTGCCGCATCAGCATAAACCTCCTTATCAAATTCAGCAGTGGGACTGAACGGGTAACGAGCGCCGGGGCAGGTTTAACCAGTTTAGCGAATCCATAAAGTGCGGCCCAGAAAAAAAATTGAAATGCAACCCAAAAAGACTGTTAAGGCCATAGTAGATTCGCGCTCGGAGAATTGCACCTGAACTGAGGTACAGTTCTTGGCCAGCGCGTTGGGAGCGGGTGGGACCGCGAGGGATGGCCTGCTTGCCTCGGCGCTTCCTTCCCTCTATTCTCGTGGTCCTTATGCTGCTCAAAGACCAGGTTGCACTCGTCACCGGCTCTGGCCGTGGAATCGGCCGGGCCATTGCTCATCTTTTTGCGAAAGAAGGCGCCGCCGTGTTTCTTACGGCGCGCACGGAGAAGGAATTAGCGGCGACCGCCGCGGAAATTGAGACGAGCGGGCGGCGCGCTAGCTACGCCATCGCGGATTTGTCACGCGAAGACGATTGCACACGCGTCGTTGCAACCGCGCGAGAAAAATTTAGTCGAATCGACATCCTCGTCAACAACGCGGGGCATTATGGCCCGGTGGTTCCGGTGGAAGATTACCTCCTGGCGGATTTCGACAAAGTGATTGCCGTCCATCTTCGTGCGGCGTTCCTGTTGTCCAAACTAGTGCTGCCGGAAATGTACGCGCGGAATTACGGCGTGATCTTGAACGTCTCCAGCCTCT
>DASWCG010000267.1:0-6692 GCA_036390175.1 Candidatus Acidiferrales bacterium | reverse complement strand
GGTCAATTCGTGGAAGTCGGAATCGTTCCCTAGCGCCGCGGGTGGCAGTTGCTTAACGGCAAGGCTCACCGCTGATCCGCAAAGAATCAGGCGCCCCAGGCGGCGCTCGTCACTCGCCACTATTCATCTTCTTCAGGCATTCGGCGCAGTAGCCGCCGACTTCGGTGCGGGATACCGTGACTTTCATGTGGAAGTCGCGGGCGATCTGGTTCTTCAATTGTTCGTAAAGATTGCTCTCGAATTCGCGGACTTTGCCGCAGCGCAGGCAGGCGACATGGATGTGGTCGCGCGGGCCGTGCGTTTCGTAATAGTGGCGGTCGCCGCGCAGATGCAGCAAATCCAGCTCGTCGATGAGACCTATTTTCTTCAGCAGGTCAATCGTTCGGTAAACGGTGACCAGGTGCACGCCTGAGTCAATTTTCTGCGCGCGCTCGAGAATTTGATCCACGTCGAGATGCTGCTCGGCGTCGTCCATGACTTGCAGGATGACGCGGCGCTGGCGCGTCATGCGAATCCGGCGCGAGGCTACGGCTTGCTGGAGCCTTCCTGTGGTCTCCGCGGTGTTGAGGCGCTCGGTGGTAGAAGCGCGGTGTGATGGACTAGCTGCCATGAAAAGGACCTCGACAGCGCCAGTTTAACAAGTTTGCCAGGAAAACTCGCCGCTACAAGGAATGAGTCTAGCAGGCTGGCGAGCTTAACGAGAAGCGCGTGTTCTGGCCTCAGGATCGGAATGGCAGGTGCCGCATCACGTCGTTGTACATCACATAGGCAAAGAGAATCAGCAGAAAGACCAGCCCCACCTGGACGAAGCGTTCTTTGAAAGCCATGCTGAAATCGCGGCGGCGAATGCCTTCCATCGAGAGCAACAGAATGTTTCCGCCATCGAGGATGGGAATCGGCAGCAGGTTGAGGATGCCAAGGTTGACGCTCAAGACGGCCATGAGGTCCACGATGGCGTAGGAGCCCGCTTGCACGGCCTTTCCGGCCATGGATGCAATGCCGACGACGCTTTGCAATTCCTTGGGAGAGGCCTTCCCGGAAACCAGCCTGCCGACAACGTCCACGACCAAAAGAGTGCCGCGCCAGGTCAGATTTCCAGAGTGGGCCACCGCTTGAGAAAAGCTGACTTTGCGAAAGGCCACGTCGGGCTTGGTCTGGACGCGGCGGATGCCGACCATCCACGCGACTTCGCCCAACTCATTCTTCCCCTTTTGCGGCGTGATTTGCAGCGTCACCGGCTGGCCATTGCGAAGGACCGTGAGAGAAGTCGGCTTGCCTTCGGTCTCCTGGATGGCGTTAATAAAGGCAGACCATCCCTTCAGAGGCTCCCCGTTCACGGCTTGAATGACATCCCCAGGTTTGACGCCCGCGCTTTTGGCGGGGAGACTCGGTTCGACATCGTCCACGATCACCGGGCCTTCCGGCGGAAAACCAAACAAGAGTTCCGGCGAACGCATACCTTCTGTACCGACAGTCAGCATCTTTGTCGTGCCCTGATGTTCGACGACAACTTGAACGCTTTTTCCCGGCGAAACTTTCTCGAGCAAAGGGAATACACTTCCCCACGTGGGGTTGCTCAAGCCATCTACAGAGACGATGCGGTCGCCCTGCGCGACTCCGTCTTTGACGAGAGGCGAGGTCTTCGGGAGGTTGGCAATAACGACCGGGTTGTCCTCATATTTCGGATACGCTTCGCCAAAAAACGCAAAGTAGCCGGTGAGCAGAAAGAGCGGAAAAATCAGGTTAACGACGGGCCCGGCGAGGGAGATGAGCGCGCGCTGCCAGCGTTTCTTGCTCATCAATTCGTCGGGAGCGCCGGTGGGCTTCGCGGCTTGATCGTTCGAATCGATTTCGCTGGGATCCTGTCCCGCCATGCGCACATAGCCGCCGAGCGGAATCGCGCTGACGCGATAATCCGTTGCGCCGCGCTTCCATCCAAAAAGCCGCGGACCAAATCCGATGGAGAAAACGTCCACGCGGACGCCGAAAAAACGCGCCACAATGAAATGTCCCCATTCATGGACCAGAATCAGAACTCCAAGAACGAGGATGAACCCGACGCCGATATTGGCAATATTCATGCTCTCGACAAAGCCTCTGCTTTCCTTTCACCGCGGGGAGCCCAGCCGCACCGCATCTTTAAGCTATCCACAGAACATCTTCTTTACTTTCACCGCCCGGAATCAGAAATCTTGCACTGCGATTACGCGCTGTGGACCTGCGCCGCAACTCCGCCTGCAATCCTGGCCACTTCTTCCTGCGCCATTCGACGGGCCTCGGCATCCGCCGTGAGCACGTCGTCCATCTTCTCCAGCCGCACGCGCGGAGTGCGCGACAGCACGCCCTCGATCACTTCCGGAATCCCGAGGAACGGGAGCCGCCGCTCCAGAAATGCCGAGACGGCAATTTCATCGGCGGCGTTTAAAGCGCAGGGAAACACCCCGCCTTTTTTCATCGCTTCGCGCGCCAGACGCAGGCACGGGAACCGCCGCGTCGAAGCCTTCGCGAAATCCAGCCGCTTGAGCTTGCTCCAGTCGAGGGCCACTTGTTTTGATGCGACCCGCTCTGGATAGGTTAACGCATATTGGATAGGCATGCGCATGTCGGTGGGGCCGAGTTGCGCGAGGACAGAACCGTCCACGAATTCAACCATGGAGTGAATCGTGGATTGCGGATGAATGACAACTTCGATTTGATCCGCGCGAACGTCGAAGAGCCAATGCGCTTCGATAATTTCGAAACCTTTGTTCATCATGGTTGCGGAGTCGATGGTGATGCGATTGCCCATGCGCCAGTTGGGATGCGCAAGAGCTTGTTCGGGAGTAACACTCGCGAGTTGCGCCAGCGGAGTCTTGCGAAAAGGCCCGCCGGAAGCGGTGAGAACAAGGCGGCGCACTTCGCCGTGCGTACCGCCGCGCAGGCATTGATGCAGCGCATTGTGCTCGCTGTCCACGGGAAGAAGCTCGCGCCCTGCTTTTTTGGCGGCGGCCATTACCAGTTCGCCGGCAGCGACGAGCACTTCTTTGTTGGAAAGCGCGACGGTCTTTCCCAGCTTGACGGCTTCGTAAGTTGCTTCCAGGCCGACGACGCCGACCGCCGCGGAGACTACGATTTCCGCTTTCGCGTGCGTGCCGACGGCCAGCATGCCTTCGCGGCCGTGATGGATTTCCGGTTTGTGCGCGGCGGACTTCTCGCGAAGCAATTGCGAAAGCTCTTCGGCACGGCGCGCATCCGCTACGGACACGAGTTCGGGCTGATGGCGTGCAATCTGGCCGAGCAATTCTTCGAGGTTGGCGCCCGCAGCCAGCGCCACCACGCCAAACCTGCCGGGCAGCGCTTCCACCACGGAAAGGCACTGGCGGCCAATCGAACCCGTCGAGCCCAGAATAGAAAGCTGCTTCACGAAGTTTCGGCTTCCCTTTTCGAGAACTTGGAGAGTTTGCCAGCGCCGGTTTACGAGCGCGGCGAATAGATCAGAATCCAATAATACCAGACAACCGGAATGGCCAGGATAAGCGCGTCGATCCGGTCAAGCACCCCGCCGTGGCCGGGAAGAAGGGTGCCAGAGTCCTTGATTCCGGCGCTGCGCTTGTAGCCCGATTCCAGCAGGTCGCCCACTTGTCCCGCGATATTTCCAAGCGCGGCCATGCTCAACAAATGAATCAGCGGCACGTTCACCCACGGCATAAACACAAAGGCGACAGCCAAGGAGCCAAGGAATCCAGCGACGGCTCCCTCCCAGGTTTTGTTGGGACTAAGCTTGGGCGCAAACGGACGTTTCCCGATGGACCTGCCGGCGAAATACGCGGCGGTATCGCTTACCCAAACGATGACCATGGCGAATAGCAGCAGCGTGGGGCCTTGCGCACTTGCACCGTGGAGTGGAATCGCAAACGAAAGCGGAAACGCAACCAGGATGAAGCCGCTGGCGCTGATCCCGGCGGCGGGGAGTACTTCCACTAGAGGGCGCCGGGTCGCCAGTGTAAGTGCAGCGATGCCCAGAACAAATAAAAAGAAAACCGCGTCCAGCGGCAGCGTTCCTCCAGCCAGGGATGCGCTGCGTTCGTGCGCGATGATTCCGCCGGCCAGCTTGTAGGTCGGCTCGGACACGGCTCGCCATTGAGCGTAAATCAGGAGAAGAGCGCAAGTTCCCGTCCAAAAGCGGTAGGCGCGGTGGCCGACGGCTTCGCCCAGCGCGAAATACTCAAAAAGCGCGAGCAGCGTGATCAACGCAATCGCCAACGCTACAATTGCCGTGGAGCCCCACAACACCAGGACCACGACCACAGGCACCAACACCGCAGCAGTCGCTGCACGTTTCCAAGTCATGAAAGAGGAATCCCCTGAGAATGCGCAGGCTTCATCTCATCATAATGAGTGGAAAAAATCACGCCGGAGGTGGATAGATGCGCGAAGGATCAACTCTGGGGTCGCTGGTCTCTGCGATTGCTTCCGTATAGCCGACCATCCGACCAGAAACGGCCCTATAAGGTACGAGCGATCAACAAATATGCATCGCCACGAAGATTGGATTTTGGTTGGTGTAACGGCGGTATTTCACCAATAATCCCGCCGTGTTGAAACTTCGCTTACGAGCAGGGCACTCATTCACCTAGGGTAAAAAGTGGTATCCTCCGCGCATGCAAGACCAGGGCGCTCCAGGTGGCAACAGCCCGAGTGGTGCGCAGACTCCCAATAGATTCGCTGGTTCTACGTTGGGATGGTCATCTGCGCCATCATCGTCAGTGTCTTGGGGTTTGCACCTTCCCTCGTCAACACCGCCGCGCGTCATGTGCCGCACTGAGAGGCACACACAAATCTAACAAGGAGAATATCCAATGAAACAAAACGTGATGTTACCCATCGCGTCTCTGCTCTCGATCCTCTTGCTGACGCTTCACATTACGGACGACATCGTCCGTGGGATATCGAAGGCCGAGCCCTCAAACATTGCGTTGGCCGTTCTCGTGGTGTTGCTGTACGGGACGCTGGTGCTCGCCGAACGGCGATCGGGGTACGTCATCATGCTGCTCGTCGGCTTGTTCGCGGCAGCCATGCCCGTCATGCACATGAGGGGGGCACATTACGGCGAGATCGCCAAGTCCACCGGCGGCTTCTTCTTCGTCTGGACACTCTGGGCGCTCGGCGGGCTCGGGGGCGTCACCTTCATCCTCTCGGCGCGCGGACTGTGGAGTCTGCGACGGGGCCAGCCACGGTAGTCCAACAACCCGAACATGGAAAGGCCCGATTTGGAGGCTCTCTCCCGCCTGCGGCCGGATGACGGGCAACTCTGAAGTAATGTGGCGCGTTCCTCGCGGCGATTGTGTGTACAGTTTGTGTACAAGAAGGCGGGTTTGAAGGGCCTGAAAATGGACCTAAGCAACGCAGAATCAACAACAGACTCTTAAGCTACAGGCCCCAACATCGCTGAGGAACCGTTCACAAGTGTCTCATTGTACAGTGGCTTAGCGTATTTCGCAATTGTGCGGGATCTCCGCTTCGGTACAAGACAGCAACTTTTCCGATCCACTTACTGTGCACGATCTCCAAATCACAGTTCCGTCCATCGTGGAATGAACAGTCCACGCAGCTTCAAGATGTACTGGCTAAGCAGGAAAGTGCAATGTTTTGGCCTAGTTCCAATCAACAAACAGAACCACAACGCGGGGCGCTCGAAGATAAACTCCCAAAAGGACGAGCCCTACCGTTAGGGAATTGGGCTTAAAACGATGCCGAGATCGCTGCCACCTGAGCCTATAACTCAAAGCAAGCCCCGACCTGTTTCTGTATCGGCGCGAAATTCCGCTGAATCCGATCGATTCCCGATCGAGAGCACATCGCCGAGGCTGATCTGTTTGGTGTGCTTCGCCAGCACAGGCGTGAACACGCCGGGGACAATGTTGCCAAGCTGGAACAAATCCGCTGGTCCTTCGAAACGCGCCGCAACCGCTCGATTGGCAGATTGCGCGAGTGCGGGGGTTGCAGGGCGAGGTCTGCCCTGCCTCCAGTTAAGATCAGAATGCTGTGTGGCCTCTTCTTCGCCTTCCTGACTGAACCATTGTTTGTTATCTTCTGGCGTCTTCCAACAAGCATTCAACGGCGCGAAATCGCCGCTACTTCGGCTGCGATCTCGGAGGTTCGATGGTACTTTGCAATCTCTTGAACTCTTGCATTTCGCGTTGAGCCTCCGAAGTCTTACCCTCCTTGCGATAGAGAGAGGCCAGTCCGAAATGGGCCTGGGCCGCAAGCGAGGTTTCCTTCTCCAAAGTGATTAAGCGCGTCCAAGATTTTTCCGCAAGAGGGAGGTCGGCGTCGAGCGAGGCCGCTTTGCCGAGCGAATACAGCGTCTCGGGCATATCAGGTTTCAGCTGGTCAGCGCGCGCCAGCTCCTGCCTGGCCTCGTGCGCTTTACCCTCTTGGAGCAATGCAGCGCCGAGCCGGTAAGCGGCCTCGGCGTTGCCCGGCTGCATCTTGGTTTCTGTGCGAAACTCCTCTTCCGCTTTGTCCCAACGTGCGGCGCCGGCGTAGACCAGCCCCAGTTCCAGATGCAACCCAGGAATTTCCGGACGCTGACGCAACGCTTCGCCGAATTCCGCCGCGGCTTGCGGCATTTGCCGCAACACAAAGTAATTCTCTCCCATCGCCTGGTGGGAGCGCGCGGAGTCGGGGTATGCGCCGAGGAGAGTGTCGAT
>DASWCG010000266.1:0-5044 GCA_036390175.1 Candidatus Acidiferrales bacterium | reverse complement strand
ACAGTGCGCAGCGCCCGAGCTCATGGAGCGGAAGGTCAGAACAAATCTTGCTCAATCACACGGGGCAGGAGAGCAAGAACAAATCCGGCCGCCGGAGAGATGTTTTTTCTTGACTTCCCCTTTTATAGAACTTACCAGGCACAACCCGCTCGGATATTCCTCGCATCCCAGGCACTATGTTTGCTTCGTGGTTCCGTTATGATGTGTCTCTGATGAGGACCCTATCCGTTGCAGGTGTAGGGCTAGTGGCGGCCCTCATTTCACTGGCTTTTTGTCCAGGGGTGCTCGCCTGTGGTTGTGCTCCTCCCGCTGAAAACCTCACGATGTATGACTTGGTGAAGCAATCGGTCGACAGGGCAGACCTCGTTTTCATTGGGGTTCCGACGGCACTGCACGGCGATGGAAAAAGCGAAGATACCGACGACCTCGTGATTTTTGACGCCTCTAAGGTATTTAAGGGTGAACAAGCAGCGCAGGTTAGAGTTCATTCTGGCGTCGGCACAACCAGCATGTCTAGCTGCGGGTACTGGTTTGAGGTCAGCAAGACGTATCTAGTTTTCGCATCCCATTATGGCGATTTTGCTTTAGTGATGCCGTGCAGTTTTACCGCTCCGATTGAAAAGAGCCAGGTCGCGCTGCGTTTCCTGAGGAAGGAACCACCTCAGCCCGAAGACTTGCTAACTCCGACGGAAATACAACGCAATGGCAAAAGCAGAATCCTTGGGGCTGTCAGAAGAAGCGATGGCGTGGCGTTGCACGACCCGAAAGTGTACATATGGAACGACTCTGACCCTTCCTACGAAAAGGAAGCATGGTTTACTCGCCCAGAGAACGATGGGTCGTTTGAATCTTATTTTCTTCCTCCGGGAACCTATCGCGTAACTGCCGTTGATTCGAGCTACGGCCCAACTAGGTGGGTTGGATGCTACGCATTACAGGCAGGGGACAATATCCCCGCAAAAGTTGAGGTGATGGCGGGGCATGACTACCGCTGGGCGGATATCGTGCTGCACGAACAAAAGGTTTATTCGATTCAAGGTATCGTTCGGAGCAGTGATGGCAGTCCGCCGCCATTTGAACATGTGGAAATTCGAGCGACGATGACACCGAGCGAGATGTTCCCGTTTCTAGATTTCATTCAGCCTCATGCTGATGGCAAATTCAGTGTTCCGCGTGTGCCAGTCGGAACTTTCCGTCTCAAGACTTATGTCAGTGAATACGTCGACCCCAATTGGGAAACATCGGTCACAGACGTGGAAGTTAATGCGGATGTTGAAGGCGTCGAGATTGTTCTCAACCGAAAGACGGGCACACCCGAAAAAGAAAAGCCAACTCCCGATTAACGCGGTGACCGGACAAGTGACTCCCTGTGTCGAAAGCATGTGGTTTCGGCGCGGCCTGCGATACAGGAATAGAGACCTGCTAAGTGAAAAAAAGACAGATGAAGCCGCAAGAAGCCTTTGGGCGCGACCTCAGGGCAAGCGGAATGAGACGCCAAGAGTGTCGCATCGCGAGGGGCACGGCGTTGGGAGCGAGCGGCGCAGCAATTTACGCCGCGATCCCTCGTCGTCCCGATAAAAAGCATCGGGACTTCCTCGGGATGGCAGGTGGCGGAGGGGTTCCCGTTCGGCTCCGCTCCCTTCACAGGCGGCGTTCAGGGCAAGCAGGGCAGGCTGCATGACACACGGGGATAGGAGCGCTGGTGTGGCGCGAGTGCGTTCACGGCGACGGAACGCTCGATTGTTTTGCGAGGAAGCGGAAGTAGGTACGAAAAGCAAGAATGCGGGAGAACAAGAGGGCGAAAAGGATTAGGCCGACGACGCGGCAAAAGAAAATGCCGGCCTAAAGGCCGGCGCTACAAAGACAAGGATTGCCGACAAACCGGAAGGGATCGCGCAAAATGGGGTAATCAGGCCGACACTTCCGTGCCAAGTTTGTTTTCCTAAGGACAGATTCTCTGGCAGGATCAAAGCAACACCGTCCTCATTCCAAACGCAGCCAGGAGATTAAGTCCGCTATGAAACGAAACCTATCAGCCGGCGCGCTGCTCGGGGCCGTTGCCGCGCTCCTCTCGAGCGGAATATCTTCTGAACCGCGGCAGGTCAATGCTCAGGGCGTTGCGCCCGCGCCTTCCGGCGCGACCCTAGCTTGGACCCTCAAGGTGAAGGGCGACATCCGCTGGCAACAGGTCACGCCGATGGGTGCTCTGCTCGTCTCGACCGACACGGCACTCGCGGCTGCGGATATCGAGCGCGGCCAGGTGATGTGGGAGAAACCCGAGCTCGGCGGTTTGCCGGCCGACGGCGTGCGCATGGTCGAGGGGTCTCTGCTCATGGAAGCAGAGCGGCCGGGCCTGCTTGTGATTTTTGATCCCGTGAGCGGCGCGGTGGTCTTCGATTCCCGGCGCCTAAACCTGGCGCAAATCGTTACTCGCCGGGTTCTGCCACAGAGCGGCACCTTTCTCGTCCATGGGCGCCGCGCGGACGGGTCTTCGGTGGTTGCGCTCTACGATCTGGTGACCGGCGAACAGCGTTGGACGAACGAAGCGCTGTTCGAGCAGGCCGAGCCCAAGAAGAGAGGCTTCGGCGCCCTGATGCAGGGCCTGGTGCGCAATGCTTCCGAGGGTACAGCGCTGGAGGTGCTGCAGGCAGGACCTGACAGGATCGTGGTCCACACGCTGATGGGTTTGCGGGCTCTAGACGCGCGGACCGGCGCAGTGCGGTGGTCCGCAGCCCTGCCCACTACCCGCTGGGCGCAACCCTCGCGACACGTGCGGCTCTACGCGTCGCTCGACAAAACCGATCGCCTTTACGTGAGCTTCGACGAGCACCTCATGGCCTACAGCCTCGCTGACGGCCAGGCGCTGTGGGCCAAGCCCGCGAGCGTGGAGGGATACATCCGCGACATCGTCCAACACCCGGCTGGGATCATCCTGCTCCCGGAAGCACCGCCGGAAGGCGAGCCCACGCGCAGCCGCCGCGTGATCAACGGAGTCGTCCAGACAGGCCTCAATGTGGCGCGCTACGAAGATGGGACGATGGTTGCCGCAAAGCCCCTGCGGATGCACGGCACTGTGACCGACGCGATGGTCGCAGGCGACGCCGCGGTGCTGGCTGTGGACGCCGAGTCGCGCACCTTCGTGAACGTGTTGGATGTGGCCACGGCGACGCTGCGCCTGAAGAAGGATGTGAAGATCAAGGGCCAGCTCGCCTATGCGGAGCTGGCCCCGGCGGGTCTGCTCTACGTGTCGCGTCCCGACGCCACCGTAAACGCCGAGGTCAACATCATTGATCTGGCGACGGGCGAGCAAAGGTTCAAGGACGCGATTGAGAGCGGCAAACCGTTGAGTCAGACGGACTACAAAGCCGCGCGGTACTACCTGCATCATGCGGTCGAGGGGCGGACGCTCTACGTATTCGCGAACCGAGACCACCGGCTCTATGCCGTCGATCGCGAAGCCGGCACCTTTCACGCCCTGGGCGGCGAGATCAAGCTGCAGGGCGGCGAAGATCCGATTGCTATGGAGATCCGGCCCACGGGCATTGTGCTCATCGCGCCGCAGAACCTTGTGCTCGTGGCGCGGGATGGGCTGGTGAAGCAACAGGCCTATTATCCGGCACCTCAGCTTCCGGGGCTGGTCCGCGCCCTCAACGCCGTGAACGCGGTGCGCGCCGGCCTCTACAGCGCCGCCGCTTCGGCATACGGCGACGCCTTCGCCCAAGCGTCGCAGAAAAGCACAGATCCCAACGCGCGATACGTCACGGGGCAACTGGCGACGGCGTACTCGCAGGCCGGCGCACAGCTCGCGGGCTACTCGCGCCAGTCGGCGGCGCTGGCGACGAAGCGCTTCAAGGCCTCGCTCACCGTCCCGGGATCCGTCTTCATGTTAACGCGCGCGCCCGATGGCAACGGCAACGTACTGCTTCAGATCGACAAGGATAGCGGGCAGGTACGGGCCCGCGTGGACTTGGGCAAAGAGCGCGAGCCGGTGTACGCCGTGGACGACGTCGCCGGCATGCTCTTCCTGCAGGCCGCGCCGGGCACGCTCGTCGGCTACCGGCTCTGATCGCGCGGGAACGTGCCGGCGCAACTGCAGCGCCGCGCCGCCGTTCTCTACGGCGCTGACTTTGGTGCGAAGGGCACTTCGAGCGCGTATTTGTCAGGCTTCGCCCCGCTGAGTCCATAGTTCAACACAGCCGCCAAGGTATTTAGTTGCGGGCGAATCGTGCCTCTGCAAACCTAAGAAGGCAGATGGGAATATCTGCGCGCCTCGATGACGAGGGGCGCAGCCTTCGAGCTGTATTCTGAAGCGTGGGGGGGATTGAAATGCGAAAGTGGCTTGCAATGGGCGCCTGGATGGCGTTGGCGTGTTCGCCGGTTTGGGCGCAGGGGCCGAAACAACCGGTGCCCAAGGTTCCTGTGGTCGAGCTATTCGGCGGCTATGCCTTCGCGCGATTCGACACCGGCGGGAGCGCCACAAACGGGAACGGCCTGATGGGATCGTTTGGATGGAACGCAAAACGGTGGCTGCAGATCGTGGCGGATACGAGCTACAATACCGGGACCACCAACGGAGTCAAGAACGTGCTGTACGGCAATCACTTTGGGCCGCGCCTTTTTTACCGCTCCCGAAACCGCCTGGGGCTGACTCCCTTCGCGGAGTTTCTGGTGGGGGGATCGCACGTCACCACAACGGTTGGCGGAACCCTGCAGACTTCCGACACCGGCTTTTCCGTGAAAGGGGGCGGGGGAATGGACCTCAATCTGTCGCCCCATTTAGCCGTCCGCGTGCTTAACGCCGACTACTACCGCACACCGTTTTTCGGGAGGCATCAGAATACGGTCTGGATTACCGCCGGCGTCGTGCTGCGGCTTGGCGGGGCGCGGCCGGAATAGCCTGTTGTTTTAGTCGGGGAGAATCAAAGACCACGCAGAAAAGCGTGACCGCGCGACGAGGAGAGAAAAAACAACCGGGGCGCTCCGCTGAGGGGCCGAGGCACCCCGGCTTATCCTGCCCACTTCCGCAGGGCGTGAGCAAGAAGCG
>DASWCG010000265.1:0-1856 GCA_036390175.1 Candidatus Acidiferrales bacterium | reverse complement strand
TTACGACTGTGGCGCCCGAGTCTGCTCGGATGTTTTCTTTTCGCGGTGTCCCGTCAGATACATCCACGTTTCATTCGCCACCCAAATCGGACCCACGAGGAAATAGATTGGTCCCCGGAAAAACGCCGGCTTGTTGCCCTCGATGCGGTGGCCGAGAAGCAACAGCACCCAGCCGCCCAAAAACAGGCCGATGCCCAGGAGCCATTTCATCAGGAGGAGCCCGACTATGCCGGCGAAGATCACCGGTATGCCCACCCCGTGCAGCAGTCTATTCCAGGGAGACGAATGCTCGTGGTCATACTGCGCCATGTAGTGCGCCAGACCTGCCATAGCGCACCTCCTTGCCAGGGGGACATTGTCCGCGGAAATTTCACTCTACAACGAAACACACGCGATTGCTAGAGCCGCGGCGGCCTTTCGCGAAAATTTTTCACGAAACGCGCCTTTGCCGTCCTAGAACGGAGGTTGGAGAGGTACTACGCGTGCGCCTGCATTTCGTAAGAGGGAAGGATGAAGCGCAATGCTCGCTGCGTTAACACTCCGTCAGAGCTCTCGTCGGCCTTCCATGGCCTTCAGCATGGTCACTTCATCGGCGTATTCGAGGTCCGCGCCCACTGGGATGCCCACCCCGATCCGCGTCACCCGCACCCCCAGCGGTTTCAGCAGCTTGGACAGATAGACAGCCGTAGCTTCGCCTTCCGCCGTCGGGTTGGTGGCAATGATGATTTCCTCCACCGCGCCGCCCTTCAGCCGCTCGATCAAACTCTTGATCTTGAGTTGTTCCGGCCCGCGTCCTTGCAGCGGGGAAAGCGCCCCGCCCAGCACGTGGTAGAGCCCGTTGTAGGTCCGCGTTTTCTCGATGGCCAATATGTTGTGCGGCTCTTCAATCACGCAGATTGTCTTGCGGCTCCGGTTCGCGCCCGTGCAATACAAGCACGGATCGGCGTCCGTGATGTTGTGGCATACGGAGCACTGGCGGATTTTTTCTTTGGCGTCGCGGATGGCGTCGGCCAGCGCCAGTGCGTCTTCCGGCGCCACTCTCAACAAATGGAACGCCAGCCGCTGCGCCGTCTTTTGCCCGATTCCTGGCAGGTGCTTCAGCTCTTCAATCAATCGCTCGATCGGTGCGGCGTAATCCGGCATGGAATTATCTGGAAGAAAATGTGCAGGGCCGCGCTGCGCCGCGCCTGCTCGCGCCGCTCAAGATGTCCACAGGTGTCTTTTGCAAGTTCAGAAAAGTCCGGGAATTTTCAAGCCCGCTAACCCCGGCAGGCCGCCGGCGAGATTCTTCATCTGATTGGCGAGTTCTTCGTCCACGCGGCGGGACGCCTCGTTGACGGCGGCGCGAATCAAGTCCTGCAACATCTCCTGGTCTTTGCCCTTGAAGACGTCGGGTTCGACGTGCACGTCCACCACCTGCTTCTGCCCGTTCATCTTCACCGTCACCATACCTCCACCGGCGGAGGCTTCCACGGTCACGGCGTTCACCTGCCGTTGCAGGTCCTCCTGCAACTGGCGGAACCGCGAAAGCATTTGCTGCAGGGCGCTGACTTCCATGGTTATTCCTCTTGCCGCCTCTTCACTTCGGAAATTTTTCCTCCAAAGCGTTGCAGCATCGCCCGCACCATCGGGTCTTGCTCGAATTGCGCGCGCAACTCCTGCGCGCCAGTTGACGTTCGCGAACTCCCCGCGGCTGCCGCAACCGCTCCACTTTCGAGTCTAACACAGACGCGAACTGGCCGGCCCAGCACTTTGCTCGAAGCGTCACGCACCTTCTCGAGTGTCTCGCGTCCCTCCAGTAACTCCGCGAACGCGCGGCTCTCCGGTTGAAAATACAAGCGCAACTCAGCGCCCTC
>DASWCG010000264.1:0-23374 GCA_036390175.1 Candidatus Acidiferrales bacterium | reverse complement strand
CTGGGCCACGTCGGCGGCGGCATTCGTTTTTACTTCTGGCACAACGTTTTCCTCCGGCCGGAGGCACACTATTACGCTATCCATAACAACATCGAATTCGCCGGATCGCGGGTGACGCGCTTTGGCATGACGCTCGGCTATTCGTTCCGCGGCGAGTAAGTAAGACCCAGGCAGGAAGCTGTCGGCAGGAGTCTTCTCTTGAACCGGCCCGATTGCCACCGGGCAATCGGGCCGATGCACTTTCCAGCAGTACTCCGCAGCGCGGAAGTGTCCCCCCAGCAGGTTCTCTCAAGTTGTAAAATCCCAACCTGGATAATGATAGATTTGAGGGAACGAGAGGGCGCTTCTACGGATACGGAGCACCTGCGGAGATGACCATGGACTTCGAATTCTCACAAAAGGCGAAGGACCTTCAAAAGCGCCTCGCGGCTTTCATGGACGAACACATTTATCCCAACGAAGGGCGTTTCGCCGGCGAAATCGAGCGCCATCGCTGGTCGCCGACGCGCGTGATGGAAGAGCTCAAGCCGAAAGCCCGCGCCGCTGGTCTCTGGAACCTTTTCCTTCCAGACAGCGAACACGGCGCCGGGCTGTCGAACCTGGAGTACGCGCCGCTGTGCGAAATCATGGGGCGCAGCGCCATGGCCCCGGAAGTGTTCAATTGCTCGGCGCCCGACACCGGCAATATGGAAGTGCTCGCCCGCTACGGCACGCCCGAGCAAAAAGAGCGCTGGCTGAAGCCCTTGCTCGCCGGCGAGATCCGCTCATGCTTTGCGATGACCGAACCGGCGGTGGCCTCGTCGGACGCCACCAATATCGAGGCCAGCATCGTCCGCCAGGGCAACGAATATGTCATCAACGGGCGGAAGTGGTGGTCGTCGGGCGCGGGCGACCCGCGCTGCAAGATTTCCATCTTCATGGGCAAGACCAACCCTGCTGCTCCCAAACACATGCAGCAGTCCATGATCCTGGTTCCGATGGACGCGCCCGGCGTAAAGATCGAGCGCATGCTGAGTGTCTTCGGCTATGACCATGCCCCGCACGGCCACGGCGAAGTCACCTACACCAACGTTTACGTTCCCGCCTCCAACATATTGCTGGGTGAAGGACGCGGCTTCGAAATTGCCCAAGGACGCCTGGGGCCGGGACGCATCCATCATTGCATGAGGTGCATCGGCGTGGCCGAGCGCGCCCTCGAACTCATGTGCAAGCGTGTGCAAGAGCGCGTCGCCTTCGGGAAGCCGCTTGCCGAGCAAGGCACGATTCGCGCTGACATTGCCAAGTCGCGCATGGAAATCGAGCAGGCCCGGCTGCTGGTCCTGAAGGCAGCCTACATGATGGACGCTGCCGGAAATAAGGCGGCGCGAGCCGAGATCGCCATGATTAAAGTCATCGCGCCCAACATGACCCTGCGCGTGCTCGACCGCGCCATTCAGGCGCATGGAGGAGCCGGCGTCGCACAGGACACCTTCCTTGCCGGCGCCTGGGCGAACGTGCGCACACTGCGCCTGGCCGACGGGCCGGACGAAGTGCATACCGAAGCAATCGCGAAACACGAACTCCGGAAATGGGGGAAGCCTGCAGCCCAATCGGCGCCGGATTGATTGCCTACGGGTCCGCTGATTTCACCTTGGGCGATTGCCTGCCGGCCTGCAAACGGCGCATGCCGCGCAGCCATCGGTCGTAATCAGCCGCCTTGTGTCGGAAGTATTCCGCGACTTCAGGATGGGGAAGAATCAGAAAGCGCTCGTCCGCGAGCCCCTGTACCGCCGCTTCGGCAACCTGCTCCGGCTCGATGGCCGTTTCCAGCAGAAATGAGGCTGTGCCGGACTCACCCGCGACCAGCATGTCCGTGCGGACTCCCTGCGGACAAATCACCGAAACCTTGATTCCCTGGTCGCCGTGCGTGATGGCCAGCCATTCGGCGAGCGCCAGCGCAGCGTGCTTGGTCACGGAGTACGGGGCGGACCCCACCAATGTCAACAGGCCGGCGGCCGACACGGTCTGCAACAAGTATCCTTCGCCGCGCGCCAGCATCCCGGGGAGCACAGCCCGGGCCGCGTACACGTGCGCCATCAGATTGATATCCCAGATGCGCTGCCAGTCGGCGTCAGCCGCTTCCACGCCGCCGCCGACGATGATTCCCGCGTTCGAGCAGAAGAGATCTATGACTCCGTATTTCGCGGTGACCTGCTTCACCAAGCGCGCCACGTCGTCTTCGCGTGCCACGTCGGTCTCGACAGCGAATCCGCCGATTTCTTTCGCCACTTGAGCGGCGGCGGCAGCCTTCACATCCGCCACAACCACGGCCTTCGCACTCTCGGCTGCGAACCGCCGGCACATCGCCCGGCCGATTCCCCTCGCGCCGCCGGTGACTACAATCACTTTGTCGCGTAGCTGCATGACCGAGCAAGGTACTCCGCTTGGCCGCGCGACTTCAAGTGCTACAATCAGCTTTTTCGCAAGGGCAGGAGATTCCCATGCCGCCACGCGTTGTGGAAACGCCGCAGTCTCTAAGAGAGTTCGTGGGCCGCGAGATCGGTCTGACGGATTGGTTTACGGTTACACAAGACCGCATTCAGCAGTTTGCCGAAGCCACCGAAGACCATCAGTGGATTCATTTGGATCGCGAGCGCGCGCAGCGCGAGTCGCCGTTCGGCGGCACAATCGCCCACGGGTTCCTGACACTCTCCCTGCTGAGCCATTTCCTGAAGCAGGCGATTCAAATCCGAAGCGGTATCCGCTTGAGCGTGAACTACGGCCTAAACCGCGTGCGCTTCCCGGCTCCCGTTCCTACTGATTCGAAGATTCGGGCGCGGGTGACATTGCAGTCCCTCAAAGAAATTCCCGGTGCAGTGGAAGCGGTTTTTGCCGTGTCCGTGGAGGGCGAGAGTGCAGACAAGCCATGCTGTGTGGCGGAGTGGGTGGTGCGCTACTACGTCTGACCTGGCCTGGCGGGAACTCCGATTGGCGCGGAGCGCGACGGGGAAAGAACTTAACAGGGATTCGTATTTTGTGGGAAACATCTTCGAGAGAGTGTTAGGCTGATTTTGCTTTGCGCTGGAGTCTCTCAATCGCAATCCTCCGGACCTGAGCAGTCACCGGCCCAGGCAAGAGGCTGAAAAGGAACTAATAGCACCAATGCCGCCAGCGCCATCTTCCCCCAATGTCTTGTCATCGCACACCTCCGGTCATGCACTGATGTGGAATGCTCATCTGCCCGGCCTGTTTTTTGAGTTACGCCGGCAGGTGGAAATAAAGTAGCGACGGCCAAACACCCAAGTGGCGATGAGTGGCCGTCGCTCGTTTTCGGTGTTTGTGGACTCCACGCTTAGTGCGTAGCCACGTTCAAGGTCTTCTTGCCCCCGGTGAAGCGATTGAATCCGGAAGTGGCAATCACCTGGTTTACGCCCACTCCGGTCGCGGTGACCTTGAGCGAGTCCATGTTCCAGTTGTCGCCCCCCATTCCTCCGGAGAAGGTCGTGGCGAGCGTGAGAGACCTGATCTGATTCACCGGCACCGGCTTGTTCAAGACAATCGTCACGGTGTGGGTGGTGTTGTTGTTCCATTTGGCGCTGTTGTTGACGTTGTTATCGATCTGTGTGCGGCCGTCGGCGAAATGGGTTTCGATGTTCAGGTTGTCATTGCCGCCCCGCATGTCGTCGCTGCCGGTGCGAATCTCCAGCAGCAGCCGGCTCACCTGTCCTGCGACCGCAGGCGGCGCGCTGTTGAGGGGCACCATCAGTACTTTGTCGCTGCCGGTGAAGCGATGGAAGCCCACCGTCTTGATCACGTTGCCCCACTCGGGGCCGAGGTTTACGTCCAGCTTGCTCATGTCCCAGTTATCGCCGCTGATGCCGCCGCCAAACGTGTCGCTCAGGGTGAGGTCTTTGATCTGCGCCTGGGGCACCGGCGGGTTGAGCACGATGCGGGCGAACTGCGTGTAGTTGCTGACCCAGCGGGCGCGCAGATTGACGGCCGGAAAATGTTGCTGGGAGCCGTCAAAGATGTTGATGGTGAGATCCAAGTTGTCATTGCCGCCCCGCATGTCGTCGCTGCCGGTGGCAAAGCGCAGGAGCAATTCGTGCGCCAGGCCGTCATTGGGATAATTCGGGGTGCCAATGTTGGGCGGCGCCTGGGCATGGTAGTTCTTGTCGACGAAGTACGTTCTCCAGGTGTTGGTGTCGCCGTCCGCATCGCCGGTCGGATACCTGTAAACCTTGTTGGCCACGTCCGGTACCAACGTCATCGTCCGGTTGGGATGATTGGAGTCGTAGATAAAAATCTTGAAGTCGCTCTCGAAGGCGCCCAGGTCGCCGCGATAACGGCCCATGTCGTAGCCGATGGCCAGCACCTGGTGGTCGCCTCCTTTGTCCGCCTTCAAACCCAGCGGCACGGGCATGCCGCGGTCGATGAAAGACTTGAGTTCTTCGATGCGGCCGCCGTTGGTGCCCTGCAGTCCCCAGTTGAAGAACTCGCTGTCGCGCGCGCCCCCCGGGTTGACGCTGATCTCGGCCCACTTGTCCGCATTGCTCACCAGCGAGGTCACTTCCCGGGCCATTAGGTATTGCTGCAGCGGGGTGTTGTCCGCGGGGCGATAGTTCTGCCGCGGGATGGGGCGATTCCCCAGAAAGTAATCCAGCGACGCGTACGCGAAACCGCCGCACAGGCCGCCGGTCCTGATGTCCATTCCGGCCGGCAGCTTTACGTCATTTTGAAAGTCGTTGCCGAAGTTAAATCCGTGTTTCGCCGGATCAAAAGGTGTGTGCTTGGCCTGAGCCGTCGCCGCCAGCGAAACCACAAGACAGCTTACAAGAACAACCATTCCCGAGACGAGTTTCATGAACATTCTCCCTTTCACAGAGTGAACTTAGATTGCTCCAGTTTCGATAGTGCGCCAGGAAGCGCGCAAGAGAATCCTGGTCACATCCATCATGCCCGCGAAGCGTGAGTCCTTCGTAACTCCCTGGTGATAGCGATAGTAAATCTGCTGGATGATTACCGCAATCTTAAACTGCGCGAAGGCGAGATAGAACACCATATTTGAGACGTCGCGTCCCGTGATTTGCGCGTAGCGCTCGAGTAACTGCGCGCGCGTCAGGCTGCCAGGGAAATTCGTCGGGCCCCAGCGAATTCGCTGTAATTCCTGCGCATCCTGCGGGTCCACCCAGTAGGCCAAAGCCGAGCCAAGATCGGTAAGCGGATCGCCAATGGTGCACATCTCCCAATCCAATACGCCGGCGATCTTCGTAATGTCGGCTGGATCCAGCACCACGTTGTCATACTTGTAGTCGTTGTGGATGAGCGCGGCTTCCCTCGCGGGGGGCATGTGCTCTTGCAACCATGCCGAGATCTGCGCCACTTCCGGCAGATCGTGTGTCTGTGAGCCGTAGTATCGTTCTGTCCAGCCCTTGACCTGGCGCTCTACGTACCCCTGCGGCTTCCCCAGATCGGCCAATCCAATTGCCGCGTAGTCCAAACCATGCAGCCGGGAAAGATTATCCACGAACGATTCGCTCAGCCGCCGCGCCGTCTCAGGTGAAAACGCAAGGCCCGCGGGCAATTCCCTTCGCAGAATAATCCCCCGGATCGGCTCCATCACATAAAAAGGACAACCGAGGACAGATGGGTCATCGCAGAACAACACCACTTTCGGCGCGGGCGAGTAGGCGGGATGCAACTTAGCGAGCACGCGGAACTCGCGGCCCATATCGTGCGCGGATTTGACTTTGCTGCCGAAGGGCGGGCGGCGCAGAACCATTTCCTTGCCGCCGAGACGCACCAGGTAGGTCAGATTGGAGTGGCCGCTGGGGAATTGTTCGACAACGAGGGGTCCGGTCTCACCGGGAAAATGGCCGCGCAAGATGGGCTCGAGCTTGGCCAGGTCGAGTTCTTCGCCGGGTCTTACAGCGGCTGTGCGATCTCGAAAATCTCCCATAGCCGGCTCGTATCCTAATACTTAGCGGTAGGTCAGCAGCGAAGTGCCGTCTAAATGCGGAAACGTATTAAACGTGCTTAGCGTAAAGCGGCCGCCGGAGCACAAGAACTCAGTATAAGAACAATTCCGGACCATCCAGGCAATTCGAAGCGTGTCCCCCGGCGAGAGGTTGAGCGCGCGCTGCATGGCGACGGCGATGGGTCCGCCCGAGCAGAAGATCGCCAATTGCCGGCCCCGGCCGCTCGCTGAGATAAACTCCGACAAACCGCGATTCACGCGAGCGCAGAATGCGGGCCAGGATTCCACATCGTCGAGGGGGATCTCCCCATTCACCCACTTGGCGATCACCACCTCGAACAATTTTTGGAAATGTTTGCGCCGCTCGCTGGAACTGCCTGAGGTCTGGTAAGCCCGATGCTGCTCACGAATTGCGCTGTTGCTCTCGATGAGTCCCGGAAGGCTGCGCTCCAGCACCGCGTCGCCTTGGTATTCGTCGAATTCCTGCATGACCACCGGCCGCGGGAACTCCAAGCCGGCATCCCGATAGGCTTCGAAAACGATTCGGGCCGTTTCCCCTTGGCGGACGCGCGGCCCGCAGCAAACGCTGTCGAAAGCGACGTTGTGCCGCACCCAATATTGGCCCAGCAGGCGAGCCTGGGCTTCCCCGGTTGCCGAGAGCTTGTCGTAGTTTGGTTCAGAGAAGGAAGCTTGTCCGTGGCGCACCAGGAAAATGCGGCTCATGTGGCTCGTTCAAACAGGCCGGCCGCGCCCTGGCCGCCGCCGATGCACATGGTCACCACGCCGTAGCGGTGTTTGCGCCGGGCCATTTCATTGGCGATCGTCCCGACCATGCGCGAACCGGTCATGCCGAACGGGTGGCCGATGGCGATGGAGCCGCCGTTGGGGTTCAGTTTCTCGGGATCGATCCCCAGACGATCGCGGCAATAAACCACCTGTACGGCGAAGGCTTCGTTGAGCTCCCACACGCCAATATCATTCATTTTCACGCCGGTGCGCTTCAGCAGCTTCGGCACGGCAAACACGGGGCCGATGCCCATTTCGTCCGGGTCGCAGCCGGCGATCTGAAAGCCGCGGAACACCAGCTTGTAGGGGATGCCGAGCTGATCGGCGCGCGCCCGCGACATCAGCAGCGTGGCCGAGGCGCCGTCGGAAAGCTGCGAGGCATTGCCGGCAGTCACCGTGCCCTGCCCGCTGGTCTGGTCAAAATGCGGCTTCAATGCGAGCAGCCCTTCGAGCGTCGTGTCCGGCCGGTTGCACTCGTCTTTGTTGGCGCAGACCTCTTCCTTGCCGATGTGCGCACCCGTCTTTTTATCCAAAACGGCTTTGGTGACGCGCATGGGCGCAATCTCGTCCTCGAAGAAGCCTTCCCTTTGGGCGCGGGCGGTGCGCTGCTGGCTCAAGAGCGAGTACTCGTCCTGCGCCAGCCGGCTGATTTTGTAGCGCTTGGCCACGACCTCGGCGGTGTCGCCCATCACCATGTACAACCCGGGCATCTTCTCCTCGAGCGTGGGGTTCGGACTGCTGTCGCGCGGTATCACGCTGATGCTTTCCACCCCGCCGCCGATGGCAGCGTCCACTGCTTCGTTCATGATCTGATGCGCCGCCAGAGCGATGGCTTGCAAGCCGGACGAGCAGAACCGGTTGATGGTCGTGCCGGCCACCGAGGTCGGCAGTCCGGCCAGCATCGCGGCAATGCGGGCGATGTTATGACCCTGCGGGCCGTGCGGCTGCGCGCAGCCGAGTACTACGTCTTCGATTTCGCTTGGGTCGAGCTTCGGCGTCTTGCGCAGAACGTCCTTGATGCAATGCGCCGCGAGTTCATCGGGGCGCGCGATATTGAACGAGCCGCGAAAAGACTTGGTAAGCGCCGTGCGCGAGCTGGCAACGACAACCGCTTCTCTCATTTCCACTCCCCCTGCTACGCAGCCGCGCCCTGGTCCTTGCTGAAGTCGGCGAAGGTTTTTCCTTCTTCAGCCAAACGCTTCAACAATGGCGCGGGCTCCCAGAGTTCGCCGTGCTGTTGATGGAATTCCCGGATGCGATCGTAGACCTTCTTCAAACCGGTTGTGTCGGCGTACCACATGGGGCCGCCGCGATGCGCCGGGAACCCGTAGCCATTCACGTAGATGATGTCAATGTCGACGGCGCGCAAGGCGTAGCCCTCTTGCAGGATGCGCGCACCCTCATTCACCAGCGCATAAATGCAGCGATCCACGATCTCCTGCGCAGAGATTTGCCGCTGCTGGATGACGGCTTCGGCGGCCCACTGGCGCACCAGTTTGGCCACTTCGGGATCGGGAATCGCGCGGCGCTCGGCGTCGTACTTGTACCAGCCGGCGCCGGATTTCTGGCCGTAGCGCCCCATTTCGCAGAGGCGATCCTCGGCGAGCGGCTGGCGCACGCCGGGCTTTTCGAGGTGGCGGTATTCCTTGCGGATGCGCCAGCCCACGTCGAGCCCCGCGAGGTCGCCGGTCGCGAGCGGCCCCATGGCCATGCCGTAGTCGTATAGCGCCCCGTCCACGGCCTCAACGCTCGCGCCCTCTTCCACCAGAAACTGTGCTTCGCGGCGGTATGGGCCAAACATACGGTTGCCGACAAAGCCGCGGCAGTTCCCCACCAGCACCCCGACCTTGCCGATCTTCTTGGAAAGCTGCATGCAAGTCGCGATCACATCCTTGCCCGTAGCCTTGCCGCGCACGATTTCCAGCAGCCGCATCACGTTCGCCGGGCTGAAGAAGTGCGTGCCGATTACGGCCTGCGGCCGCTGGGTGGCCGAAGCGATCTCATCAATGTTGAGCGTGGAGGTGTTGCTCGCCAAAATCGCGCCTGGCTTACAGTTGCGGTCCAGCTCTCCGAAAACCTCCTTCTTCAGCGCCATGCCTTCGAACACCGCCTCAATCACCATGTCCACTGCGTCGAAACCGTCGTAGCGAAGCGTAGGCTTGATCAGTTTGAGGCGTTCCTCAACGAACTGCTGCGTGAAGCGGCCGCGCTTGACCGAATTCGCGTAGTTCTTCTGAATGGTGGCGAGGCCGCGGTCGAGCGCCGCTTGGTCCGTCTCTTTCAGCAGCACTGGAATTCCCGCATTGACCAGAGCCATGGTGATCCCGCCGCCCATGGTTCCGGCGCCAACAACCGCGGCGCTGTTCACCGGGATAATCGGGGTCTCTTTGGGCACATCCGGGATCTTGGCCACTTCGCGCTCGCCGAAAAACACGTGAATGAGCGCCTTAGACTGGTCCGAGAAAAGGCATTCCGCGAAGAGCTTCCGTTCCGTCTCGCAACCTTCCTCAAAGGACAACTTCGTGGCCGCTTCCATGGCGTCTATGGCCGCGAGCGGCGCCATCAGGCCGCGCTGCTTCTTGCGCGCGTTTTCCCGCGCGGCGGCAAAGATGGGTGCGTTCTGCGCGGGCGTGCCGAGTTTCTCTTTGCGCTCGCGGGTCTTGGGCGCCGGCTTTCCGGCAACTCCACGTGCGAAGGCGACAGCGCCGGCAAGCAGGTCTCCTTCAATCAAGCGGTCGAGGATGCCGAACTTCAGCGCATCTTGTGCCGTGATGGGATTGCCGCCCGCGCACATCTCCACGGCTTTGGCTACGCCCGCCAGACGAGGCAGCCGCTGTGTCCCGCCCGCGCCGGGGATCAGGCCGAGCTTCACTTCGGGCTGTCCAACCTGGGCGCTCGGGGCAGCGACGCGATAATGGCCGGCCATGGCCAGCTCCAGGCCGCCGCCGAACGCCGTGCCGTGAATAGCCATCACCACCGGCTTGCGGCAATCCTCGATGCGCAGCAACAGGGGAAGAAAGGCCACGCCGCGCTGCGTCTTGCCGGAAGTGATCTTGCCAAATTCCTTGATATCCGCGCCGGCGACAAAGGTGCGGCCGCCGCCGATCAGCACGGCCGCCTTTACGCCGGGATCGTTGTTGATCTGTTCGATCGCGTCGGAGATTCCTTCCGGAACACCCGGGCTCAGGGCGTTCACCGGCGGATTGTTGATGGTGATGATGGCAACGTCGTTGTCTTTGGTGAGTTGTACCAGGTCGCTCATGAGAGCCACTCTCTTTCTTGGGGTGGACGGCTACGCGGACTTTGCCGAAACTGCGCCGGCGTCAATCACCAAACGGGCGATGCGCTCGCGATGAAAGCTCGCGTCCCCAAGCATCGTCTCCGACGCTTTTGCCCGGCGGTAGTATAGATGCAAATCATTTTCCCAGGTAAAACCCATCCCGCCGTGGACTTGAATTCCGCGATTTCCGACCGTGCGGCAGGCATCGCTCGTGTACATTTTGGCGACGGAAACGGCTATGGCGGCATCGGGCGCATTCTCTTCCAGCGCCCATCCGGCGTAGTAGGCCGCGGAGCGCGAACTCTCGGTCTCCAGGTACATGTCGGCGCACTGATGCTGCACCGCCTGGAACATCCCGATGGGCTTGCCGAATTGCTTTCGCGTTTTCGCGTATTCGACGGTGATGTCAAGCGTGCGCTGCATGCCGCCCGTCATCTCGGCGGCCAAAGCAGCGGTGGCGATGTCGAGCGCCTTCGCCAGGGCCGTTGTTTCACCGAGTTTCTCCGCAGGCGTGTTCTTGAATTCCACGGCATACAGCTTGCGTGTGAGGTCCATGCCCGGCATCGGCTTGATGCTGATGCCGGCAGCCTTCGCGGCGGTGATAAAGACGCCGTTGTGGGCCACGACAATAATCGAGTCCGCCCCGGCGGCATCCAGCACAAACAGCTTTTCGCCGGTCAGCTTTCCGCTTGCAACCGATACCTGCGCGTCCGCCGGATCCCAACTCGCGCTGGCTTCGAGCATCGCAACCGTGGCGCGCGCCTCGCCGCGGCAGATGGGAGCGAGGTACTTCTTCTTCTGGCCGGAAGAGGCAACCGCGTCAAGCACGGCTCCGGCCAGCACCACGCTGGAAAAGAACGGCCCCGGCAGAAGCGCGCGCCCCGCCTCTTCCATCAGCAGGACAAGCTCCACCTTGCCAAGACCCACGCCGCCGTATTCCTCCGGGAAAATAATCCCCGTGTAACCCTGTTCAGCCATCTTCGACCACTGCGCGGCATCATAGGCTGTGGCGGTCTCCATCAGGCGGCGGACCTCTCCCATCGGGCACTCGCCCGCGAAAAATTTCCGCGCGTTATCTTTCAGAAGCATTTGGCTCTCGCTCAATCCGAATTGCATCGCGTTTCCCCTTAGTAGCTTCGCGGCAGGCCAAGCACAAAGTGTCCGATGATGTTGCGCTGGATCTCCGAGGTGCCGGCTTCGATGGTGTTCCCGCGCGAACGCAGGTAACCGTAGGCCCAGGTGCCGTTGTCAATGGTGTACGGGCTGGCGGCTTCTAGCTGCCCAAAGGGGCCCAGCAACTCCTGCGCAACCTGCTGGAAGCGCTGGTTCAGCTCGCTCCAGAATAGTTTCTGGATGGAGCCTTCCGGACCGGGCACGCCGGTGGCGCTGACGCGGCTGAACGCGCGCATCTGGTTCAGCCGCATGATTTCGACCTCGGCGTAACATTGCGCAAGTTTTTGCCGCATCAGCGGGTCCTGCGCGGCGGGGCGTCCGTTCCGCTTTCGCGTGCGAGACAGCTCGATGAGCCGGTTCATATTGCGCTTGTAGATGATTTGCAGGCCGGCGCCGAATGTGCCGCGCTCGTGCATGAGTGTTCCGATGGCCACTTTCCAGCCGTCGTTCACCTGGCCAACCACGTTTTCCGCCGGCACGCGAACGTCGCGGAAAAACACTTCGTTGAACTCGGTCTCGCCGGTCATCTGACGCAGCGGACGGACTTCCACGCCGGGGGTCTTCATGTCCAGGAGCAGAACGGTAAGACCCTTGTGCTGGGGCGCATTCGGGTCCGTGCGGACAACCACTTCGCACCAATCCGCCGCCCAGCCATAGCTGGTCCATACCTTCTGGCCGTTCATGACGTAGTGGCCGTCCTCCAGGCGCGCCTCGGTTTGCAGGCTGGCCAGGTCGGAGCCCGCGTTCGGTTCGGAAAAACCCTGGCACCAAATCTCTTCGGCGCTGAGAATTTTCGAGAGATACCGCTTCTTCTGCGCGTCTGTGCCAAAGGCGATGATCGTCGGGCCAATAATTCCAAGGCCCAAAACGTTGGCCAGCGGCGGTGCTTCGGCCAGGGCCATTTCCTGCCAGAAGATGACTTGCTGCATCAGGCTGGCGCCGCGGCCGCCGTACTCTTTTGGCCAGGAAATTCCGGCCCACCCGCCTTCGTAGAGCTTGCGCTGCCAGCGCTTCAAATAGCCGAAGCGGGCCTCGAGAGATTCTTCCCGCCAATTGTCCCAGTCCTTGGGGACATTGGCCTTGAGCCACGCGCGCAATTCGTCGCGAAACTTCAATTCTTCCGCTGTCAGATTCCAATCCATTTCCAGTGCTCCTTCATCAGCTCCGTCGCGGTGCTGGGCCCTCGTCTCACTTCTTCGTGGCAAACTCGGGACGGATGGTTTCTTGTCCCGCCCAATACTTCTTCCGCAGTTCTTTCTTCAAGATCTTGCCCGTGCCTGTCTTCGGCAGGCTGAGGAGGAACTCCACCGACCGCGGGCATTTATAATGTGCTAGTCGGGAACGGCAAAATTCGAGCAGTTCTCCTTCCGTGGCCTTTGCGTCCGGCTTGAGCACCACCAGCGCCTTCGGCACTTCTCCCCACTTTTCATCAGGAACAGGAATCACGGCGGCCTCATACACGCCGGGATGCGCAGCCAGGGTCTTTTCCAAGTCGAGCGAGGAGATATTCTCCCCGCCGCTGACGATGATGTCTTTGGCGCGGTCCACGATGAGAACATAGCCGTTTTCATTGATTGTGGCCATGTCTCCGGTATGGAACCATCCGCCGCGCATGGCCTGAGCGGTTGCTTCGGGCTGCTGCCAATAGCCTTCCATCACGCCATCGCTGCGGGCAATGATCTCCCCGATGGTTTTCCCGTCGTGAGGCACATCCTTGTCGTTGGCATCCACGACGCGGATCTCCACGCCGCCTACAGCGTATCCGGTCATCGCCTGGCCCGCATAGCGCTGTTCTCCTTCCCAATGCACGCCGCTCTTCATCCGGGAGAGCGTAAGCATCGGCGAAGTTTCCGTCAGACCATAGCCGGAAAAACAACAGCAGCCCAGTTTTCTCTCCACTTCGAGCACCAGTGTCGGCGAAGAGGCCGCCCCGCCGATGGTGATCCTCTCGAGGCTGCTCAAATCAAAATTTGCTCGCTCCGGACAGTTCACCAAGGCGGTGGCCATAGTGGGGACCAGAGCAAACGTCCGCACGCGCTCCCGCTCAATCAGCCGAAAGACTTCCGCGGGATCAAAGCGCTGCAGCATGACGTGCGTGCCGCCCATAAACGTGAGCGCCTGCGCAATCCCCCAGCCATTGGCATGAAACAGCGGAATCGTGTGCAATTCGACCGTATCGCCGGAAAGATGCAAGGCTAGGCAGACGTTCAAGCCGTGCAGATAGATGTTTCTGTGGGTCAACATCACGCCCTTGGGGTTCGCGCTGGTTCCGCTAGTATAAAAAAGCTCTGCGGTGGAGTTCTCGTCGAAGCTCATGATGTCCGCGCGATAAGGCGCAGCAGCGGCCAAAAGCTCTTCATAATTTTGTGGTAACAACCAATTTGTTTGGGGCCGCTCATCGAGCAGGATAAAACTCTGCACGCGGGAGAGGGTCTGGCGAAATGAATCCGCCATCTCCAGGAATTGTTTTTCCAGGAAGAGCACCTTGGCTCCGGCATCATTCAAAATGTAGGCAAGCTCATGCGGCGCGAGCCGAATGTTCAGCGGGAGCAACACCGCGCCGGCCTCCAGGACTCCGTAATACGCTTCGAGCAGCCGATGGCAATTCATGCTCAGAAACGCAACCCGCTCACCGGGCTTCACTCCGGTTTTGCGCAGGGCTCCCGCCAGCCGGCACGCGCGTTCGGCAAATTGGGCGTAGGTAAACCGCAGATCTTTGCACACCACGGCGGTCTTGCCGGGAAATTGCTGTTCGGCATAGCGAAGAAAGCGGATGGGCGTAAGGGGAATATTCATGCGCTTACTTTCGTTTACCAGGCTGTCTGCCCGCCGTCCACCACCAGCACGTGGCCGGTAACGTAGTCGGAAGCGGCGGAAGCCAGGAAGACAGCAGCCCCTTTCAAATCATGATCGCCGCCAAAGCGGCGCAGGGGAATTTGTTCCAAGAGGAGCTCTTTCTTGTGCTCAATCACCCAGCCGGACATGTGCGTCGGAAACCACCCGGGGGCAATGGCATTCACTTGAATGTTGTGCGCGGCCCATTGGCAGGCCAGGTCTTTCGTGAACGCGATCACTCCTCCCTTGCTGGCGTGATATCCGATCGCCTGAACCGTGCCGCGCTGCGCGCCGCCCAGACCTGCGACCGATGCGACATTGATGATCTTCCCGCGGCCCTGCTTGATCATGACTTTGCCTACGGCCTGCGCGCAAAGGAAAGTCCCGGTCAGGTTGGTGTCCAGCACCTTGGTCCAATCCTCAAGGGGCATCTGCTCCGTTGGAGCGCCCCAGGAAGTTCCCGCGTTATTGATCAAGACATCGATCCGCCCAAACTGCGCGAGCGCCGTGTCCACAACCTCTTGAATACTGGTGGGGCTTTTGACATCGCAAGCCAGCGCCAGAGCCTTCCCGCCGAGCTTCTGCAATTCCTCGGCAGCTTCCTGGCAGCGCTCCCTTTTGCGCGCGCAAAGCACAAGGTGAGCGCCCATTTCCGCCAGGCCTTCCGCCATTTGGCGCCCAAGCCCTATGGATCCCCCGGTAATGATAGCCACGCGTCCGGTAAGGTCAAACAGTTGTTTGACGTTCATGGTCCCACTGCTTCCGGGAAGCGATTCGCTTTCAACGCAGAGTCAGAACCACCCGTCCGGAGATTTGGCCCCGGCGCAATTGCCCCAACACGTCGTTCACTTGCGCAAGCGGGCGCGCGGCCACTCGGCAGCGAACCTTTCCTTTGGCGGCCATGCTCAGTATTTCCCGCAAATCCTGGCGCGTGCCCACGGCAGAAGCCTGGATGCGGACTTCCCCCGCGGCCATCACAATCGGCGGAAAACTGATATTGTCCGCGGGCAAGCCCACCACCAGAAGCGTCCCGGTCGGCCGCACGCAATAGAACGCCATGTCGTAGGCCGCTTTTGCGGCCGAGGTCACAAGCGCAATATGGACTCCCCCTTTGCCGCGCAACTCCGTGACAACATCGGCGGCCGCAGCGTTCAGTGTTTTGGAAGCGCCGAGCGATTTTGCCAGCGCAAGCTTTTCTTCCGTTATATCAATCGCCGTTACTTCCGCTCCCATCTCGCGCCCAATCTGCACCGCGAGATGTCCCAGCCCGCCGACGCCAAAAACAGCCAGCCGCTGTCCGGAAATGATTCTTGCCTGTTTCAGCGCCCGGTACACGGTGACCCCGGCGCAAAACAAAGGCGCGGCTTCGGCCGAAGAAACACCATCGGGGACTTTCAGCGTATGGCTTGCCGGGGCCTTCACAAACTCCGCGTAGCCCCCGTCCTCGGTGACGCCGGTGATTTTCTGCCGCACGCACAGATTCTCATTTCCTTCGCGGCAGAACTCGCACTCGCCGCAGGTCCAGTGAACCCACGGCACTCCTACGCGATCGCCGATTTGCAGGTCGCGCACCGCGGCGCCCTTCTCGACCACCCGGCCCGCAATTTCATGCCCGAGAATCAGCGGTTTCTTGACGATGCCTGCGAGCTGCGCCCAATCTCCGTCGGCCACGTGCAAGTCGGAGTGGCACACGCCGCAGGCCTCGACTTCGATCAACACTTCATCGGCGCCGGGCTTTGGCCGGGCGGCTTCCTCGATGGCCAGGGGTTTCTTGAATTCGTGCAAGATGGCAGCCTTCATCGGACTTCACCCCGCGGAATATCTGAGTTCGCGCGACCCAGATTCACATTGCAGGTCGGGTTTTATCGAGCGCTCAACCGCTTGCCGGCCTCGTCAGCTGCTCACGGCTTTGCCCCCAGCAGGAAAAAATCAACGGCACTGCGCACACGTTCGGCTAGTTCATGCGGCCCGGTGAGGTCCACCGCCCATTGCCGAACCACCGTGTTGTAAAGCCCTTCCATGAACTCGGCGAGATGAACGATCGGAATGACCCGCGTGACCTCACCGCGCTTCTGCCCTTCCGCGAGAATTTCACGGAGCAGGCCGGCTGCGATTTCCTGGAACTCCCGCAAATCCGGCGACCGCACCGGATCCATCGCCCCGGCCAGCACGACGGCCTGCCACAGCCGCCGGTCGGCTTCCGCAGTGCGCGCAAAGCTTTGATAGAGGCGGCGCAAGCGTTCCTCGGTAGTCGCTTCACAGGAGAGTTCAGACTTGAACTGCTTGCTGATGCAGGAGAAGCCTCGCGTTCCGATTTCTCGCAGAACGGCGTCCTTGCTGGGAAAATAGCGGAAAAAAGTCGGCTGGCTAATCTCCAGAATCCGCACAATGTCGTTCACCCGCGTCTTCTCGTAGCCGCGCTTGCGGAACAGCTTCACGGCGGTCTCCACGATCTGCTGGCGAAGCCGCGCTTTCTTGCGTTCCCGGAGCCCGGCTGTCTCCCCTTGCCTCGTTGTTGCCGCGGGCCCGGAGAAATCTCGCTTGGCAATCTGCTCCCGTTTTCTCCTCTCTCGAAGCAGCGCGGACATCGGTGCGCTTTCAGCCGTCTTGGGGCGAGCCATGGTCCACCCTAATCCTGAAATGCTTGCAGTGCTGCCAAGCTTGTCGGCAGACGCCGTGCAAAGTGTGAGGGACTATAACATAAGAGCCACTAACGTCAAGGTTCGCGGCTCTGGCGCCGTCTCCTCTGATAGGTCCGCTTGGCTCGTTGGTGGCGGGCTTTGTCCCGGATCTCCGCAAGAGAGAGACCCGGCTGAATATGGCCGTGCTCGTCAAGTTCTGACGCTGGCGGGGAATTATTGGCTTTGGTGTCGGTTCCGAAGACTGCTTATCGGAGTTGCGGGCGTTTTACGTTGTGAGCCAGGCCGAGTGTTTCCAACGCGTAGATGATGTACCAGCCGATGTCGGTCTGCCACCAGTGCAAACCCAGGCGCGCGGAGCCGGCGAAGCTGTGGTGATTCTTGTGCCAGTTTTCTCCCCACGCCGCGAATTGCAGCGGGCCGAGCCACCACACATTCATGCTGGAGTCTCCCTCCGTGGCATGGCCGAGGTGCGTGAGGCTGTTGACGAGGCATTGCATGTGCAGCGAATAGACCAGCCGCATGGCGCCGATCCAAAAGAACCCTTGCCAGCCCAGTGCCAGACCGCACAGTAAGGACACAGCAACAATCGGTGTCTCCGCATAGGCCCAGAACTGATAGGGTGATTTCGTAAGCTCCGGAGCCCATCTGTGCCGGTCGGCTGGAGGGGTCTGGTAGAGCCAGCGCATATGCGCCCACCAGAAGCCTCCTTGCTTGGGGCTGGAAATGTCGTCGGGAGTATCGGTGTGAGAATGATGCAGGCGATGGTAAGCGACCCAGCTCGCCGGATGCCCCGAGCCGTTGAAAACAGCCCAGAAAATCAGCATCTGTTCGACGAATCGGTTCAGCTTGACGGTGCGGTGCGCGAGGGTGCGGTGGTAACAAACCGTGGTTCCAATTCCGCCGAGAGCCATGAACAACAAGGTCACACTGAGAACCTTCAGGCTGGGCAGCGGAAACAAAATCAGCCCGATAAGAGCGAGAACATGGATGATTACGATAAAGGCGAGCACTCCCCATTTGCCCTTGGCCGGTTTCCAGAATGGCTGTTCCCAAGGACGGTTCAGGACAAGAGCGGCGGCGCCTTCCTTTGTAGTTTCAGACGTATTTCGCAATTCTTCACTCCCCTTCAAATGGCTCTCTCTGCGTGGGCTATTTGGTGCCGCTCGCGAGCGCCCCGGGCTTCTGACTGCGGGAGCCGCAGAACCCCATGTGCGGCCGCCCGGAACGAATCCAAAGGTGTAACAAGAGCGACAAACGCATCACCACCATATCATCCCGTGGGGTCTGCCCCAATCGAATTCTGAGGTGCTGATTTCGTTCTTGACAACTGCGACGCTGAAGGATCTCAGTCTCCAACTGACTCTATTTAGGTTGGTCGTTTGACGCCGGAAGTTTCCGCGGCGGGTAGTAGGGTTTGCCGTTGAGTTTTTGCACTTCTTTCAGGAACGAGGTCCCGTAGTCTTTCTCCGCATCCGCGAGCAGCCACGCCTGACGCTTGTAGTTCCAATTGTCGGGGTCGAGCCGCTGCGCTTCTTTGAAATGTGGAATCGCTTCCGGCCCGCGGCCCGCGTGGTAAAGATATTCCGCCAGGCTGAACTCCGCATCCGCCTGCAGGCGCTCCGTGCTCTCGGGCGCCAGCCGCTTCCGGAGCTGCTCTTCGTTCATGGCGTAGATGCTTTGCTCCCCTTTGGCGACCCAATCGCGGACGGCATCGAGATAGGGAGCTGCTTCCAGGTGGGTGAGGTTTTTGAACCGATCGTCCACGAACGCCACTTCGTTTGGCCGCACGATTTTTCCCTGCTCATCAATCCAAACGGCCGTGGGGACGTTGACCATGCCGTAGAGTTTCGTGACGAGGTGTTCCTGGTCAATCAGGGCGGTATATTCCGGATTTGCTTTCTCAATCCACGGCCCGGCATCTTTGGCCCCGCCGGTGTCCTGGGCCACAGAGATGATTTCGAAATTCTTGTCTTTCAACTCGTGATAGAAGGTTTGCCACCCGGGCAAATCGAATCGGCACCCTCACCAGGACGCCCAGGTAATGAGCAGCACCTTCTTCCCGCGAAAATCCGCGAGCGAATGCATCTTGCCTTGCAAATCCGGGAGCGTGAAGTCCGGCGCCTGCAGCGATTCGAGGTACGCATTCTGCGTATCGGGCCGCGGGCCGAAGTACCAGGCCGCCAGTTGCTCATCGTGAGTCATCGGCTGCTTCAACAGCCGCCCGAACTCGCTCAGGTTGAACCACGTGACTTTTCCGCGCCGCGCCAGGAAATCGCTTTTCCTTTGTTTGGGTATCGGAAAACAGAGTTCCTCGCGGCACACGCCCTGCGGCTTCACCGCAAACCCTGTCGCGCGCGTGAGCTCCGCAAGCGTCACCCATAAGTCTTTCGATTCCGCAAAGGGCGAAGCCGTGGCCAATTCGGTCGCCTTGCCGTCATAAATCACCACACGGCGTACCTGGCTCGCCGCTCCTGCGGCCGCCGAACACAGGAGAATCAGTCCCAGTGAAGTAAGAGATTTAATCATGTTGTTTCCTCGTTTCTTGCCGAGCGCCTCCGCGATCGAGTGCCGCTCGTGCCGCGGCAAGAGTTTAGTATACGCTTCCCGCTCAGCGGTCAGTTGTCACTGCCGCGGGACGACAACCGGTGCGAATTATTCGGTGGAGGCGGCGCGGCGGAAGGCGAACACCAGGACGCCGACGAACATCACAAGAGTCGGAATCAAGAGAACAAGGATGCCATGCTGCAAGGCCTCAATGGCCATCTGGCCCGCCTGGGACGCGGCCCGATAGCACATGGGGCAGCCCTGGGCGAACGCCGAAGGGACCGCGGCAACCGCCACAAGGCCAATGAAACATGCCATGCACCAGCGAATCATCAATTGACTTATCTCAGAAAACGGCTCTTTAGGCAAGCGAGAATCTCTTGGCTCAGTTCAGCTTAGACGGTACGGCCTGGTGACCGGCTGAAGCTGGCAAGCCCAAGTCCAATGATTCCGAGCACAACCGCGATCATGAAGGAGTGGCAGCCGTGCTGATGAGGGTCGAGGACCACAAGGCAGCGCGGATCAGTGGCGAACCGCGTGGCGAATAGGATGACCCACATCGCGAGCGACGCCCACATAGCCCACCGTTCCCCGCGCCGAATGGGAACCACCGCTAGCATGATGCCCGCCGCCACCACCGCGCATGCCAGCGCCACCGGCCACGGCGCGGAATAGGCGGCCAGCATGGCTGCGTTCAGGTGCGGATGAGCCCGGGCATACACCGGCGCCGCCAGCGACGTATACAACAGCACTGCGTATGCGGTGACCAGTATTCCGACGCCGGCTTTTCTCACACCGAACTCTTGGCTAGTGCATCGCGGGATTGCCGAGGCGCAGGCTGTCCGGGAAAAAGAAGATGCAGATCATCATCACGCAAAACATAAACGCCGGGACGAGCAGGAGCACCAGGCCAAATCTTTCGTATTTGAGGTGCATGAAGAAGGCCATGATCATGCCCGCTTTGATGATGGAGAGGCCCACCAATACCGTCAACATGATCCCGGGCGCGATTTGATTGTAGGCCAGCAGCACCTCGATGCCGGTGATGGCCACAAGGCCGACCCAGACCGTCACGAACAATTTCGCCGTCGCCGGAACGTGCGATTCAACCGCTTCTGCGTGTGAGCTCATCTCAGTTCTGCTCCAAAAGTGTTCTCGCTTCCGATTCGGTTTATTGCGCGCGTCGCAACGGCAGCAGCGCGCGCAGCCTCTCGTCCCGCAGGTACAGGCCTGCCCAGACGAAAATTCCCGCAATAATGGCGGTGGGATATCCAGGGTCGCCGATGCGCACGTGCGTCGCGACCGCGCCGCCCAGATAAGCGGTCATAAGAATGGCGCCGAGGACCGCGGTTCGCGGGATGGCGTAAATCAGTGCCGAGCCGATCTCCAGCACGGCAATGAGAAGCAGCTTGCTCTCGGGATAACCGAACTTGCCCATTCCCTCGATGACTTGCGGCGTCCGCGCGAACGCGAACCCTGCACTCATTGCAAGCAGCAGGACGGGGATGGCGCTGAGTACGCGCCCGGTCCAGATCATCCATCGCTTGGGCGGAGCCGCCATTTTGGCAGCTTGGGTTGCTGTAGACATGCTGCGCTCCCTTTCCTCATCACCCCTAATTAATACTTCACCGACATCAAGTACACCAGCGGGAAAACGAACATCCAGACCAAATCCACGAAGTGCCAGTAGAGGCCGCTGACTTCGACGTCTTCGGCAGACCACTTGCCGCGGCCGAAGCCGAAAGAAATCGTGCCCAGGTAAAGGACGCCGATGGCCACGTGGGTCATGTGCAGGCCGGTGACGCCGAAGAACACGGCGCCAAACAACGGCGAGCCATGCCACTCGTTTCCCCAGGGACGCAGGCCTTCGCCAATCAAGTGAAACCATTCGGTGAGGTGCAGGCCGATGAATGTGGCGCCGCCGGCCATGGTGGCGAGGATCCATTTCACGGTGGCCGGGCGATTGCCGCGCGCAGCCGCCGCGACGCCGAAGACCATCGTCAAACTGCTGGCGAGCAGGACGACCGTCATGATTGTCGAGAAAATGATGGAGGGGCTGAACGGAAACGGCCGGGGCCAGTCGGGATTGGCCAGGCGCAGATAGCTGTAGGTGAACAGGAGCACGGAAAACGTCAGCGAGTCCGACACAATGAACAGCCACATGCCCAGCTTCTTCGAGCCCATGGCAAAGGGCGAAGCGCCTCCGCCCCATGTGGAAGCTGCCGACGCATCAAACTTCGAGTCGTGCACGGTTCACCGTCCCAGGTACAAGAGTAAGAGCAAGAAGATCCACAGCCCATCCATGAAGTGCCAGTAAATCGAAGCGATTTCCGCGGCCGCCGAACGCGTGATCTTGGCGCGCTCCCAGGCGCGGAACGCGACGTAGAGCAGCGCGAGAATGCCGCCTGCCAGGTGCGCTCCGTGGGCCGCCGTGAGCGTATAGAAAAAGCTGCTGGCGGGATTGGTCCGAAGGAACACGCCGGCAGCGGCGAGTTGCCGCCAGGCGATGATCTGGCCTGCCAGAAACGCCAGGCCCAACACAGTTGTCGCGCTCCACCAGCGGCGGAAGGAATCGAGCCGCGCGTCAGCGGCATGGCGGCGCGCGATTTCAATCGTCAAGCTGCTAAACAGGAGCAATGCGGTATTCAGCAGAAGAATCGGAGGCAGACGCAAGGCTTGCCAATCTCCGCCGAAGCCTTTGCGCACGATGTAGGCGCTGGTGAGCGCCATGAAGAACATCAGGATGGCGGCGAGGCCGAGAGAAATCCCCGTGAAATAACGGCGGGAAGAAACCGGGGTGTGTCCCGCGCCCCGGCCCTCATCATCGCCGCCGCCGGCGGGCGGAGCCGTGCCGCCGCCTTTTCCGGCGTCCACGGTGAACACGTCGTCAATGACGGTGTGGGCGGGCATGGATTATCCGCGTTTCTTCGCGGGAGCCTCGGCCTCCGACTGGAGAATGAAGTCCTTCGGCGCGCCCGGAACGCTGAACTCGTACGGGCCGTGATTCACGGTGGGAATGTTTCCCGCGAAATTGTCATGCGGCGGCGGCGAAGGGACGGTCCATTCCAGCGTGGTCGCATTCCACGGATTGATGCCGGCTTTCTTTCCTTTCTTCAGGCTCCAGAAGAAATTGAAGAGGAAGAGAAGCTGCGCCGTGATGGTGATCATCGCAGCGATGGAGATGAAGTTGTGAATCGAAGTATATTCCGCGTTCGATAGCGTCAGGACCTCGGTGCTCGAGTAGCGCCTGGGGTGCCCCAGCATCCCCAGCCAATGCATCGGCATAAAGATGGCGTACACGCCGACAAACGTGAACCAGAAATGGATTTTGCCGAGGCCCTCGCTCAGGTGGCATCCGAACATTTTCGGCGCCCAGAAATAGGTCGCGGCGAAAATGCCGAAGATTGCCGCGACGCCCATAATCAAGTGGAAGTGGGCGACGACGAAATAGGTGTCGTGGAAGAACAGGTCAATCGAGGGCTGCGCCAGAAACAAACCGGAAACCCCGCCGGAAACAAACAGGGAAACGAATCCAATGGCAAAGAGCATCGCGCAGGTGAACTGAATCTTCCCGCCCCAGAGCGTGCCCAGCCAGTTGAACGTCTTGATGGCGGAGGGCACGCCGATGGACATAGTCAGCAGCGAAAACGCAAACGCGGAATAGGGGCTCATGCCGCTGACGAACATGTGGTGGCCCCACACGCAAAAACCGAGAAAACCGATTCCGCAGAGCGCGTAGACCATGGCGCGATAACCGAACACCGGCTTGCGCGAGAAGGTCGAGAGGACGTGCGAGGCCACGCCCATGCCGGGCAGAATGGCGATGTACACCTCGGGATGGCCGAAGAACCAGAACAGGTGCTGCCAGAGGAGCGGGGAGCCGCCCTTGTGATTGATGATCTTGTCGGTGACCACCAGGCCGCCGGGAATGAAGAAGCTGGTCCCCGCGGTGCGGTCGAGCAGCAGCAGAATGCACGCTGCCAGCAGAACGCCAAAGGCCAGCAGACCGAGAATCGCGGTGACGAACCAGGCCCAGCAGGTCAGCGGCATGCGCATCAGCTTCATTCCCTTGGCGCGCAGATCAATGACCGTGGTGATGAAATTGAGGGCGCCCATCAGGGACGCGGCGCAGAAGATGGCGATGCCCACGACCCACAG